>NZ_PCQC01000002.1:0-465056 GCF_002979955.1 Pseudomonas sp. MYb2
GACTCGCTGTAAGAGCGAAACCGCCAGCGGCAGCACCCGCAGCAACGGATATGCCCCCATACCCAAACCCAAACCCAAACCCAAACCCAAACCCAAACCCAAACAAAATCAAAAGATCGCAGCCTGCGGCAGCTCCTACACTGGTTATCAAGGCTTGCCTATAAAAAGCCCCAGACAACCACCCAAAAAGGAGTCTGTCCCATGCCCGATAGAAAATGCGACTGCCCCGGCTGCAAATGCACCATCAAGGAAGGCGATCATGCCTACGCCGTCCACGGCAAACACTACTGCTGTGAAGCCTGCGCCCACCACCACAAAAGTGGCGAAGAATGCTCAAGCAAAGGCTGCCATTGCGCCCATCCGAAATAACCGCGCGCATAAAAAAGTGGAGCCTAATCAGGCTCCACTTCCAGTTTCAAGCTTGCATCATCCATGCGTTCGGTATGCCGCACCGTACCCTGTAACCGCCGGCCCTCAACCTGAACAACCACGGTTTTGGCCTGGTCGAGATCTTGCGGTAAAGGCGCGGGCACTTTCAGGGCAAAGCGATATGGATCATCTTCCACGGCTTCCAGGCCGACGCGACAGTCCACGCTCTTGGTGATTCGCCCGAACAGCGTATCGAGGCCGTAGTCCAGATGCGCCGGGCTGATGATGTTGCTCATGATGATTCCCCCGAATGATACCGATGGCCAGGCTGAGCTTAGCTGGTCGGTCGCCACACGACGTTTTCCACGCCGAATTTTTCTGCCATCGGTTTGCTGGTCTTCTGCACCTTTTCCCGGCCAAATCGCGGGATCCGACCGACACCGGCATCGCAGCTAGCCCAGTGCCAAGCCTCGGCATTGTCCATTTTGTCCGAGCGGATAATGAACGACTTGGGCGTGCCGTGAAGGGTGTAGTCAATGACATAGAGTTTTGCGTTGTTCATAAAGCCCGTATTCCTCCCTGTGGTAATAGAGGGATCGCGGCGCTGCGGGAAAATTCACTCGGATTGTCCGACGGTATCTATCGTTGGCGACGTGTGGGTGCACTGGTTACCATGGCGCCTCCGCCAACCTCAATGAATGCTCGTCATGGTTCTTGCCGCGCCCCCCGATCTCAGTGACACCGATGTGCCCGTGCAACGTGTGGCGCGTACCTATCCGCGCGGGTTGTTTATCGAGCCGCATGAGCATGTCTGGGGGCAGTTGCTGTATGCGGTGAGCGGGGTGATGTGGGTCGAGACGCCGCATGAGGCGTTGGTGGTGCCGCCGCAGCGTGCGGTGTGGTTGCCGCCCGGTGTGCCGCACGGGATTCGCGTGGTGTCGGATTTGCAGATGCGCAATATCTACCTGCGCCCGGCGCTGGCGGCGACGCTGGATCAGACGGTGCAGGTGATCGAGGTCGGTGGGTTGCTGCGCGAGTTGATTGTAGGGCTGGTGGAGCAGGGCGACAGTGGTGATCCGCAGTACTACGAGGCGCTGGTCGGGCTGGCGTTGCTGGAGCTGAAGCGCGCACGGCGTTCGCAGTTGAAGATTCCGCTGCCGGATGACTCTGATCGGCGTTTGATGAATTTGTGTCAGGCGGTGATGGCGGCACCGTCGCTGGCGATTCCCTTCGAACAGCACGCGGAAAATGCCGGCGCCAGCGTGCGCACGCTGGCGCGGTTGTTCAAGGACAGCCTCGGCATGGGCTTCGCCGAGTGGCGGCGGCAGGTGCAACTGGCGACGGCGGTGGCGGAATTGATTCAGGGCGTGGCGGTGAGTGTGATTGCCCGGGAGCTGGGGTATTCACCGAGCAGTTTCAGTGACATGTTTCGCCGTGAACTCGGCGTCGCCCCCTCACAATTCATGACTCACAGCGGTTGAGCAGACTGGCGTAATACCTGTAGGAGTGAGCCTGCTCGCGATAGCGGTGTGTCAGCTGGTGCATAGTTGAATGACACAACGCTATCGCGAGCAGGCTCACTCCTACAATGGATTGTGGTGGCTCCAAAGGTTTGTCCGAAATTCAGAAGTCCTTGGCCGATGCCATCCCCGCCGGATCCCTAAACTTTGCCCATTCCTTTCAACGGGCGGAGTTACCCCCATGAACTACCTGATTTCGCTGGCCATCGGTCTCGGCGTCGGCCTGTTGTACGGCGCGCTGGATTTCCGTTCTCCGGCGCCACCGGCCATCGCGCTGGTCGGCTTGCTCGGCATGCTCGCCGGTGAACAGTTGTGGCCGATGGGCCGGCAATTGGTCGCGGGTTGGCTGTCCTGAGTTTCCTTTTCTCCTTCGGTGGATGTCCCCATGAAAGCACTGCAATTCGATAAAACCGGCGACCTGTCTTCTTTGCGCTGCGTCGAGGTGCCGACCCCCGTTCCTGGCGCGAACGAAGTACTCGTGCAGATCAAAGCGGCAGGCCTGAATCCCAGCGACGTGAAGAACGTGCTCGGGCGTTTTCCCTACACCACGCTGCCACGGATTCCTGGCCGGGATTTCGCCGGTGTCGTCGTCGAAGGTCCGCAGGCGTTGATCGGTCAGGAAGTCTGGGGCACCGGCCGTGAGCTGGGCTTTTTTGCCGACGGCTCCCACGCGCAATTCGTCAAACTGCCGGCCAATGGTGTGGCGCACAAACCCTCGCATCTGAGTTTCACCCAGGCGGCCAGCCTCGGCGTGCCTTACACCACCGCGTGGGATGCGCTGGAACGCAGTCTGGTAAAGGCCGAAACCCGTTTGCTGGTGATCGGCGGCGGGGCGGTGGCCACCGCTGCTTTGGCGCTGGCGAAAGTGCGTGGCGCGCAGTTGCTGGCGGCGGCGCGGCG
Organism: Pseudomonas sp. MYb2; assembly: GCF_002979955.1. Lineage (NCBI taxonomy): Bacteria > Pseudomonadati > Pseudomonadota > Gammaproteobacteria > Pseudomonadales > Pseudomonadaceae > Pseudomonas > Pseudomonas sp. MYb2. The sequence continues at coordinate 2,790 of NZ_PCQC01000002.1, forward strand.
CCCGGAGCAGGTGGCGGAGTTGCAGGCGCAGGGTTATCAGACGATTCAGTTGGATAAGCCCGAAGACCTCGGTGCGCAGGTCAACGCGGTGTATCGCGGCGGCGCTGATGTGATTTTCGACACCACCGGTTTCTGGCTGCCGGCGTCGGTGGCGGCATTGGCCACCTTCGGACGGATCGCGATCATTGCCGCGCCGGTGGACGGCCACGTGCAATTGCCCGCGCTGGCGCTGTATCGCAAGGGCGGTTCAGTGGTCGGGATCAATTCGTTGCTATATGGCGTTGAAGCCTGTGCGGCGATGCTGGAGCAGTTCGGGCGGTTCTTCGATGAAGGCTTGTTGCCGTTGCCGCAAGGGCTGGTTGAGGTGCCGTTGGCCGAAGGCTTGGCGCGCTACGCCGACGTCAATCAAGGCTGTGGCGACAAGATCATCCTAATTCCCTGACCCACCGCAAAACCCCTGTAGGAGTGAGCCTGCTCGCGATAGCGGTGTGTCAGTTGATACATAGGTAACTGACACACCGCTATCGCGAGCAGGCTCACTCCTACAGTAGATCGGTGTAGGGCTCAGGAATGCGGGACGCCATTTTCCCATGCCGACCAGTTTTTCAGGATGTCCTGCACCAGTGGGTTGCCCGCGCGATAGAGGTTTTCCAGCGCCGGCACAAAACCGCCCTGATCGGCGTACTTGAGCAGGTTGTCCACTTCGCTGCCGCCCGGTTCAGGGCGGTCGAAGTCGGAGCCGGCGCGCACCACGGCCAGGCGTTGCACATCGACCAGACCTTCGCGACTGGCACGCAACAAGGCCTCATAGGTCGAGTTGTCTTCCTGCTGCGTCGTGCAGTATTCGCCCTTGTTGTCGGTCAGCAGTTCGGTCCAGACCTCGGCGCGCTCGCTCAGGCGCGTGCCGGAAAACCAGGTGTTGCCTGCCAGCGTGTCGCAGCGGGTGACGACGGGCGGCTGATTGGCCGGTGCCGACGGATATTTCAGGCGCCACGCCGCCGATTCCTTGCTCTCGCTCAATTCAACCTTGTGGCTGAGGGCGAAGGCTTTGTCCTGCAGCTTCGCATTCAGCTCGAACACTTCGGTCTTGTAATCCAACGGCGGTTTTTCGTTCGGCCCCTTGGTGTTGATGCCCAGATAACCGGTCGGCCAACCTGACGGCGCATCGCGCGAATCGATCTCCCATTGCGTGCCGAATTCCACCAGATAATGCGCCCACGCAGCAGTACCGATGGTCCCGTGCTTCGGGCTGATCCCGGCGATACCGGCGATCAGGAAGTAACTTTTGCGCAGGTCGAATTTCGGCGACAAGGCCAAGGCCAGGGTCGAGGCGGCCGCATTGGTCTGGCCCATGCCGGTGGTCAACAGACACACCTGCTGCGCGTTGCAGCGGATGGTCGGGTACTCGGCAGACAGGCCCGGCACGCGGATTTCCTGTTTCAGTTCCAGGCGATCAATCCAGTTTTGCGCCTCGGGGGCGAACATGGTGATCAACACCACTTTCGGTTGGATCGGCGCTTCGCCCGCCCAAACGGTGGAGGAGAGCAGGGCCACACCGGCCAGGGTCAAACGCATCATTGCTTGCATGGAAAACTCCTTGATTCAGAACTGATAACCGACGCCGGCGTAGTAACCCCAGCCGTTGGAGCGCGCACGGAAATTGCCGTCGCCAAAATTCAGCTCGCTGCCGTCCTCCCAGTTGCCACCGTTGTGGAAATAACGGCCGACCAGGGTGAAGCGCAAGTGGGTGAACGAGTAGAGCAGCACGTTGGTCGCCACCGTGGCGTTGGCGGTACGCGCGGGGTTGTCCTTGTGGATATCCGAGCCGAAATCGAAGTTGGTGAAACCGATGTAGGTCAGCGAAGCGCCGTTGCTGAATTTGTCGATGGGGATGATGTACTTGAGCTGTGCGCGGTAGCCGTCCCATGAGTATTCGTTGCTCGCGCCGTAGTTTTCCCACTGATAGCGACCGTAGAGGTTGGCCGATAGATTGACCCGCGAATGGGTGTCGATGTCGGTGCCGAAGCCGCTGTAGAGCGTATTGGCGCGATTTTCCTTGCGGCTGCCGTGATCGTAGATCCAGTCGAACGCGACGTACCATTCCTTGAACGGACCGATGGCCAGGCTACGACCGGCGAGGTAGTCGATGGAGATACGCGGTTCGTGTTCCATGAACACCGGTGAGCCGTGATCCCACACGCCTTTGTCGTGGCTGTTGCCGATGTTGAAGATCTTCGGAATGTCGATGTAGCCGTACAGTTCGAATGGGCCTTTGCGGCCGAAATATTCGTACTCCAGATAGATATCGTCGGCCGGTTGCGGGCCGAAACTGATGTCTTTGCTGCCGATCAACATCAGGTCCTGGTTGTACCAGTCTGACAGGTACGCGCCTTTTTTCGGCGGGCTGGCTTCCGGGCTGAGCGCTTCGCCCTGGGCGGATTCCTCGGCAGGCGACGGTTGCGCCAGAACGCTTTGGCTGAGAAGTCCGGTAACGCCGGTCAGTAGCAAGGAAACGGCAAGCGTGCGCACAAACGGTGCGCGAACAGGAGATGCGGCGTGCATTGAAAGTCCTTTTTTGCGGATCGAGGCCCGTGTTCCGTGGGCTTGTACGGTTTTGTGGTGAAAACGCGGGGATTGACGTTACGCAAACGTTTGCACAAGGCGTACCAGTTTTTTCAATGCCATGAAAAATCGATGAATTCGTAAATTTAACTGACGGACTGATCAGGTATACCTGTTCACCGCAAAAACCTGTAGGAGTGAGCCTGCTCGCGATGGCGGTGTGTCCGTTAATGGATACTTTTCTCACACACCGCCATCGCGAGCAGGCTCACTCCTACAGGGAGTTGCGGCAGGCTAAAGGCCCGTGGATATGGGCTGAAACGCTTATTCCAGACCCCTCTAGTATTAAAGTATTAACACCATTTAATCCGTGCCCCATTGCCGGGCGTCTACTAGCTTTGTCCCCAATAACGCGGTTTTGTGATGACCGTCGCAGTCTTGATTCGCGCGTGGAATAAGCACGGCTCTGCGCGCCTTCAAGGAAGAAATTGGCCACGACAAGGAGTAGCCCGTGGAAGCAAGGTTTGGTGTCGCCCTCGTTTCGCGTTTTTCCCCACTTTCCCTTGCTGTGCATCTGAGCGTCGCCGGGCTGCTGTTCGGCGGGGTCAGCGCACCTGCGCTGGCCACGTGCTCCACGGCCGGTTCAATCGTGACGTGTACGGGGGTGCCGCCACTGCCACTGGTTCCCAACGACTTTGCCAGTGCCTCTAACAACCTGACGGTCAACGTCAACAGCGGCGCGCAGATGAACGCGACCCTTGGCGGGCATGTCATGGACCTGACGGGGGTCAACATCACCCTGAACAACTCCGGCATCATCGACCCGGCAGTCCTCGGTCTGGTGTCGGTTTTGAGTGGCGGGGCATTCATCGGCAGCGGCGCTACCAGCACGGTCAGCGTGCTCAACAACGCTGGCGCGATCATGCGGGGCACCGGGATGTTACTGGGGCTCAACCTGACGAGCATCGACGGCCTGGCCCTTTCGGTTAACAACGCGGCAACCGGCACCACCAGCATCACCAACAACGGCACCATCACCTCGACAGGACTCTCGATCGGCGGCATCACATTGGCGGATACCCCGGTGATCGGTGTCTACGGTGGTTCGCAGGTCAACATGACCAACAGCAACACCGGCGTCATCAACGGCCGAATCGCCTTCGAAACGTCGGCGGCGGGCAACACCTTCACTAACGCCGGTGCGATTACCGGCGGTGTGTCGATGGGCGCGGCGAGCACCAACACCTTCACTGCGGTGACCGGCTCCAGCGTCAACGTCGGTGACGGTGTACAGATCAGCGTTGGCCTTGGTGGTCTGGTCAATATCAACCTGACCTTTGCGCCAACCGGCACGGTCGATGGCGGTGCGGGCGGCACCAACAGCCTGGTCCTGCAAAATCCGGCTGGCGTCGGCGGTGGTATCACCGGGACTGGCACGGCATCGAGCGCCACCTACATCAACTTCAACAACCTGACCCTCAACAGCGGCACCTGGACCTTGCAGGGGCCATTGGTCAGTGGCGCGACCACGCTCAACGGCGGTATCGCCAATTTCAACAACAACGCCACCTTCGGCAGCGGTGTGCTCACCTCCAACGGCGGGGTTCTGCAGGCCAGCAATGCCGGGTTGAACATCAGCAACCTGATCTCCCTCGGCGCCGGCGGCGTCACGGTACAAGGCGGCAACGCCACCACCCTGAGCGGGGTGATTTCCGGTAGCGGCGGTTTCACCAAGGCCGGTACCGGCCAGCTTAATCTCAGCGCCGCCAACACCTATCTGGGCAATACCACGCTCAATGGCGGCACGGTGCAGATCGGCAACAATCAGGCGTTCAGCACCGGCACCCTTAACGTCACTGGCGCAACGACCCTGAGTGCACCGGGCACCATCAACTTGGCCAATGCCATCAGCCTCGGCGGCACATTGACCGCCGGCGGCACTGGCGCGCTGACTCTCGGCGGCTTGATCAGCGGCAGCAGTGGCTTGACCAAAACCGGCAGCGGCAGCCTGACGGTCAGCGGCGTCAACACCGGGTTCACCGGCACCACCACCCTCAGCGCCGGCAGCCTGTTGGTGACCAATAACAACTCGCTGGGCAGCGGTGCGCTGAACACTGCCGCCGGTACCAGTCTGGACAGCACCACCAACGTCACCCTGGCCAATAACATCGGCATGACCGGCGCGCTCAATGTGCTCGGCAGCAATGCCCTGACCCTCGGCGGCGTGTTGAGCGGCACCGGCGGCATCACCAAATCCGGCACCGCCAGCCTGACGTTGACCGGCAACAACACCAACAGCGGCAACACGCTGCTCAATGCCGGCAGCCTGTTGGTGGGCAGCAACACCGCGCTGGGCACGGGTGCGCTGAATACCGCCGCCGGGACCACGCTGGATGCGACGGCGGCGGTGACCCTGGCCAACGCCGTCGCGGTGACCGGGGCGCTGACCCTTGGCGGCACGCAGGCACTGGGCCTGAGCGGTATCGTCAGCGGCACCGGCAACCTGATCAAGAACGGCACCGCCAACCTGAGTCTCAGCGGCAACAACACCTTCTCCGGCGGCACCGCGCTGAATGCCGGCACGCTGATTGTCGGCTCCAACACCGCGCTGGGAACTGGCGCGTTGACCACAGCGGCGGGCACTACGCTCGACGCCAGCACGGCAGTGGCGCTGACCAACGCGGTCTCGCTCGGCGGCAATCTGAACGTCGGCGGCAGCGCCAACCTGACCCTCGGCGGCATTGTCAGCGGCAGCGGCGGGCTGACCAAAAACGGCGCGGCCAATCTGATTCTCAATGGCGCCAACACCTTCCTTGGTGCTGTCGCGTTGAACGCGGGCACGATTACGGCGGGTGCCAACGCCGCGCTTGGTAGCGGCAATATCACCGTCGGCGGTGTGGCGACCCTCGACAGCAATGCGGCGGTGACCCTCAACAACGCGGTCATTCTCAACAACAGCCTGGGGATCGGTGGCAGCAACGCGCTGACCCTCGGCGGGGTGATCAGCGGCGCCAGCCAACTGGTAAAAAACGGCGCGGCCAATCTCACGCTCAATGGCACCAATACCTACAGCGGCGGCACCACGCTGAATGCCGGCAGTCTGACGGTCGGCAACGGCGCGGCACTGGGCACCGGCGCCTTGTCAGTGGAAGGCGCGGGCACCCTCAACGGCAGCTCCGCCGTGACCCTCAACAACAACGTGATTCTCAACGCCAACCTCACCGCTGGCGGCGCCAATGCGCTGACCCTCGGCGGGGTGATCAGTGGCGGCAACGGGCTGATCAAAACCGGCGCTTCGAGCCTGACCCTCAACGGCAACAACACCTACACCGGCACCACGGCGCTGAACGCCGGTTCGCTGGTGGTCGGCTCCAACACAGCACTCGGTACCGGCACACTAAACGCCTCGAACGGCACTTCGCTGGATGCCAATACCGCCGCGACGCTGGCCAACAACGTCAACCTCGCCGGCACCCTGACCTTGGGCGGCAGCAATGCGCTGACCTTGGGCGGCGTGGTCGCCGGTATCGGTGGGCTGACCAAGAACGGCGCTGCCGATCTGACCCTCAACGGCGCCAACGCTTATTTTGGCAACACCGTGTTGAACACCGGCAAACTGACCGTCGGCAGTAACACCGCGCTGGGCTCCGGCACGTTGAACGCGGCGGCCAACACCACGCTGGACGCCAACACGGCGGTCAGCCTGAACAATGCGTTGGCACTGGCCGGTGCGCTGAACATCGGCGGTACGGCAAACATGACCCTGACCGGGCTGGTCAGCGGCGCCGGCAGTCTGGTGAAAAACGGCGCGGCCAATCTGATTCTCAACGCGGCCAACAATTACCTTGGCGGCACCACGCTGAACGCCGGCACCCTGACTGTCGGCAACAGTTCGGCACTCGGTTCCGGTGCTCTGACTGTCGCCGGTGCGGCGACGCTGGACAGCAACTCGCCGCTGGTCAGCCTCAACAACGCCGTGGCTCTGAATGCGGCACTGAGCGTGGGCGGCACGCAGAACCTGACCCTCGGCGGCGTCACCAGTGGCACAGGCCAACTGATCAAGAACGGCGCGGCCAACCTGACCCTTAACGGCAACAACACGTTCAGCGGCGGCACAACGCTCAACGCCGGCACGCTGACTCTGGGCAATGCCAACGGTCTGGGCAGCGGCGCATTGGTCGTCGGTGGCGCGGCAACGCTGGATAACAGCGCTTCGTTCGGCATCGGCAACGCCATTACCCTGAATGCCGGACTGACCGTCGCCGGCAACAACGATTTGAGTTTGAACGGCATCATCGATGGCGCTGGCAGCCTGACCAAAAATGGTCTGTCGGATCTGACCCTCGCTGGCAGCAACACCTTCACTGGTGCGCTGAATATCATCTCCGGCAGCGTCACCACCCTCAACACCAATGCGCTGGGCAACACCGCCGGCGTCAACATCAGCGCCGGCGCCGGGCTGAATCTGGGCAGCAACGCCAGCCTCGGTGCGCTGACTGGCAGCGGCAGTGTGCAACTGACCGGCAGTAACACCCTGACCGTCGGCGCCGGCAACGTCACCAGCACGTTCGACGGTGACCTCAGCGGCAGCGGCGGCCTGGTCAAAGTCGGCACCGGCACCTTGAACCTCACCGGGATCAACGGCATTACCGGCAACACCGCGATCGATGGCGGTATCGTGAATCTCAGTGGTTCGCTGGGCAGTGCGCAAGTCAACGTCAATACCGGCGGCACCCTGACCGGTACCGGCTCGGCGCTCGGCGCGATCAACATCAACAACGGTGGGCATCTGGCGTTGTCGTCGGGCAACACCTTGTCGGCGAGTGCTCTGACTCTTGGTGCCGGCAGCAACGTTGATGTGGCCCTGGGCACACCGTCGACCGCGTCGCTGATGAACGTCGGCGGCAACCTCACCCTCGACGGCAATCTCAACGTCACCGATGCCGGCGGTTTTGGCGTTGGTGTATATCGCCTGTTCAACTACACCGGCGCCCTGACCAACCTCGGTCTGGACGTGGCCAGCGTGCCGGTCGGTTATGGTCTTGGCGATCTGCTGGTGCAGACCGGCGTGGCCAATCAGATCAACATTCAAGTCTCCGCGCCGAACAGCAACATCCGTTACTGGGACGGCAGCCAGACCATCGCCAACGGCGTGGTCGATGGCGGTAGCGGCACGTGGAATGCGGTCGGCACCAACTGGACCGATGCCAACGGTCTGGTCAACCAGCCGTGGGCCGGCGACTTCGCGGTGTTCCAGGGCACTGCCGGCACGGTGACGGTGAACGGCACGCAAGCGTTCACCGGCATGCAATTCCTCACCGATGGCTACAACGTGGTCAACGGCGCGGCAGGGCAACTCACGGCGGTGAACGGCACCGGCGGCACCACTTCGTTGCGCGTCGATCCGGGCGTGACCGCGACCATCAATGCCAATATCGATGGCAGCGGCATCCTCAACAAACTTGACGCCGGCACCTTGGTGCTCGGCGGTGCCAACACCTATACCGGCGGCACGCAACTGGACGGCGGCAAAATCATCGTCGGCAGCAACACCGCACTCGGCACCGGTACGTTGACGGCGAATGCCGGCACGCAGCTGGACAGCAACGCGGCGGTGACACTGGCCAACGCGGCGACGCTCAACGGCAACCTCACCGTGGTCGGCAGCAATGCACTGACCCTCAACGGCGTGATTGGCGGCACGGGTGGCCTGATCAAAACCGGCACGGCGAACCTGACCCTCGGCGGCAACAACGCCTTCCTCGGGCCGGTAGCACTGAATGCCGGCGGACTGATTCTGGCGTCGAACTCGGCGCTGGGTTCCGGCACGTTGAACGCGGCGGGCGGCACCACGCTGGATGCGAGCACTGCGGTTTCGCTGAACAACGCAGTCAATCTGGCCGGCAACCTCGGCATCAGCGGCACGGCGGATCTGACCCTGGCCGGTACGGTCAACGGCGCCGGCAGCCTGAGCAAAAACGGCGCGGCCAACCTGACCCTCAGCGGCAACAACAACTTCCTCGGTGGCACCACCCTCAACGCCGGCACGCTGACCGCCGGCAGCAACTCGGCGCTGGGTCTGGGCAATCTCACCGTAGCCGGCGCCTCGGCGCTGGACAGCAACAGCGCGCTGAGCCTGGGCAACAATGTGGTGCTCAACGCCAACCTGAGCAACACCGGCAGCAACAACCTGACCCTTGCAGGTGTGGTCAGCGGCGCGGGCGGGTTGATCAAGAACGGCGCGTCGAACCTGACGCTCAATGGCATCAATACCTACTCGGGCGGTACCACGCTGAATGCCGGCACGCTGACTCTCGGCACGGGTGGCTCTCTGGGCAGCGGCGCGCTGACCGTGGCCGGTGCCTCGACTCTCGACAACACCGCGCCACTGGTGCTGGCCAACAACCTCAACGTCAATGCCAATCTGGCTCTGGCCGGAAACAACAACCTGACCCTCGGCGGTGTGATTGCCGGCGCCGGTACGCTGAGCAAAAACGGTCTGGCCGACGTGACCCTGAGCGGCAGCAACACCTTCAGCGGCACCTTCGATGTAGCGTCCGGCAGCCTGACCACGCTGAGTGGCGCGGCGCTGGGCAACAACGCCACGGTCAATCTCGCGAGTGGCGCGGCGCTGAATCTCGGTGCTTCGGGCAGCCTCGCCAGCCTCACTGGTAGCGGCTCGGCGCTGATCGGTACGGGCAATACGTTGAGCCTCGGTGGCAACAACGTCAGCAGCACCTTCGCCGGCATCCTCAGCGGTGACGGTAGCCTGAGCAAACTCGGCAGCGGCACGCTGACCCTCAGCGGCATCAGCGATCTGACCGGTGACACCAGCGTCAATGCCGGCACCTTGCAGGTCAACGGCTCGCTGGCCAGCGGCAATGTGCTGGTCAACAGCGGCGGTACGCTCGGTGGCAGCGGCACCTTGACCGGTGCCCTGACGGTGGCCGATGGCGGTCATCTGGCGGGCGTCACCGGCAGTACGCTGAGCGTGAGTTCGCTAGTGTTCAACGGCAATTCCAACTTCGACGTCGGCCTCGGCACACCGGTGTCCGGCGGCGGCAATGCGCTGGTCAATGTCGGCGGCAACCTGACCCTCGACGGCACCCTCAACGTCAGTGACATCGGTGGTTTCGGCAGCGGCGTCTATCGCTTGATCGACTACACCGGCGGCCTGACCGACAACGGCATGCTCTTCGGCACGTTGCCGGGTAGCGTCAGCCCGGGCGATCTGCAACTGCAAACCGCGCTGGCCAATCAGATCAACCTGCTGGTCACCGCACCGGGCGTCACCGTGCAATTCTGGGACGGTAATCAACTGGTGGCCAATGGTTCGGTGGAGGGGGGCAGCGGCACCTGGGGCACCGGCACCACTAACTGGACCGACGTCAACGGCACCACCAACCAGGCCTGGACCAACAATTTCGCGGTGTTCCAGGGCGCGGCCGGCACGGTGACCGTCAACGGCGCGCAAACCATCACCGGCATGCAGTTCGTCACCGATGGCTACAGCCTGGTGAACGGCACGGCAGGTTCGCTGAATCTGGTCAACGGTTCGCTGGGCAATGCCACGGTGCGGGTTGACCCGAACGCCACTGCGACCATTGGTGTTGCGCTCAATGGCAGCGGCACGCTGGGCAAATACGACACCGGTACGCTGGTGCTCAACGCGGCCAACGGCTACACCGGCGGCACAGCGCTCAATGGCGGCAAGATTGTCGTCGGCAACAACGCCGCGCTCGGCACCGGCGTCCTGACCGCCGCCGATGGTACCGCGCTGGACAGCAACACCGCCGCGACCTTGGCCAATGATGTGGTGGTCAACGGTGGCTTGACCGTCGCCGGTTCCAATGTGCTGACCCTGGATGGCGATGTCAGCGGCAGCGGCAGCCTGATCAAGGCCGGCGCTTCGAGCCTGACCCTCAACGGCAATAACAGCTACAGCGGCGGCACGCAGCTCAACGCTGGCACGCTGATTCTCGGCAACAACAGCGCGATCAGCAGCGGTGCATTGAACGTGACCGGCAATGGCAGTCTCGACAGCACCTCGGCGCTGCAACTGGCCAACGCGATCAATCTGGGCGGGCAGTTGACCCTCGCCGGCAACCAGAACACTACGCTGATCGGCGCTGTCACTGGCGCGGGCAGTCTGGTGAAAAATGGCGCAGGCGATCTGACCCTCAGCGGCGCCAACACCTACAGCGGCGGCACCACGCTGAACGGCGGCAGCACATTCGGCGACACCAGCAGCCTGCAAGGTGCAATCGTCAACAACGCCACGCTGACCTTTGAGCAGAATGCCGATGGCAGCTACACCGGCAACCTCACCGGCGCCGGCACGCTGAACAAAACCGGCAGCGGCGATTTGCTCCTGACCGGCAACAATGGCTTCACCGGTAACACCTCGGTGCAAGCCGGCAGCCTGCTGGTCAATGGCACGCTCAACAGTGCCAACGTCAACGTTGCCAGCGGCGCAAGCGTCGGCGGCAGCGGCCAGTTCGGCGGTGCTGTGCAACTGGCCGACGGTGCGACGCTGGTCGGTGGCGCTACAGCAACGCCGTTGTCGGTCGGTTCGCTGGCACTGTCCTCGGGGACCAATCTGGACTTCAGCCTCGGCTCGGCAACCAGTTCGACCACCGTGGTCAATGTCGCCGGCAATCTGACCCTCGACGGTACGTTGAACATCAGCAACGCCGGCGGCTTCGGCACCGGGGTTTATCAACTGTTCAGCTACGGCGGCAGCCTGACCGACAACGGTCTGGTGTATGGCAGCCTGCCGGTGTCGGCGGCCAATCTGACCCTGCAAACTGCGATTGCCAATCAGATCAACCTGCTGGTGCAAGGCACCCCGGGTGAGGTGCAGTTCTGGAACGGTGGCACCACCAATCCGGACGGCAGCATCGGTGGCGGCAGCGGTGTGTGGGGGCCGGACACCAACTGGACCGACCCGAGTGGTACTCAGGCCCTGGCTGCAAATGGTCAGTTCGCGGTGTTCGGCGGTCAAGCGGGTACGGTTACCGTGCAGGGCAATCAGAACTTCACCGGTCTGCAATTCCTCGCCGGCGGCTACAGCCTGGTTCCGGGGGCTGGCGGTACGCTGACCCCGGTCAACGGCGCGGACGGCAGCCTCGCACCAGTGCGGGTCAATGCCGGTGGGAGTGCGGAAATCTCCGCGCCGCTGGTGGGCACGGGGGGCATCGAGAAGCTTGATTCCGGCACGCTGGTATTGAGCGGCGCCAACACCTACAGCGGTGGCACCACGGTCAGCGGCGGTGCGCTGGTCGGTAACACCACCAGCCTGCAGGGCAACATCCTCAACAATGCTTCGCTGTTCTTCGTGCAGAACTTCAACGGTCAGTTCAACGGATCGCTGCGCGGACTTGGCGCGATGCTCAAACGCGGTACCGGCACCTTGCTGTTGACCGGCGATAATCCGTTCAGCGGCACGGTCGCGGTCGATCAAGGCGTGCTGCAAGTCGGCAGCCGGTCGGCGCGGGCTTCGCTGGGCGGGCAAGTCACCGTGGCCAACGGCGCGGGGTTGAGTGGTAACGGCAGTGTCGGTTCGGTGGTCAACCATGGCGTTGTCGCCTCGGGCTCCGAAGCAGGCACCCTGAGCGTGGCCGGTAACCTGACCAACGCCAGCGATGGTGTGCTGGCCCTGACGGTCAGCTCGCCAACCGCGACGCCACTGGCAATCGGCGGCACCGCAACGCTGGGCGGCGCCTTGCAAGTGAACTCGCTGGCACCGTTCACCGGCAACACCACGTATTCGCTGATCACCGCGGGTGGTGGCGTGAATGGCACCTTCAGCGCCGCAGACCTGCCGCAATACGCGTTCCTCAACACTGCACTGGTATATGACACCAACGCAGTGAACCTGGTGGTCAGCCGCAATGGCAACTCGTTCGCCGATGTCGCCGCCACCGGCAACCAGTTCAGAACCGCCACCGCGCTGTCGAACAATGGCCCGGCGGGCGCGGCGTTGCAGAACGAAATCGTCAACCTCAGCGTCGCCGGTGCGCGTAATGCCTTCGACAGTCTGTCCGGTGAGATCCACGCCAGCACCGCCAGCGCCATCCTCGAGGATTCGCGCTATGTGCGCGACGCGGTCAACGATCGCATGCGCCAACCGTCATGCAGCGCGGCGGATGATCCACGCCGTGCCCTGGCGCCAGGTGGCAACCAACTGAGCAGCAACGGTTGCCACGGCGAAATGGTTGGCTGGGCCCGCGCTCTCGGCGCCTGGGGTGAGTCGGATGGCGACAGCAATAGCGCCAGCCTCGACCGCAACCTCAGCGGTTTCATGCTCGGCACCGACAAGCAACTCGATGACCAGTGGCGCGTGGGCATGGCCGCCGGTTATACCCGCAGCGACCTCGACGCACATGATCGTCGCTCGGATGCCACCGTCGAAAGCTACCACTTGGCGGCGTACCTCAACTCGCAGTTCGATGCACTGGCGGTGCGCCTCGGCGCGGCTTACAGCTGGCACGACATCGAAACCAAACGCGACGTCAGCGTCGGCAGCTACAACGACCGTCTGAAGGCCAATTACGACGCTCGTAGCGCGCAGGTGTTCGGTGAAGTCGGTTACACGATTGAAGCCGGCGGCATTGCCCTTGAGCCTTTCGCCGGGCTGGCCTACGTCAACTACGACAGCGACAAGGCCAAGGAGAAAGGCGGAGTAGGGCGCCTGGAAGCCGATGCCGATCAGGACATCACCTTCTCGACCCTCGGCGTGCGCGCCGGCAAAGTCATCACCCTGGCCAACGGCGGGCAATTCACCCCGCGCGCGGCCATCGGCTGGCGGCATGCCTTCGGCGACACCAAGCCTGACGCCGACCTGACCTTCATCGACGGCGGCGCCTCGTTCAGCACCCAAGGCGTGCCGATTGCCAAGGACAGCGCGATTGTCGAAGCCGGCGTGGACTTCCAGATCAGCCCGACCGGCAAACTCGGCGTCGGCTACTCGGGCCAACTGTCGAACGACAGCAACGACCATGCGATGACCATCAGCTTCAGCCTTGGCTTCTGATTTAGGGTCGAAGCACTTTTAGCCGCCCGTGAGGGCGGTTTTTTTTGCCTTGCCTCAAGCTGCTCGTTCCCACGCTCTGCGTGGGAACGCCTCCAGGGACGCTCCGCGTTCCGGGCTGCATTCCCACGCGGAGCGTGGGAACGATCGGATAGACCCGGCGTGCTCTGCTAGAATCGGCCCCATTAACTGCCTGAGACTCCCCCATGAGCGAGCCGATTCGTCTGACCCAATACAGCCACGGCGCCGGTTGCGGCTGCAAGATTTCCCCGCAGGTGCTGGAAGTGATTCTGGCCGGCAGCGGTGCGCAGAACCTCGATCCGAAACTGTGGGTCGGCAACGCCTCGCGTGATGACGCGGCGGTCTACGAGATCGATGCCGAACGCGGCGTGGTCTCGACCACGGACTTCTTCATGCCGATCGTCGACGACCCGTTCGACTTCGGCCGCATTGCTGCGACCAACGCGATCAGCGACATCTACGCGATGGGCGGTGATCCGCTGATGGCCATCGCGATCCTCGGCTGGCCGGTCAATGTGCTGGCGCCGGAAGTCGCGCGCGAAGTGATTCGCGGCGGCCGCGCCGTTTGCGACGCGGCGGGCATTCCGTTGGCGGGCGGGCATTCGATCGACGCGCCGGAGCCGATTTTCGGCCTCGCCGTCACCGGTCTGGTGGAAAAACGCCACATGAAGCGCAACGACACCGCCACCGCCGGTTGCCTGTTGTACCTGACCAAACCGCTGGGCATCGGCATCCTCACCACGGCCGAGAAGAAGGGCAAATTGCGCGCCGCCGATGTTGGCGTGGCCCGCGACTGGATGTGCACCCTGAACAAACCCGGCAGTCGCTTCGGCAAACTCGCCGGCGTCACGGCGATGACCGACGTCACCGGTTTCGGTCTGCTCGGGCATCTGGTGGAAATGGCGGACGGCAGTAAGCTGACGGCGCGCATCGCTTATGACCGCGTGCCGCGTCTGGACAGCGTCGAGTACTACCTCGATCAGGGCTGCGTCCCGGGCGGTACGCTGCGCAATTTCGACAGCTATGCGAGCAAGGTCGGCCGCGTGCAGGAACTGCACAAACGCGTGCTCTGCGACCCGCAAACCAGCGGTGGTCTGCTGATCGCCGTTACCCCTGAAGGCAATGACGAGTTCCTTGCCGTCGCCGCTGAGCTGGGTCTGAATCTGGCGTCAATCGGTGAGCTGGTTGAGCGACAGACGAACGCAGTCGAGGTGATCTGATGCTCCGCGACTGCACTGACTATCGAGACATTTTCCTCAACGACCGGCCGCTGATGGATGCCCGCGCGCCGGTCGAGTTTCACAAGGGCGCATTCCCCGGCGTGATCAATTTGCCGCTGATGAACGACATCGAGCGGCAGAAGATCGGCACCTGCTACAAGCAACACGGTCAGCAAGCGGCCATCGAGTTGGGCCATCAATTGGTGGCCGGCGCGGTGAAAGCCGAGCGCATCCAGGCCTGGGCCGATTTCGCCCGGGCCCACCCTGACGGTTATCTCTATTGTTTTCGTGGCGGCCTGCGCTCGCAGATCACCCAGCAATGGCTGCGTGACGAGGCGGGCATCGACTATCCGCGCGTCGGTGGTGGTTACAAGGCCATGCGCAACTTCCTCATCGATACCACTGAACAGGCCATCGCGCAGTGTGATTTCGTCCTGCTGGGCGGCATGACCGGCACCGGCAAGACCGAAGTGCTGGTGCAGTTGCGCAATGGCCTGGATCTGGAAGGCCACGCCAATCATCGCGGTTCCAGTTTCGGCAAGCGCGCCACCGGGCAGCCGTCGAACATCGATTTTGAAAACCGTCTGGCCATCGACATCCTCAAAAAGCGCGATGCCGGGATCGAGCAGTTTGTGCTCGAGGACGAAAGCCGGGTGGTCGGCAGCTGTGCCTTGCCGCTGCCGCTGTATCAGGGCATGCAGCAATACCCGATGGTGTGGCTGGAAGACCGTTTCGAGGATCGCGTCGAGCGGATCCTGCGTGATTACGTGGTCGATCTGTCGGCGGAGTTTGCCACGGTGCACGTGGAGGAGGGCTTTACGCTGTTCTCGGAGCGCCTGCTCGAGAGCCTGAATAACGTGCAGAAACGCCTCGGCGGCGAGCGGCATCAGCGCATGTTGCTGTTGATGGAAGAGGCATTGATTGAGCAGGCGCGCAGCGGCGCAGTGGATCTGCATCGTGGCTGGATCGAGGGCTTGCTGCGCGAGTATTACGACCCGATGTATGTGTTTCAGCGCGAGAAGAAGGGCGGGCGGATCGAGTTTGCCGGGGAGCGTGGGGCGGTGCTTGAGTATCTTCGCGAGCGGGTGAACCAGAAAGATTCATAGTGTTTTTGCCGGCCTCATCGCTGGCAAGCCAGCTCCCACAGGTATTGTGGGTGGACACAGATATTATGGATATCCACGATAACTGTGGGAGCTGGCTTGCCAGCGATGGGGCCTGTAAAGGCAACGAATGACTCAGGTCGGACAGGTTTCCTTGCCATGATCCAGCCCCTGCTTGTAGCTGTGGCTCTGCAGACTGGCCTTGCCGTTGTGCCAGGTCAGGGTCAGCACATACAGCGAGTCGAAATCATCGCCTGACCAGTCATCGGTAATGTTCTGCTTCCCGCCTACGGCTTTACCGGCAACCTTGTTGATCAATTCCGGCAGATAGCCGTGCGACCACGCGGTATAAATCGTCGAGTTGTGATACTTGTCGTCGAGCAGTTCGCGGGCCAGGTCGCTGGTGTCATTGGCGGAGAACTCGATGTTCACGGGCAGGCCGAGCTTGATCGCCGCCGGGCTGATGGTCATCAGCGGACGAATGTAGCTGTAGGAGTTGTCCAGTTCGCCTTCCTCGACGTTGCGCGTCGGGTTCGCGGCGAACACGTAATCGGCCTTGCCGAATTTTGCCGGCAGCAGCGTCGACAGGTCGATCGCGCGGTTCAAGCCCTGGCAGTTGAGCTGGCCGAGACCGCCCTCCGGCTTTTCCGCGTGGCGCAGGAACACCAGGGTCTGGGTGCCGTCGACCGGTTGCGCGCGACTTTCGCTGGATTCCAGCGACAGGAACAATGCACTGACCGCCAGCAGCGAGGGCAAGACCACATAGGCGCGATGTTTGAAGCGTTTGGCGAATCTCAAAAGGTTCGTCATGTAATAAAGGATTCTTCAGCAAATTCGGTTAAGGCTGACAAACCTTTGCACCGCGGGCTCCCAGCACCGGGTGATTTCCCTGTCGTGAACGGCTTCCTCTGCGAGAAAGGCATAGCTCAGAGTCCCCTGAGGCCCATTTGGTTCGATCCGGGCGAATGCGCAGCACTTTAACGGCTCGTTCCAACGGCTTGGTTGCAGGTTAACGACAGGATGTTACGGTTCGTGTAGGAGCCGCCGCAGGCTGCGATCTTTTACGCTTGTTCAAAGGCTCAAAATCAAAAGATCGCAGCCTGCGGCAGCGCCTACATTATGATCGGGGTTCAATTTGTGACTGGATGCTTCCCATGCCCGATCTGTCCGCGTTCCCGATCACCCAAAAATGGCCGGCGCAGTTCCCTGACTGGATTCAGCTCTACTCGTTGCCGACCCCCAACGGCGTCAAAGTCTCGATCATGCTCGAAGAGATTGGCCTGCCGTATGAGCCGCACAAGGTCGCTTTCGACGCCAACGATCAGCATTCACCCGAGTTCCTGTCGCTGAGCCCGAACAACAAGATCCCGGCGATCCTCGACCCTCACGGCCCGCAAGGCCAGCCACTGCCGTTGTTCGAGTCCGGCGCGATCCTGATTTATCTGGCCGACAAAAGCGGCCAATTGCTCGCTCAGGAAGGCGCGTTGCGCTACGAAACCATTCAGTGGCTGATGTTCCAGATGGGCGGTATCGGCCCGATGTTTGGTCAGTTGGGGTTCTTCAACAAATTCGCCGGCAAGGATTACGAAGACAAACGCCCGCGTGATCGTTATGTCGACGAAAGCAAACGCCTGCTCAAAGTCCTCGACGGTCGCCTGGAAGGACGCGACTGGATCATGGGCGAGCGCTACACCATCGCCGACATCGCCACGTTCCCGTGGGTGCGTAACTTGATCGGCTTCTACGAGGCGGGTGATCTGGTCGGCATCAGCAACTTCCCCAATGTCACCCGTGTGCTGGAGCGCTTCCTGGCCCGCCCAGCAGTTATCCGAGGGCTGACCATTCCCTCCTGACTAAACACAAACCCTTGTAGGAGTGAGCCTGCTCGCGATAGCGGTGTGTCAGTCAACATTGATATCGACTGACACACCGCTATCGCGAGCAGGCTCACTCCTACAAGAGATGTGCACAATCCGGTGAGATTATTGCGCACTCAGTAACGCTCTCTTGATTGATCCAGGTTTGTACCCCAACCCCCGCAAGGCATAAGCTTCGCCCCCTACGACTTTCGTCTCATCTGCCGATTTCAGGAAAGCCCCATGTCCAGCCAGTTCCCCGAAGCACGTCCCCGCCGTCTGCGCCGCAATGCGAGCCTGCGCAGCCTGTTCCAGGAAACCGAATTCAGCCTGAACGATCTGGTCCTGCCGATTTTCGTTGAAGAAGAAATCGACGACTTCGTGCCGATCAACAGCATGCCCGGGGTGATGCGCATTCCCGAGCGCAAACTGGCCAGCGAAATCGAGCGCTATGCCCGTGCTGGCATCAAGTCGGTGATGACCTTCGGCGTGTCGCATCATCTGGATGGCAACGGCAGCGACACCTGGCGCGAAGACGGTCTGGTTTCGCGCATGTCGCGCATCGCTAAGGACGCCGTGCCGGAAATGATCGTGATGTCTGACACCTGCTTCTGCGAATACACCGATCACGGCCACTGCGGCGTGATGCATAACCATGAAGTCGACAACGACCAGACCCTGATCAACCTCGGTAAACAAGCGGTGGCAGCGGCCAGCGCGGGCGCTGATGTGATCGCGCCGTCGGCAGCGATGGACGGCCAGGTGCGGGCGATTCGCCAGGCGCTCGACGCCGCCGGGTTCACGCAGATTCCGATCATGGCGTATTCGACCAAGTTCGCTTCGGCGCTCTATGGCCCGTTCCGCGAGGCCGGTGGCAGCGCGCTGAAAGGCGACCGCAAAAGCTATCAGATGAACCCGATGAACCGCCGCGAAGCCCTGCGCGAGTCACTGCTTGATGAACAGGAAGGTGCCGATGCGCTGATGGTCAAACCGGCCGGCGCCTACCTCGACATCATCCGCGACATTCGCGAGGCCTCGAACCTGCCGCTGTCGGCGTACCAGGTCAGCGGCGAGTACGCGATGATCAAGTTCGGCGCACAGGCTGGTGCGATTGATGAAGATCGTGTGGTGCGCGAAAGCCTCGGCGCGATCAAGCGCGCGGGTGCAGATTTGATCTTCACTTACTTTGCGATGGATCTGGCGCTGGCCGGGATCTAAAGACCAACGCACAACCCTGTGGGAGCTGGCTTGCCAGCGATAGCGTCAGCACAGTCAAAATCAATCTTGACTGATCCACCGCTATCGCTGGCAAGCCAGCTCCCACAGGTTCTTGTGGTTTCCTTGGGTCAGAGGCAGGCAAAGAACGGGCGGATCCCGTGATCGCGTAAGTAGCGTTCGATCACCTTCGGATCTGCACTGTTATCCGCAATCGCCACATAGGTATCCGGGCGCAGCAGGTAGAAACCGTTACGCCCCAACCCCGCCGTTTCAAACGCCGGGCGCCAATCGAACACGTGCAGCGGCAAATGATGTTCGTGGCACCAGGCGATCATTTCGTCGCTGGTGTCGCCGTACACATGCACCTGCCAGCACGGCTGGCGCAGCGGTTCGTAGTTATCCCCCTCACCATCATGCGCCCACGGCAAGCGGTCGCCGCCGTGCACGTGGCCGGCGGTGCCCTGGCTGAGCGGCATGCCGCGATAGTTGAGGGTGACTTGCGAGACCGTGCGAAAGAGAAATTCGCGGCTGGCTTCGAACGAGGCCATTTTCGGGATCAGAAATGGCGCCACGCGCATGCGCAGCAGATCAGCCATGCGTCCCTCGGCGGTGACGAAGCTGAAGACTTTATCGGTGGTCGAAACCAGTCGGCGGGCAAAGGCAATGCGCTCGGTTTCATAGCTGTCGAGCAGGTTTGATTCAGCGCCGCCGCTGAGTACCGCGGCGAGTTTCCACGCCAGATTGATCGCATCGCCGATCCCCGTGTTCATCCCTTGTCCGCCGGCCGGGCTGTGCACATGGGCGGCATCGCCGAGCAGAAAGGCGCGACCACTGCGAAAGTGCTCGGCCACGCGATGATGCACGCGGTAGGTCGAAAACCAGTGCACGTCTTCGATGTGCACTTTCAGGTGTTCGATGGCGCGGCTGCTGACGTCGGAAAATTCCAGAGTTTCGGCGCGATCCGCGCGCTCGTCACGCACTGTGCCGATCAACCGCGCGCGGCCGTCGCCGGCCAGCGGAAACACGGCGAGAAAGTCCGCTTCATCCAGATCCAGATGCAACTCGCCGTTCATCGCCGGGCCGCTGGCCTTGACGTCGGCGACGTAGAAAATCTGCTGATAGGTGCCACCGGGAAACCCGGCGTCGAGGGTTTTGCGCACCACTGAGCGGGCGCCATCGCACCCTGCGAGGTAGCAGGCCTGACAGATTTCCTGCTCGCCATCGGCCAGGCGCAAATGCGCGGTGAGACCGTCGCCGCTTTCTTCGAAACTTTCCAGCGTGGTGTTGCGTTCAACCGTCACGCCATAGTCTTCGAGGCGCTCGATCAGCAGCCGTTCGTGCTGATCCTGCGGGAAGATTTCGACGAACGCGTAAGGCGTGAGGCCTTCGCCGATGCGATTGAGCGGCAACTGCGCGACCGGTTTGCCATTGACCCAGAAATTCGCCGCTGCGACCCGATGGCCGTTGCGTACCACGGTGTCGGCCAGATCGAGTTGCCGATACAACTCAAGGGTGCGCGCCTGCACTGCCAGCGCCCGTGAGGTGGTGCCGGGCGCGGCGGTTTTATCGATGATGCGCGCGCGCACGCCGAGTTTGCTCAGCCACAGGGCCAACACCAGTCCGGTCGGGCCGGCGCCGATGATCAATACGTCGCTGCGGTGCATGGGCCTGTCCTCCGTTTGCTGTGCAGCAAGTATGGATCAGAAGGCGAGGGTGGCCAGTGGATCGGCCAGACGGAACAAGGCCCCGCAGCGGTGAGGCTGTGGGGCCTTTTTTCGGGTGTTCGGCAGGAGATTTTGGTGACAGTGAAATTTACCCCCTCACCCCAGCCCTCCCGAAACGTCGGACCGCCCCCAAGGGGGCGAGGGGGAAAGGGAGCCGATTTGTGTGCTTTTCAAAACCTGAGTTCGACTCGATATTTCAAGTCGGTGTAACTTGCAAGAACACCTCGGTCAGTCCCCTCTCCCTTTGGGAGAGGGTTAGGGTGAGGGGCTTTTCAGCCTTAGAAATCAATAGTCCCGGACAACTTCGCAACCCGCGGCTCACCCTGAGTCAGATATCCACCCTGAGCCGATTCCCAATACTTCTTGTTCGCCAGATTCTCCACGCCCAGACGCACGGTCACGTCCTTCTCCGAGAGCTTGAAGGCGTAACGCGCACCCGCATCGAAGCGGTTCCAGGTCGGCAGGCTCAGGTTGTTCGCCGCATCGGCGTACTGGCCACCGGTGCGCAGCATCCGCGCATTCAGCGCTACGCCTTGCAGGCCCGGTACATCCCAATCGGCGCCGGCGTTGAACTGGAAGGTCGGCACGCCGATGGCGTGGTTGCCGTCGTTGGCGCCGTTGAGGGTATTCTTCAGTTCGGTGTCCATCAACGTCAGGCCGCTGATCAGGCGCAGGCCCTGGATCGGTTCGCCGAAGACGTTCATTTCCACGCCTTTGTTGACCTGCTCGCCTTCACGCACGTAGGTGCAGGTGGTGGCGCTGTCGATTTCGCAGTAACCATCGCTCGGCTGTTCGATGCGATAGACACCCAGGCTCGCGCCGTAAGTGCCCATGTCGACCTTCACCCCGGCCTCGGTTTGCTTGGAGCGGGCCGGTGCGTAAACCTCGTTGCCGTTGGTCACGCGGAAACCGCCGGAACTGGTCGGCGAGGTTGGGCCTTTCGCCAGACCCTCGATGTGGTTGGCGTAGAACGACACGTGTTCCCACGGTTTGAACACGATGCCGTAGACCGGCGTGGTGATCGATTCGTCATAGCTCGAAGAACGCGGGCCGCTGCCGTAGCTGGCGTAGCTGTAACCTTGCACGACCAGTTGCTGGCGACGCAGACCGGCGGTGATCAGCAGGCGATCATCGAAGAAACCGAGGGTGTCGGAAATCGCCACGCTGCGGTTGAAGGTCTTGCCGACGATGCCCGGATCGCTGTTGTCGCCACCGGCGAAGTTGCCGACCGGCGATGGTGTCTCCACCGGGTGGTAGATGTTGTTGGCGTATTTGGTCAGGTCAAAATCGTAGGCACTGCGCTGCTCAGCCCAGATGCCGGTCAGGCCGAAGTTCAGCTTGTGGCTGACCGGGCCGGTATTGAACTTGCCATTGAGGCCCGCCATGACGCTGGTGTTGTCCTCATCGTGAGGAATGAATGAGCCAGTGGTGAACGACGCGCCGTTGTTGCCGACCAGTGTGGTCGAGTTGTAGCGACCGACCTCACGGGTGTGCTTGGCGCCGCCAGCGGCGTAGGCAGTCCAGTTGTCGTTCAAATCGTACTCGGCGCGGAGCATGCCGAAGGTGTCTTCGATGTCGGTGTAGCCCCACTTCGGCGCATAGTTGGTATCAGCCGATGGCGCATCCGGAATGTGCGTGGCGGTGCCGAGGTTGACCGAGTTGCGGCCACCGTTGACGCGTTCTTTCTGATAGGCGAAGTCGCCGGAAACACGCAGAGCGTCACCGCGATAATCGAGGCCGATGGAGAACAGTTTCGAGCGCTGGTTCTCGTGATCGATGGCGGTATCGCCTTCGCGCTGGGACAGGTTGACCCGCGCACCGAAACGGTTGTCTTCGCCGAAACGCTGGCCGATGTCGAAGTGCTGACCGACGCGGCCTTCGCTGTTGATGTCGGTGGTGAAGCGGCGCAGCGGCTCGTCGCCAGCGCGTTTTGGCTGCAGGTTGACGCCGCCACCGATGCCCGAGCCGGTCGGGGTCACGCCGTTGATGAAGGCGTTCGGGCCTTTGAACACTTCCACGCGCTCCAGGGCGTCGGTGGAAATGATCTGCCGTGGCAGCACGCCGTAGAGGCCGTTATAGGAAATGTCATCGCCGGTCAGCGGCAGACCACGGATCATGAAGATCTGCGCCTGGTTGGAGAAACCGGACGCCTGACGCACCGACGAATCGTTGAGCAGCACGTCGGCGACGTCTTCGGCCTGCTGGTCCTGGATCAGTTGTTCGGTGTAGGACGCGGCGCTGAACGGCACGTCCATCATGTCCTGATTACCCAGCACGCCGAGCTGGCCGCCACGGGCGACCTGGCCACCCGAGTAAACCGGGGGCAGGGCGTTAGGCGTCGGGGCCTGGGCATTGACGTTGACGTCGTCCAGCACCAGCGCCTTGGTATCGCCGTCGGCGGCGTGGGCGGTGACAGTCAGGGAGCACAGCAGGGCGATAAGCGTCGGGCGAAACGGGACGGCGAGTCGAGCTGAAGCGGGCATTTGGGGACCTGGAGGCGCGCGGCCGGTTGGAAAAAGTAAGGGCGGCGCGGAACTCCTTGCGCAAATGCGACTCCAGGTGCAAATGATAGATTTTCTCAGTAACGTTTTGCAATCAGTTTGTCATCACTCTCTCAAAACACACATCACCTGTAGGAGCTGCCGCAGGCTGCGATCTTTTGATCTTGTTTTCTAGAATCAAAAGATCGCCGCCTGCGGCAGCTCCTACACGGATTGTGTATGGTGGTTTGGGCTTAACGGACTGGATAAAGCTTCATGCACAACTTTCAATTACCGATCACCATCGCCGCACTGCTGGTGCTCGCCGGTTGCGCGGGCCAGCGCAGCAATGAACCGGTACCGCGTCCGCCTGCCGAAGTGAAGGCAGAAATCATCCGGTTGATGCCGACGAAAACCGCCGACCGCCAAGGCTGGGCCACCGATATCTACGCCGCATTTGCCGCGCAGAACATCAGCCCGACCACGCAAAACCTCTGCTCGGTACTGGCTGTCGCCGAACAGGAATCCACCTTCCAGGCCGACCCCACCGTGCCCGGCCTGGGCAAAATCGCCCGCGACGAAATCGACCGTCGCGCCGGCAAAGTGCACATCCCCAGCCTGTTGGTCAGTGGTGCCTTGCAAGTGCGCTCCACCACCGGCAAGACCTACAGCGAACGCTTGAATGCCGCGCGCAGCGAGAAAGAGTTGAGCGCGATCTTCGATGATTTTATCGGCAGGGTGCCGATGGGTCGCACCTTGTTCGGCGGCTTCAACCCGGTGCACACCGGCGGGCCGATGCAGGTCAGCATCGAGTTTGCCGAACAGCACGCCAAGGATTATCCGTACCCGGTGGACGGCACGATCCGCCGCGAAGTGTTCAGTCGGCGTGGTGGCATGTATTTCGGTATCGCGCACTTGCTTGGCTATCCGGTGAGTTATCGCGAGCCGCTGTATCGCTTCGCCGACTTCAACGCCGGTTGGTACGCCAGCCGCAATGCGGCGTTCCAGAATGCCGTCAGCCGCGCCTCGGGCATCCCGCTAGCGCTTGATGGCGACCTGATCCGCTACGACTCGATCATGCCCGGCGGCACCGAACTGGCAGTGCGTACCCTCGGCAAGTCGCTGGGCATGCGCAACCCGACGATTCGCGATCAACTGGAGAAGGGCAAAACCCTTGAATTCGAGGAGACCAAGCTCTATCAACGAGTGTTTGAATTGGCGGAGAAAGCCGAGGGCAAAACCCTGCCGCGTGCGGTGTTGCCGGGGATCGTTTTGCAGAGCCCGAAGATCACTCGCAAGCTCACCACCGCATGGTTCGCCAAGCGTGTGGACGAGCGCTACAAACGCTGCATGGCCAAGGCCGGTTGACGCTTGCTCACAGCACTTTGACCGCGCGGCCGATCGCCTGAATCGGCCCGGTCGGTTTGCCGATCGGCGAGCCGTTGGCACCCTCTAGCGTCAGTTCGAACAACTGGTTCGGTTGCAGCGGCGGCAGTTTATCCAACGGCACTGACAGCGCCTGCCCAGGCTTGACCAGACCCAGCGACACCGGGCCTTGCCAGCCGTCAGCCTTGGTCCAGAACTCCAGCGCCTTGTCTGCCGGCACCTCGACCACGCCCAGCGGAATCAACTGAATCTCCCGCGAATTGCTGGCCTGGATCACCCAGCCCGGCGCCTTGTCCTGCGGCGCGACCAGCACCACCAGATAACTCGGCTTCGGCGTGGTCTGGGTCAGCAGGATCGAGCCCAGTATCAAGGTCGCGGCCAACCCGGCAGCACTCAGCCCGCGCCAGAGTGGCAGCAGGTTCCACCATGAGGTCGACACCGTTTCAGGTGTGAGTCGTTCGAGGCTGCGTTCGATGCGTGGCCACAGCAGCGCCGATGGCTGTTGCGCGGGCGCCAGATCGCTCAGCTCGAGCAGACGCCGCTCCCAGGCATCCACCGCTGCGCGCAGTTCTGGATCATTGGGTAAGCGCCGTTGCACCTCGATTCGCTGCTCGGCAGGCAGGGTGCCGAGCACGTATTCGCCGGCCAGTTCATCGCGTTCCTGCGCCGATTCAGTGGTCATCCCATGCACTCCCGCAAGGCGTTGAGGCTGCGTTTGATCCACGCTTTGACGGTGCCCAGCGGCGTGTCGAGGCGTGCGGCAATCTGCGCGTGGCTGTAGCCGTCGACGTAGGCGTGGAGGATGCAGTGGCGGCGTTGCGGCTCCAGTTGTTCGAGGCAACGATGAATGCGCGCCGAATGCGCGTGGGCGTCGAACTCGTCAGCATCGCCGGCCGTTTCGTGTTCAACGCCGAGCGACGTCTCACGACTCTGATCACGCAGCAGATTCAGCGCCAGATGCCGCGTCACCGTGAACATCCAGCCGCGCGCCGAACCCCGCGTCGGATCGAAACCCGCCGCGCCGTTCCAGATCTTGATAAACGCCTCATGAACAATGTCCTCCGCCAGTGCCGTATCGCGCACCAGCCGCTTGGCCACGCCGAGCAGACGCGGGCCTTCCTGCACATACAAATCGCGCAGGGCCGAGCGCTCGCCACGGGCACAGGCGGCGAGGCGGGCTTCGTAATCGAAAGCGGATTCGGGTAAGGACATGTCCTGCAATCTAGCTCACATTCCCCAAACATCCACACTACCCAATTCCCGTTGTAGGAGTGAGCCTGCTCGCGATAGCGGTGTGTCAGTCAAGAAATATGCCGGCTGACACTCCGCTATCTCGAGCAGGCTCACTCCTACAGGGGGTTAGGATAAGTCTTAGGGATCAGTTCGCTGCCCAGAAAATGTAATCGGCCTGGTACTTCACCACTTCCTGCTTGCCCTTGTTCGCCGCGGTGCATTCACTGCCCGGCGCGACGCCACCCTTGAGCGCGACGCGCTGGATGTAGCTGACGCCCGTCATCGCGCCTTTGCCCTCGGCGGGATTGGCCTTGACCAGTTGATAGGGCAGGTTGCCCGGCGTCGACGGTGCCACCGCCAGTTGCGTACCGGTGACTTTCGAACCGTCCTTGGCCTGCCAGGTGGCCGGCGGGCCGAAGTAGGTGCCGACCTGTTTGCCGCTGCGGTCATTGAGCACCGCTTTCGGGCCGACGAAGGTCCACTCGGTCTGCCCCGGCGTATTGGCTTTGTCGCGGCATTCGTAAGTGATCTCGCCGACGCCGGTGGTCTCCATCGCGATCTTGTGGCCATCCGGGACTTTGATCGCGTCGGGATAGTTGCTTTGGGCGAAGGTTGTCGACGACAGGGCGAGCAAACCGGTGAGGCCAATCAGCTGGGTGATGTTCATCAGTATGTTTCTCCAAAAAGGGTAAACCGCTGACAGCCGAAGAGGGCTGTTACAAGGACTACCCGTGGTGGAGGCGTTTGGATGCAGTGCCTGAAAAATAAATTTCAATGACCCACCCCAATCCCTTGTAGGAGTGAGCCTGCTCGCGATGGCGGTGGGTCAGTCAAAACTTATGTCACTGGGATACCGCTATCGCGAGCAGGCTCACTCCTACAGGGGGGGGTGTTGGGCTTGAGGCCGGAGGCTTTCAGTAATTCCTGGGTATAGGGGTGTTTGGGCGCGGCGAAAATCTCCCGCGACGAACCCTGCTCCACCACCTTGCCATCCTTGATCACCATCAAGTCATGCGCCAACGCATGCACCACCGCCAGATCATGGCTGATGAACAGATACGTCAGCCCATGCTTGATCTGCAATTGCCGCAACAACTCCACCACCTGCTTCTGCACCGTGCGATCCAGCGCCGAGGTCGGTTCATCGAGCAAAATCAGCGCCGGTTCCAGCACCAGTGCGCGAGCGATGGAAATGCGCTGGCGCTGGCCACCGGAAAACTCGTGGGGATAACGATGGCGGCTCTGCGGGTCGAGGCCGACTTCCTCCAGCACCCGAATCACCGCCGCCTCCCGTTCGGCCTCGGTGCCGATGCCATGGGTCAGCAAGCCTTCGGCAATGATCTGCTGCACCGACATCCGTGGGCTGAGGCTGCCGAACGGGTCCTGGAACACCACCTGAATCTGCCGGCGCAACGGCCGCATCAAGCGCTGAGTGAGCAGGCTCAACTGCTTGTTGCCGAAACGGATATTGCCCTCGGATTCGACCAGCCGCAGGATCGCCTGGCCCAACGTCGACTTGCCTGAGCCGGACTCACCGACAATCCCCAAGGTCTTGCCGCGTTGCAGGGTGAAACTGACGCCGTCCACGGCTTTGATGTAATCCTGCTGGCGGCTGAACAGCGCTTTCGGTAAGGGAAACCACACCTTCAAATCATCGACTTCGAGCAGGTTGTGCTCGTACTCACTGGGCACTGGCGCACCGCTCGGTTCGGCCTCGATCAACAAACGACTGTAAGGATGCTGCGGCGCCCGAAACAGCGCTTCGCATTCCGCCTGTTCGACGATTTCGCCGTGGCGCATCACGCACACCCGTTGCGCGATACGCCGCACCAGGTTGAGGTCGTGGCTGATCAACAATAGCGACATGCCGAGGCGCTGCTGCAACTCGATCAGCAACTCGAGAATCTTCTGCTGCACCGTCACATCCAGCGCCGTGGTCGGCTCGTCGGCGATCAACAGTTCCGGCTCGTTGGCCAGCGCCATGGCGATCATCACCCGTTGCCGTTGACCGCCGGAGAGCTGATGCGGATAGGCTTTCAAGCGCTGCAAAGGTTGGCGAATGCCAACCAGCTCCAGCAGCTCCAACGTCCGCTCGCGGGCGGCGCGGCCCTTGAGCCCCTTGTGAATCTCCAGCACCTCGCTGACCTGCTTTTCCACCGTGTGCAAAGGGTTCAGCGAAGTCATCGGCTCCTGAAAAATCATCGCAATGCGGTTGCCACGCAAACCGCGCATCTGCTGCTCGCTGGCGTGCAATAGATCCACGCCGTTGTAGCGGATCGAGCCACTGCTGCTGACGCTTTTGCCCGGCAGCAAACGCAGGATCGAATGCGCCGTGACCGACTTGCCCGAGCCGGACTCACCAACCAGCGCCAGGCATTCGCCACGACCAATATCGAGGTTCAAACCGTGCACCACTTCCTGCCCGGCGAAGGCCACGCGCAGATCGCGAATTTCAATCAGGTTGTCGTTCATCTCAGCTCCTTGGCTCAAGATCGTGGATCGAATGCATCACGGCAGGCTTCACCGATGAAAACCAACAACGACAGAATCAGCGCCAAGGCAAAAAAAGCCGTCAGCCCCAGCCACGGCGCTTGCAGATTGCGCTTGGCCTGACCGATCAATTCGCCCAGCGACGCGGTGCCCGCCGGCATGCCGAAACCGAGAAAATCCAGCGCAGTCAGGGTGGCGATGGCGCCGGTCAGAATGAACGGCAGGTAGGTGAGGGTGGAAGTCATCGCATTGGGCAGGATGTGCCGGCACATCAGCTCGTTGTCGGTCAGGCCCAGTGCCCGCGCGGCTTTGACGTATTCCAGATTGCGCCCACGCAGGAACTCGGCACGCACCACATCGACCAGTGCCAACCAGGAAAACAGCGCCATGATCCCCAACAGCCACCAGAAACTCGGCGAGACAAACCCGGACAAAATGATCAGCAGGTACAACACCGGCAACCCCGACCAGATCTCCAGCACGCGCTGCCCGAGCAAGTCGACCCAACCGCCGTAATAACCCTGCAATGCCCCGGCAACGATGCCGATAAACGCACTGATGCCGGTAAGGATCAGCGCAAACAGAATCGAAATCCGCGTGCCGAAGATCACCCGCGCCAACACGTCGCGCGCCTGATCATCGGTGCCCAGCCAATTGCTTGAGGACGGTGGGCTCGGCGCCGGCTCACTGAGGTCGTAATTGACCGTGTCGTAGCTGAACGGAATCGGCGGAAACAGCATCCAGCCGCCCTGATCCTCGATCAGCTTGTGCACGTAGCCGCTGGCGTAATCCGGTTGAAACGGCAGCTCACCACCGAAGTCGGTTTCCAGGTAATCACTGAGGATCGGGAAGTAGAAAGCGTCGTGATAACGGACCACCAGCGGCTTGTCGTTGGCGATCAACTCGCCGCCAAGGCAAATCAGGCAGAGGCCGATAAACAGCCACAGCGACCAGCGTCCACGGCGGTTGGCCTTGAACTGCGCCACACGGCGCTGGCCAAGAGGAGACAGTGTGAACATCAGGCAGTCCTCGCCGAGAAGTCGATGCGCGGGTCGAGCAGGGTGTAGCAGAGGTCGCCGATCAGCTTGATCAACAGCCCGAACAGGGTGAACAGGAACAGCGCGCCGAACACCACCGGATAGTCGCGCGACACTGCCGCCTCGTAACTCATGCGCCCGAGGCCGTCGAGGTTGAAGATGGTTTCGATCAGTAAGGAACCGGCGAAAAACACCTCGATCAGTGCCGACGGCACACCGGCCACCACCAACAACATGGCGTTGCGAAACACATGGCCGTAGAGCACGCGGCGCTCGGTCAGGCCCTTGGCCCGCGCGGTGATCACGTACTGGCGGCTGATCTCGTTGAGGAAGCTGTTTTTCGTCAGGATCGTCAGCGTGGCGAAGCCGCCGATCACCAGCGCCGTCACTGGCAACACCAAATGCCAGAGATAGTCGCCGACCTTGCCCAAGGTGCTGAGGCTGTCGAAGTTGTCCGAGACCAGCCCCTGCACCGGAAACCAGTTGACGTAGCTGCCGCCGGCAAACACCACAATCAACAGAATCGCGAAGAGGAACGCTGGCATCGCGTAACCGATGATGATCGCCGTGCTGCTCCAGACATCAAACGCGCTGCCGTTCCTGATCGCTTTGCGAATGCCCAGCGGAATGGAAATCAGGTAAGTGATCAGCGTCGCCCACAAGCCCAGCGACAGCGACACCGGCAACTTCTGCACGATCAGGTCGGTGACCTTGGCGCCGCGAAAGAAACTGCTGCCCAGATCCAGCTGCGCATAGTTTTTCAGCATCAGCCACAGGCGTTCATGCAGCGGTTTGTCGAAGCCGTAGTGGTGTTTGATTTCCTCGATCAGCGCCGGGTCGAGACCCCGGCTGCTGCGCCCGGCACCGCCAATTGCGGCGACCTCGCCACCGCCGCCCATGCTGTGTCCGCTGAAGCCTTGCAGACGGGCGATAGCTTGCTCGACCGGACCACCCGGCGCGGCCTGCACGATGAGAAAATTCACCACCAGAATGCACAGCAGCGTGGGGATGATCAGCAGCAAGCGTCGACTCAGATAACGCAACATGTCACTGGCCCCCCGCAAGCTGGCTGTGCATCTGCTGGCTGGTCAGCGCCTTGGCCGATACCTCCCACCAAGTGCTGAGGCCTTCGTCGTACGCCGGTTGCACGGGGGGTATGCCGAAGCGGTTCTGGTACACCGTCGGCGTGCCTTTGGAGTAATAGTTGGGAATCATGTAGTAACCCCATTGCAGCACCCGGTCGAGGGCGCGGGCGTAATGCACCATGGCTTCGCGGGTGTTGGCCTGAACCAGCCCGTCGATCAATTGATCGACCGCCGGATTGGCCAGCGCCATCGAATTGGAACTGCCGACTTGCGTGGCACTTTGCGAGGCATACAGGCTGTACAGCTCGCGGCCGGGGGAGACGATCGGGTCGCCGCTGCGCGGGAAAGTGGCGACGATCATGTCGTAGTCACGGGCGTTGAGGCGGTTGATGTATTGCGCCGAGTCGATCCGCCGCAGGTTGAGGATGATGCCGATCTGCGCGAGGGTGCGTTTGAACGGCAACAGCATGCGGTCGAAACCGCCTTGGCCGTCGAGAAAAGTGAACTCCAGCGGCTCACCGGCAGCGTTGACCAGACGATTGTGGTGCGGCGTCCAGCCAGCCTCGGCGAGCAGCTTCAGCGCTTGCAGTTGCTTGTCGCGGATGTAGCCGCTGCCATCGGTTTTCGGCGCCTCATACACCTTGGTGAAAACTTCGTCGGGGATCTGCCCACGCAGCGGTTCGAGGATCTTCAATTCCTCGGCATCAGGCAGCGCGGTGGCGGCCATTTCGCTCTTTGGCCAGAAGCTGTTCTGACGCACGTAGAAGCCGCGCATCATCTGCTTGTTGGTCCACTCGAAATCCCACAAGAGGCTGATCGCCTGGCGCACGCGGCGATCCTGAAAGATCGGGTTCTGCAGGTTGAAGACGAAACCTTGGGCGGTGGTGGGTTTTTCCGGCGCCAGAATCGATTGCTGCAAACGTCCATCACGCAGTGCCGGGCTGTCGTAGCCGACCACGTAACCGGACGAAGAAAACTCGCGGTTGTAGTCGAACGCACCGGCCTGCAGCAGTTGGCGGGCGACGTCGGTGTCACCGTAGAAATTCACCGTGAGCGTGTCGAAGTTGTACATCCCGCGACTGACCGGCAGGTCCTTGCCCCACCATTCCGGATCGCGTTGAAAACTGATGCTGCGCCCGGCGTCGACCTTGCTCACCCGGTACGGGCCGCTGCCCAGCGGTGGCTCGAAACCGCCGCCATTGGCGAAGTCGCGGGTTTGCCACCAGTGCTCGGGGACGATGCGCATCGTCGCCAGATCCAGCGCCAGGGTGCGGTTGAGGTTGTTCTTGAAGGTGAAACGCACCTGCCGTGGGCCTTCGATTTGCACGTCCTGGACGTCGGCGTATTGCTGGCGATAACTCAGACTGCCCTTGGTCATCAGCAGGTTGAAGGTGTAGCGCACGTCTTCGGCGGTGATCGGCGTGCCGTCGGCGAAGCGTGCTTTCGGATTGAGGGTGAAACGCACCCACAAGCCTTGCGGGTCGCGCTCGATCTGCTGCGCGACCAGTGCGTAAACGGTGTACGGCTCGTCGAGTGAACGGAACGCCAGCGGCGAATACACCCAGTCATTGACCTGCACCACGGAAATGCCTTGATCGGCATACGGGCTGATGTAGTTGTACTGGCCGATCTCCATCGACGCGCGACTGAGTGAACCACCCTTGGGCGCCTTGGGATCAACGAAATCAAAGTGCTGAAAGTTCGCCGGATACTTCGGCGCCTCGCCGTACACCGTCAGCGCATAACTGCCGCCGGCCAACGCCGAGGTGCCGGTGCACAGCAGCGCACTGCCCAGAAGCAGGCCCGCCATGTTGCGCAAAAAACTCATGAAGTCACTCCTTAATTCCTGAATGCACACAGATCAAAACTGTAGGAGTGAGCCTGCTCGCGATGAGGCCAAGTCAGACCCTGCAAGGTTGACTGAATAAACGCTATCGCGAGCAGGCTCACTCCTACAGGAGTTGCGGTGCTCTCGGTTAGAAGTGGTACGTCATGCGCGCAAACAACGTGCGGCCCAGCGGGTCGGTGTAACGTGGGTCATAGCCGCTCTGGAAGTTGTAGGCCTGGTTGGAGAACGGTGGGTTGCGGTCGAACATGTTCTTCATCCCGGCATCGACATCCAGCACTTTGTTGAAGGTGTAACCGGCCGACAGATCCCACACCGAATACGACGCCACGCGCGCGTGGGTATCGCGGTCGTAGTCGTTGTAGCCGGTGGTGAAGCGGTTGGTCAGCGCCGCCCGCGCCGCGCCGAAGGTCCAGCTGCCGGTGAGGTTGTGTTTCCAGCGCGCGATCACGCCATCACCCTGGAAGTCGCCGACCTTGTCGGTGAACGGGCCTTTGATGGTGCTCTGGAAGTCGTATTCGTCGACGTAAGTGCCTTGCAGCCCCAGACCGAACTGACCGTACGGTGTGTTCGGGAAGCGATAGTCGAGCGATACGTCGACACCGTTGGTTTCGACGATGCCGAGGTTGGCGTTGCCGGTGACGATGTAGTTGAGCGTGCCGTCGGCGTTGCGCACGAAGCGGTCCGGGTAGGAACCGGACTGATCAAACACGGTGGATTCCGGGAACGGCTGGATCTGGTTGGAGATGTGAATCCACCAGAAATCCAGACCCACCGAAAGGTTGTTGATCGGCTGATAGACGAAGCCGAGGGTTACGTTACGCGCCTTCTCCGGGGCCAGATCTTCGTTGCCGCCAATCTGATTGAGGAACTGCTGACCGCAATCGCGGCCACCGTTGCCGCCCGGTTGCACCACGCCGCCGGTACACAGCACCGGGTCGTTGTAGTAGCCCTGGGTGAAGGTGATGCTGCGCGGCGAATACAACTCATACAGCGACGGCGCACGGAAACCTTCGCTGTACGCACCACGCACCACCAGCTCTTTCAATGGCTGATAACGGAACGAGTATTTCGGGTTGGTGGTGCTGCCGAAGTCGCTGTATTTGTCGTGGCGCACGGCGGCGGACAGTTCGAGGCTGTCGAGTACCGGTACGTTGATTTCCGCGTAGGCGGCTTTCACGCTGCGGTCGCCCTCGACGCTGCCGGCCGGGTCGATACCGAGGCTCTGGATGTCACCGGCGAACGACTCGAAATCCTGGTGGAATTTCTCTTTGCGGTATTCTCCGCCCAAGGCCAGGCCGGACGGGCCTGCACCGAACCAGTCGCCGATTTCACGGCTGATGCGCCCGTCAAAACCGGCGACCCGGCCGACGGCGGTGGTGTAGGCACCGTGGTACGCCGCGTCATCGATATACTGCTGACCGGCAGCGGACTGCGGACCGAACGGGTTGAGCAAACCGCTGGCCAGACCATTGATCATCGCCTGATCGCTGACATAACCGCTGGTAACGCTGGAGACGATTTTGTTCTGGTTGTACGAAGCGCCGACGTTGTAGTCCCAGCCGCCAACCAGACCATCGAAACTCAGCAGAAAGCGCTGGCTGGTGTTTTGGTCTTTCGATTCGCGCGGGCCGGCAGCGGTTTCGCGCCAGTTCACATCGACCGGCTGGGTCGGGTCGAGGGTGAAATCGGTCGGCGCTGGAGTGATGCCGTTGCCAGGGTAGTACGGCGACGAGCCGTCGAGAGTCAGACCGGTCAACGGCGCCGGGCCGACAGCGGTGGCGTTGTTGTTGCGCGACCAGAAGTATTCGAGATTGACGTTGTGGTCGTCGGCGAGTTTGCCGGTGGTCTTGCCGAAGAACGAAGTCTTCTCGGTTTGCGGAATCAGGTCGATGTATTCGCGGGTGCTGAAGCGGCACAAGCCGTCGCGCGCGACCAGGTTCGGCCCGTTGCAATTGCTGTTGGCCAGCGGGTTGGTGGCGTTGCCGTTCTGGCTGTAGTTGCCGGGGAATGCAGTGCCGGAGGTCTGATCGAGACCGCGACCGGGATCGTAGTCGCGGGCGAAGGAGCGGTCGTTGGCGTCGAGGTTTTGCTGCTTGTTGTAGTTGAACACGCCGAGGACGTTGAAGCGGTCTTCCTCCAGGTCGCCGTAGCCCCAACTGGCGCTCATGTCCTTGGTTGCACCGCCACCGCTGTGGGTCGGGGTTTCGCCGCCGAGGGTCAGTTGGCCGTCGGTCATGGATTTCTTGGTGATGAAGTTGATCACGCCGCCGATGGCGTCGGTGCCGTACAAGGCCGAGGCGCCGTCGCGCAGGACTTCCACCCGTTCGATGGCGGCAAACGGGATCATGTTCAGATCCACCGCACCGCCGGCCGAGTTGGTGCCCGACAAGGCGTTGTTGGCCAAGCGTCGACCGTTGAGCAAGACCAGCGTCTTGTTCGCGCCGATGCCGCGCATGTCGGCGAACGAGGCGCCGCCCGTCGCCGCGCCGACCGAGCCGGCACTGTTGTTGATCGACTGGCTGCCGGTGATGCGCTGGACCAGTTCGGCGGTGGTGGTCACGCCCTGTTTGCGCAGCTCGTCAGCCTTGAGAATGGTGATCGGCACCGCTGTTTCCGCGTCGACCCGGCGAATCGCCGAACCCGTCACTTCGACCCGTTGCAGTTGTGTGGTCGGCGCAACCACTGCCGCCGCAGCGGGCACGGCCGCGCTGTCTTCTTCGGCGGCTTGCACGGTCCCGGCGCCCATCCCCATGGCCACCAGATACAACGGAACAAAACGGTGACGAGAAATCGTTGCCACCAAGGGTTTGAGCGTGAAGCGTGGAGTGTTCATCAGCATGGTTATTTCCGACTTTTCAGACGTTATCGAATTGGCCTTGTGAGCCCCTCATTGCTCCGCTATCGGTGATACCGCGTGCGGAAAACCACTTTCTTCAAGCAAGCCGATCCCCTCCGAAGACGCGTGGCGTTTTTTCGGTCGGCTGGTTGCGACAGGATTCAGCGGGCGGTGGCGGGCGCGTCTTTCACTGCGCGCCCGGCACCGCACTCAGTGGGTGGTCATCACCGAAATCTTGGTGATGCCCGAGCGTTCGATCGACGCCATGGCTTTCGCCACCTGGCCGTAATTGACGGCGGAATCGGCCTGCAACTGCACGCGCACTTCGGCGTCCTTGGCCTTGACCTCCTTGAGGCTGGCTTCGAGGGATTCCGGGGCCAGTTCGGTTTTCGCCAGATAGAACTTGCCGTCCTGATCGACGCTGACCACCACCGGGTCTTTTTTCTCGGCGGGGGCGACGGCGTCGGTTTTCGGCAGGTTGACTTTGATCGCGTTGGTCATCAGCGGTGCGGTGACGATGAACACCACCAGCAGCACGAGCATCACGTCGACCAATGGCGTGACGTTCATTTCGCTGAGCACTTCATCGCTGTCCTGAGTAGAAAAAGACATCAGCTGGCCTCCCGCACGGCGGTGGTGGTTTTGCTGGCGATGGCCTGACGGCTGATGGAAAACGCACTGCGCGAGGCGAGGGCGTCGAAGTCGTGGGCGAAGTCATCCATGTCGGCCGAAGCAAGTTTCAAACGACGCAGGAAAAAGTTGTAAATCAGCACCGCCGGCACCGCGACAGCGATACCGACGCCAGTGGCGATCAGTGCGTGACCGATCGGCCCGGCGACCGCTTCAAGGCTGGCCGAACCGGTTTCGCCGATGCTTTTCAGCGCTTCCATGATTCCCCACACGGTGCCGAACAGACCAATGAACGGTGCGGTGCTGCCGATACTGGCGAGGATCGCCTGACCGTTTTCCAGCGAACGGCGTTCCTTCTGGATCTGCTGGCGCAGGTTGCGCTCCAGGCGATCCGAACGGTTGATGGTGTGCGCCAGTTGTTGCGTGGTGCGCGGCGAATCTTCCACCAGCAGCGCCTCGAAACCACTGCTGGCGATGCGCGCCAGCGAACCCGGATACTGGCTGGCGTGTTCAGCGGCGGTGAGCAGATCCGGCGCGCCCCAGAAGGCTTTGCTGAATTGTTTGTTCTGCGCTTTCTGGCGCAGGTACTGCGCCGACTTGACCAGCAGGATCGCCCAGCTGACCACAGAAAACAGCACCAGACCCCAGAGCACGCCGGGGACAATCATCGAAGACAAATCGTTCATGGTGATACCTCGCTTGCGTTATTCGGTTGTGCGTTGATTGAGCGTTCGTTATTGCGGCAATTTGAAATCGATGGTCTGGGTGGCGAAGCCGTCGATCGGCGTGTCACCGCGTTTGGCCGGAATGAATTTCCAGTTCTTCACGGCGGCGACGGCGGCGTCATCCAGTTGCGGTTTGCCGCTGGATTTGGTCACCGTCACCGAACCTGCGCGACCGTTGGCCAGCACCTGAATGCGCAGCACCACGCTGCCTTCCCAATTGCGTCGCAGGGCCAGCGACGGGTATTCCGGCGGCGGGTTGCCGAGGCTGGCGAGG
Source organism: Pseudomonas sp. MYb2 (assembly GCF_002979955.1). Taxonomy (NCBI): domain Bacteria; kingdom Pseudomonadati; phylum Pseudomonadota; class Gammaproteobacteria; order Pseudomonadales; family Pseudomonadaceae; genus Pseudomonas; species Pseudomonas sp. MYb2. Next base: position 39,551 of record NZ_PCQC01000002.1, read on the forward strand.
CCGGAAACGGCGGCCGATTCCTTGACCGGGCCGGGCGCGGCTGCGGGTGCTGGTGGCGCGCTCGGTGTGGCCGGTGCAGCAGGCGCGGCGGGCTGTGCCGGAGCGGGCGCGGCTTTCGGCGGCTCGACCTTTTTCAGCGGTTTCGGCTTTTCGACCGGTTTCGGTTTTTCGATCGGCTTGGGTTTCTCCACCGGTTTCGGCGGTGGCTTGACCGCGTCTTCGTCTTCCACCGGTTGTTCAGGCTCCGGTGAGGGCGGCGGCGGGGGTGGCGGCTCTGGCGTGGGCGGTGCCGGTGGCGTCGGGCTGGTCAGCTCGACGGTCATTTCCGGAATCTGCGGCGGCGTTGGCAATGGCTCGGTTCTGGACTGCTGGAGAAACCATCAGGCACCGCCATGTATCAGCGCCGACACAGCGACCAACAAGACCATTTGCTGTTTGTTCAAACCACCGGGTTGCGAGGTATTGGCCTTAAAGGCCGGCCTGTCCGAGGGCGACGGGATCGGTGCTTCCCGCAACGGCCCTGGCAGGGTTCTGTGCTTTACCGCATCGTTCATTAAAGCTCCCTCGGGTTGATGAAGGGCAATAAGGTGCCGTCCGAACATCCGGGGGATGTTCGAGTGGGTTGGTGCAACTTTCTTCAAGGTGAGCAGAAGCCGATAGTTAGTTGAACTATCCGGTTAACAAGGCTTGTGCAAACTTACTGGCTTAGCGCCATCGACTTCGTCTGTTCATTACCCAATCCTTGGTGTTGTTCTTATGTAGGAGCTGCCGAAGGCTGCGATCTTTAGATTCTGCCTTTAAAGATCAAGATCAAAAGATCGTCCGATCGCGGCCCGAGCCTTCGGCAGCTCCTGCAATTGATTACTCGAATTCTGTTTTGCAACGGCTGTGCCAGATATTGCCGAAATGTAGAACACTTATTTCATCAGTGTTACCCATGTCGCATTTATATAAGTTTTGCCAGTGCCGTGGTTTTTCTCTGGCACACGGATTCCCGTTACTCCGGTTAACGGAGCTTTTTCAGAGGCGAGTCAGGCTGTACGCGGTATCCGGCTGATTGGCGGGATAGAGCGGCTGCGTGGCTTGCGGCCTGGGCACTTGCTGGTGCGCGGCGGACTGAATTGGTGCGGGCCAATGTTTTAGCGGGTCACGGGGGAAGTTCCTTGTTCTTGTTTAAATGGAATCAATGTCTGCAATGCTTGATAGTTGAAGTCGCTGGAGCGGTTTTGGTGCATTTGCAAAGTCATTGGAAGTTATTGTTCGACAATCCTCTTTTCGCTCGTTTAATACAGAGGCTGCGCAATAATCTTTCGAGTCATATTTAAAAAATAAATAGCACGCTGCCGTCGGCGAATACGTCATCGCCGAATACAGTGCTCGGTGGCTGCGTCAGGTAATAAAGTAAGTGCGTTGGCCGCCGGGACTGTTCAGCTGAACTCGGCGTTGTGCACGAAGAAGCAAAGAGAGGGGCGTACGGCAAAGCGTTTGAAGATTCACGCGGTGAACTCCTTGTTGCCAGCTCGGACACACGAACTTTTGGTTCGGTATCGCACCTTACAAGAACGCGGATAGCGTTCGATGATTGCTCTTGGTGCGGGATGGGCACCGCCAGCGCTGTTTTGCGAGGTTTGAATTCGCAAGTCGCGAGTGCATGGGAAAACCGTGCCAAAACCGATACACACGCAGATTTTTTCTACATCCGGCCTGCGGCCATCTACCCTTGGCAGAGGCTTATTTCGGGGGATCGGCTATGTACCAGCTCTACGGGCACAGAAACTCAGGCGCAGCCGCCATCGAAGCGGCGCTGGAGCTGTGCCAGATCGCTTACCGCTTCATTGATATCGAAGCCAGCACCGAAGCCGCCGAAGCGTTGGCCAAACTCAATCCGCTGAAACAGATACCGACGTTGCAACTGCCCGACGGCAGTGCGTTGACCGAGAGCGCGGCGATTCTGATTCACCTGGGCCTGATGTTTCCGCAGTCGGGGCTGTTACCGGTGGAGGCGGCTGATCGCGATCAGGCCATTCGCGGCATGGTCTATATCGTCAGCAATTGCTATACGGCGGTCGGCGTCATCGATTATCCCGAGCGCTGGCTGCTGATGCCCGACGAAGCGTCGCGGCAGAACCTGATGGCTGGCGCCCGTGAGCGATTGCACTGGAGTTGGGAGGTGTTCGCCGACCAGTTTTCCGCCGAGTTGTATCTGGATGATGAAACGCCGGGGGCACTGGATGTGCTGGCGGCAGTGGTGACGCGCTGGGCGGGCAGCCGCGAGCATTTGCGCCAGACGCGACCGGGGTTTTATGCGTGGTTGCAGCGCATTGACCGGCATACGGTGTTGGCGCCGGTCTTTGCCCGGCATTGGCCTTCTTGAACACACCGCAGATGATCGTTCCCACGCTCCGCGTGGTAATGCAGCTCGGGACGCTCTGCGTCCCAACGCGTGACGCAGAGCGTCACAGGAGGCATTCCCACGCGGAGCGTGGGAACGATCATAGGGAGGGGGAGTTATTCCCCGCGAATGTACTGCTCCAGCTGTTTGATCAGCTCGGCCTGTTCGGCAATCGCTTCCTTGACCAGGTCACCAATCGACAGCAAACCGATCAACTTGCCGTTCTCCACCACCGGCAAGTGACGCAGGCGTTTGTCGGACATGATGCCCAGGCAGGTGTCGACGGTTTGATGGGTGTCCACGGTGATCACGTTCGACACCATGATGTCGCGCACCGGCGTGCCTACGGATGAGCGGCCATGCAGCACCAGTTTGCGCGCGTAATCGCGTTCGCTGATGATGCCGACCACTTGCTCGTCTTCGACCACCAGCAAGGCGCCGACGTTTTTCTCGGCCATCTTCATCAGCGCTTCGAGCACCATGTGATCAGGCTTGATCTGATGCACTTCCTGATTTTTCTGATCTTTGAGCTTGAGCAGTTGGGCGACGGTCTTCATGGCGGTTACTCAGGTGTTGTCGTTGTTATCCAAGCATCGTAGACGCAAGCGCGCAGGGCAAGGTGGCAAAGCGGCAGATAACACGCAAAAAACGTCATTTGGCGGATTTTTCCACGACTGCCGACAATTTATCGCCAGGGTCATCCCACGCAATGCTGCGTAGAATGCCCCTCTGTTTCAAATTTCGAGGTTGCAGTGGTGGATTTACCGCAGGGCTTCGTCCTGACCCGGCATTGGCGCGACACCGCCGCCGGCACCGAAGTCGAGTTCTGGCTGGCGACCGACGCCGGGCCACGCCGTGTGCGCTTGCCGCATCAACCGTCGGTGGCGTTTATCCCCGCCGAACAGCGTGCCACCGCCGAGCGCCTCCTGCACGACGAAAAGAACGTCGAACTGCGCCCATTGGCCCTGCAGGATTTCCAGCATCGCCCGGTGCTGGGTCTGTATTGCCAGCAACACGGCCAGTTGATGCGCCTGGAAACCGCGCTCAACCGCAACGGTATCGACGTCTACGAGGCCGACGTGCGCCCGCCGGAACGCTATCTGATGGAGCGCTTCATCACCGCCCCGGTGTTTTTCAGCGGCACTGCCGATGCCGACGGCGTGTTGCTCAACGCTCACCTCAAACCGGCACCGAACTATCGACCGAAGCTGCGACTGGTCTCGCTGGACATCGAAACCACCGAAACCGGCGAGCTGTATTCGATTGCCCTGGAAGGCTGTGGGCAGCGTCAGGTGTACATGCTCGGTGCGCCGAACGGCAACGCCAGCCTCGTCGACTTCGACCTCGAATACTGCGACTCGCGTACCGTCATTCTGAAAAAACTCAACGACTGGTTCGCACAGCACGACCCCGACGCGATCATTGGCTGGAACGTCGTGCAGTTCGATTTGCGCATCCTTCATGAACACGCCCGGCGCCTCGGCGTACCGCTGAAAATCGGCCGTGGTGGCGAAGAGATGCAGTGGCGTGAGCACGGTAGCCGTAATCACTATTTCGCCTCGGCAGCGGGGCGGCTGATCATCGACGGCATCGAATCCCTGCGTTCGGCGACCTGGAGTTTCCCCTCGTTCAGTCTGGAAAACGTCGCGCAAACCCTGCTCGGCGAGGGCAAGTCGATCGACAACCCGTACCAGCGCATGGACGAAATCAACCGCATGTTCGCCGAGGACAAACCGGCGCTGGCCAAGTACAACCTCAAGGACTGCGAACTGGTCACGCGGATCTTCGCCAAGACCGAACTGCTGACGTTTTTGCTCGAACGCGCCAGCGTCACCGGATTGCCGGCGGACCGCAGCGGCGGCTCGGTGGCGGCATTCACCCACCTGTACATGCCGTTGATGCACCGGCAGGGCTTTGTTGCGCCGAACCTGGGCACCAATCCTCCGCAGGCCAGTCCCGGCGGGTTTGTCATGGACTCGCAACCGGGCCTCTACGAATCGGTGTTGGTGCTCGACTACAAAAGCCTGTATCCGTCGATCATCCGTACGTTTCTGATTGACCCGGTCGGCCTGATCGAAGGCTTGCAACACCCGGACGACGCCGACTCGGTGCCGGGCTTCCGTGGCGCCAGGTTCTCGCGCATCCGCCATTGCCTGCCGTCGATTGTTTCGCGGGTCGCCGAGGGTCGCGAGACCGCCAAACGCGAGCTCAATGCGCCGCTGTCGCAAGCGCTGAAAATCATCATGAACGCCTTCTACGGTGTGCTCGGTTCCAGCGGTTGCCGCTTCTTCGATACGCGGCTGGCGTCATCGATCACCCTGCGCGGTCACGAGATCATGCTGCGCACGCGCCAGTTGATCGAGGAGCAGGGCCACGCGGTGATCTATGGCGACACCGATTCAACGTTTGTCTGGCTGCGTCGCCCGCACGGGCAGGAAGAGGCCGCGAGTATTGGCCATGCGCTGGTCAAGCACGTCAACGACTGGTGGCGTGAACATGTGCGTGATGAATTTGGGCTGGAAAGCGCCCTCGAACTGCAATTTGAAATTCACTACAAACGTTTCCTGATGCCGACCATTCGCGGCGCGGAAGAGGGCAGCAAAAAGCGCTACGCCGGTCTTGTCACCCGTGCCGATGGCAGCGATGAAATGGTCTACAAAGGCCTGGAAACCGTGCGCACCGATTGGTCGCTGCTGGCCCGGCAATTTCAGCAGGAGCTGTACGAACGGATCTTCCAGCGCAAGCCGTATCAGGAGTATGTGCGCGACTACGTACGCAAAACCCTCGCCGGTGAATTCGACGATCGACTGGTCTACCGCAAACGCCTGCGTCGTACCCTCGACGACTACGAGCGCAACGTTCCGCCGCACGTACGCGCGGCGCGACTGGCCGATGATTACAACGCGCAACACGGCCGCCCACGGCAATATCAGAACGGCGGCTGGATCAGTTACGTCATTACTTTGGCTGGCCCCGAGCCGCTGGAAGTGCGCCGTGCGGCCATCGATTATGACCACTACATCACCCGGCAACTGCAACCGGTGGCCGACGCGATTCTGCCGTTTGTCGACGACGATTTCTCAACCCTGATCGGTGGGCAACTGGGCCTGTTTTGAGTCGAGCAACTGCAGCGTCCATTCATCGAGGATGCCGTGGAAGTAGCGCTCCAGTGCCTGATTGAACAGGCTGTCGTCAGCGGCAAACTCTGCGAACAGGGTCATCGAGGAATGGAATTTCAGGTCATCGGGATGGCCGAAAATCTGCGCAATCGAGCGCTGCTGCACGTTCAGCACCAACTGCGTACAGATCCGCAGCCGCGCGCCGAGCAGTTCATGCTCCAGATAAGCCCGGGCTTCCTCGGCTGAACCGATGGCGAAGCGCCGGGACATTTCACTGCCGCCCAGACCGGCAAACTGCGGAAAGACAAACCACATCCAGTGGCTGCGTTTGCGGCCTTCGTCGAGTTCGCGTTGCACGCGCTCGAACACCGGATCCTGCGCCTGGATAAAGCGTTGCAGGTTGAACGGGTCGTACTGATCAGTGCTTCTCATCGCCAAGCCCGCCAGTCGGCAGCGGCTCAGACCATGGCCAGCCGCTGCTTGCGTTGTGGCGCTTGGAATACGTGGTCCAGCGCCGCCAGATCCCCGGCCTCCAGTTGCAGCTGCGCCGCTTGTGCATTGAGTTGCACGTGCTCGGGTCGCACAGCCTTGGGAATCGCAATCACGCCATCCTGACGCAGAATCCACGCCAGCGAAACCTGTGCCGGGGTCACGCCGTGACGAGCGGCAATGTCTTTCAACACCGGCTCGGCGAGCATCGCACCGCCCTGACCGATCGGACAGTAGGCCATCAGCGGCATGTGCTGGTGCTGGGACCACGGCAACAGGTCGAATTCGATGCCGCGCTCTTCGAGGTTGTAGAGCACCTGATTGGTCGCGCAGGCCGAACTGGAGAGTTCTTCGAGATCGTCGACATCGAAGTTCGACACGCCCCAGCGGCCGATCTTGCCGTCCTCGCGCAGGCGTTCGAAGGCCTCGACGGTTTCTTCCAGCGGATACTGACCACGCCAGTGCAGCAGATAGAGATCGATGTAGTCGGTGTCGAGCCGGCGCAGGCTGCGCTCGCAGGCCTGCGGGATGCCTTTGCGGCTGGCGTTGTGCGGGTAGACCTTGCTGACCAGAAACACTTGATCGCGCAGACCGGTGATGGCTTCACCGACCACGCTTTCGGCGCCGCCCTCGGCGTACATTTCGGCGCTGTCGATCAGGGTCATGCCCAGCTCGATCCCGGTGCGCAGGGCTGCGACTTCACGCTTGTACGCCGAGCGGTCTTCGCCCATGCGCCAGGTGCCTTGGCCAATCACTGGCACCTGCACGCCGGCCAATTCAAGGGTACGCATGCAAACCTCCCATCTGAAAGTGACGATACCTTTTAGTGGGCAGCAGGATAGCTCAGGGGTTCAAAAAGCAAAAAGATCGCAGCGTGCCGCAGCTCCTACAGGAAAACGCTCAACTGTAGGAGCTGCGGCACGCTGCGATCTTTTGATCTTCGTTTCTATTTCGCGCTGAACTTCAACACCACGCTGTGGCTGTAAGTCTGCCCCGGATCAAGCCGAGTGCTTGGGAAATTCGCTTGATTCGGCGAATCCGGATAGTGCTGGGTCTCCAGGGTGAACGCGCCCCAGTGCGGATACACCTTGCCACCCTTGCCCTTGACCGTGCCGTCGAGGAAGTTGCTGGTGTAGAACTGCACGCCCGGTTCCGTGGTGAACAGCTGCAGAACGCGACCGGACTGCGGATCGCTGACTTCAGTGGCGACTTGTTTGATATCGCCCTTGGTGTCCAGCGCCCAGTTGAAATCGAAGCCGCCCTGTTTCGCTTCGGCGAATTTCAGTTGCGGGTGATCCGCCTTGATGTGCGTGCCAATCGCCGTTGGTTTGGTGAAATCCATCGGCGTGCCGGCCACGGGCGCCAGCTCACCGGTTGGAATCAGCTTGGCCGTCACCGGCGTGTAATGGCTGGCGTGCAGGGTCGCGACCTGTTTGAGAATGTCGCCATTGCCGGCGCCGGCGAGGTTGAAGTAGCTGTGGTTGGTCAGGTTGAGCACCGTTGGCTTGTCGGTGCTGGCCTTGTAGTCGATGCGCAGTTCGTTGTTGTCGGTGAGGCGATAAGTCACTTCAGTGGTGAGATTGCCGGGGAAGCCCATTTCGCCATCTGCCGACAGATACGTCAGGGTCACGCCGACCGAATCCTTGTCCTTGGTTTCCTCGGCCTTCCAGACTTTCTTGTCAAAGCCCTGAGTGCCGCCGTGCAGTGCATTGGACTTGTCGTTCTGCGGCACTTGATAGCGCTTGCCGTCGAGTTCGAACGCGCCGTCGGCCAGGCGATTGCCGAAGCGGCCGATGGTTGCGCCAAAGTAGGCGGTGCCTTTCTGATAGCCCTGCACGTCGTCGAAACCGAGCACCACGTCGTCGAACTTGCCGTGCTTGTCGGCGACTTTCAGCGATTGCAGGGTTGCGCCGTAGGTGATGACGGTGGCTTGCATGCCGTGGCTGTTGCGCAGGATGTATTGCTCGACGGGCGTACCGTCATTGGTTTTGCCGAAAGCTTTGTGTTCAGCGGTCAGGCCCGCAGCCTGGGCAGAAAGGGTAGCGATCATCAGGGACAGTCCGAGGCCGGAGAGCAGGTGACGGGATTGAAGCATGGTAGACCTTCCTTCTTGTTGTTGTTTTCAAAATGGCGCCGATGCCATGTAGGAGCTGCCGCAGGCTGCGATCCGTTGATCTTGCTTCTAAAAACCAACGTCAAAAGATCGCAGCCTTCGGCAGCTCCTACAAGATAACTAGTCATGCTATTTGTATGTGCAGTGAAGATTTATAGTTGATTAATCGTTTATTTCAACAATAAAGACAGACTAATTGGTTGTGGCGAAGGTGCCGGAGGTCGGCTGGTCATGCGCACCACTGCACTTTTTCGCAATCGGCGGCTCTATCCATGGCCAGGATGCGGTGACTCCCGCCGCACAGGAACGTGCCTGATCGAGAATTCATGCCGAGCGCTTTTCATCTGATTGCCCCTTTTTTTCGTCGTCCGTGCGTGCTGCTCGTCTGTTTGTTGTCGCTGCTGTTCAGTGGTTGCAGCCATCAGGACGGCAACGGCTTCTTCAACCAGATGCGTGACGGCAAGCCGCAGGAATTCTTGCAGACCAGCGTCGACCGCATGGCCACCCTGGCGATGCGCGACAACCTCAACAGTCTTTACCGCTTGCAAGCCAAGCTGTACCTGCGCAACCCGGACGAGCTGCGCAAGTCAGGCTTTCTCAACATCCATGCGGCGGTGAAACAGGTGCGCCAGGCCATCGAACAGCAACAGCCGCTGCCGGTGCTGGGCGGTCGCAAGGATCTGGCGGCGCTCAGTTATGCGATGAGCCCGGAGTTTCTCGGTGACCGCGTCGGCGCCTTTATTTATGCGATCGGCAGCATGCTCGTCACCGCCCACGGCAATCGCACCGAGTTCTACATGACCGACGCGATTAACCCGACCTTCGTCCACAACGCCGCGCGCAATATCGAAAAAGCCACGTGGATTCTGTCGCAACGGCAGAACACCGCTGGCCAGCCACTGCTGTTTTCCAATGAGATCTCGGAGGAGGGCACCAACCTGAGCTTCGCCACCGAGTTCAGCAAGATCGTTGCGCGACTGGACCTGATCACGCAGATGCTCGATGAGCGTTATCGGCGGATTGGCCTTAACTACGCGCAGAGTCTGCTGTTCCTGAATTTCCTACCCGTCCAATAAAACCCCTGTAGGAGCTGCCGCAGGCTGCGATCTTTTGATCTTTTTTACGATCAACGTCAAAAGATCGCAGCCTGCGGCAGCTCCTACAGGTTAGAGTTGCGGTCGATAAGTTTGTATACAAGTTTTAGTAAAACTAGATCCAAAAGGAGCTGCACCTGTCATGACCGACCCCGCAAGCGCCGATTTCACTCGCGTCGACCGCACCGCCCGTGCGGACAAATTGCCCTACGCCGCGTTACTGGCCTTCGCCATGACCGGTTTCATCGCCATCCTCACCGAAACCCTGCCTGCCGGACTGCTGCCGCAAATCGGCGCCGGGCTCAACGTCAGCGAAGTGCTCGCCGGGCAACTGGTGACGCTGTATGCGCTGGGTTCGATTGTCGCGGCAATTCCGTTGACCGTGGCCACGCGCGGCTGGCCGCGGCGGCGAGTGCTTTTGATGACAGTGGGCGGGTTTCTGGTGTTCAACACCGTCACCACGTTCTCCAGTCATTACGGCCTGACCCTGGCCTCGCGTTTTCTCGCCGGGATGGCGGCAGGGCTGTCATGGGGAATCATGGCCGGTTATGCGCGCGGCATCGTGCCCGTGCATCAGCAGGGGCGGGCGCTGGCGATTGCCATGCTCGGCACGCCGGTGGCGTTGTCGCTGGGCACGCCGGCGGGCACGTGGCTGGGCAATCTGATCGGCTGGCGCGCGTCGTTCGGGATCATGTCGGCGCTGGCCCTGGTGCTGGCGGCGTGGATCGTCATCGCGGTACCGGATCGTCCGGGGCAATCCAGCGAGGAGCGTTTGCCGCTGCTCGAATCGCTGCGCCTGCCCGGTGTGCGGCCGGTGCTGTTCGTGGTGCTGGCGTGGATGCTCGGGCACAACATTCTCTACACCTACATTGCGCCGTTTCTGATGCAGGCCGGGCTGGCCGATCGCGTCGATCTGGTGCTGCTGGTATTTGGCCTGTGTTCGCTGGGCGGGATCTGGATCATCGGTCTGCTGGTGGATCGCTGGTTGCGCTGGCTGACGCTGATCAGTCTCGCGGTGTTCGCCTTGACCGCATTGGTGCTGGCGCTGGCGGCGCCGTCGCCTCTGATCATTTATGCGTGCATGGCGGTGTGGGGCTTGTCGTTTGGCGGTTCGGCCACTTTATTGCTGACCTCGGCGGCGGACTCGGCAGGCGAGCATGTCGACGTGGTGCAGGCGATGCTGACCACTTCGTGGAACGTAGCGATTGCCGGTGGCGGCTTGTTCGGCGGCTTGCTGCTGGACCGGGCAGGGGCGATGTCGTTTCCGTGGGCGTTGTTGATTCTGTCGCTGATCGCCCTGGCCACGGTGTGGGCCAACAAGACCCACAGCTTCAAACCGGGCCGAAGGGTGCACTGAATCTGCATCCACCACCTAACCCTGTAGGAGTGAGCCTGCTCGCGATAGCGGAGGGTCAGTCACTGAATCCATCACTGATAGACCGCTATCGCGAGCAGGCTCACTCCTACAGTAAAGCGATGGTGAGGTCGATATGGCATAACGATAGACCGCATCGATATATGTGGTTATAAGAAAAATCGCTATGCTGCGGGCCAGATTTTTCCTGTCGTTTTTCTGGACGGTTTAATGGAATTGGCAAATTTCGGCCTGGTGATTGCCGGGCTGGTGGTGGGTTTTATTGTCGGCATGACCGGTGTCGGCGGCGGTTCGTTGATGACGCCGATCCTGCTGTGGTTCGGCATCAACCCGGCAACAGCGGTGGGTACTGACTTGCTGTACGCCGCCATTACCAAATCCAGCGGCGTCCTCGTTCACAGGAAGAACAAGAATATCGACTGGGCCATTACCGGTTGGCTGACCCTCGGCAGCGTGCCGGCGGTGGCCATGACCTTGTGGTTCCTCAGCACCCTGCATACCGCGCCGGACGCGATGAACGCCATCATCAAACAAGCGCTGGGCTTCGTGCTGTTCGCCACGGCGCTGGCGATTTTCTTCAAGAAGCGCTTGCTCGACTTCGCCCACAAACGCGCCGGCGGCAACTACAACCCGAGCGGCACGCGCTTGAATGTGTTGACCGTGATCACCGGTCTGATCCTCGGCACCATGGTCGCGCTGACGTCGATCGGTGCCGGCGCTTTGGGCACGGTCGCGCTGTTCATCCTCTACCCACTGCTGCCAACCCGTCGTCTGGTCGGCACCGAAATCGCCCACGCCGTGCCGCTGACCCTGGTCGCCGGTCTTGGTCACGCGAGCATGGGCAACATGGATTGGGGTGTGCTGGGGTTCCTGTTGGTCGGCTCGTTGCCAGGCATCTGGCTCGGCAGCCACCTGACCGGACGCATCTCCGATGAAGTGCTGCGCCCGTGCCTGGCGACGATGCTGGTGCTGATCGGTTACAAACTGGCGTTCTGAGTGGTGAATTTCATCACCGTCACCGGCAAGTCCTCGTACACCAGTTCTTCAACCACCTGCCAACCCAGTCGCGCATACAGCGACTGTGACGTGTCGGTGTACAGATACAACTCCCGCACACCCAGCGCCGCCGCTTCTTCAACCACTCGATTGACCAGTTGCGAAGCAATCCCGCGGCCGCGCTCCTCTGCCTTCACATAAACCCCGGCCAGCCATGGCGTCAGGTTCGGGCGCAGCTTCAGATCGCTTTCAATCAGCAATGCGCCGCCCAGCAGTCGCGAACCCTCAAGCGCTACCACCACGCTGGGCACTGCACCTTTGCCACAGGATTCACGCATATGCTCGATGCGATGTTCGACGGTTTGTCCGGGCCGAAACTCGCCCCATTCATTGAAGTTGAGCGTGGCCAGTTCTTCGATCAATTCGGGGTGATCGCACAGGTAATCGATGTGCATGGGGGTGAACTCCATTTCATGAGCAGAACCACCACCCTAATGCGGTCATAAAAGGTAATCAAATCCGCGTTGCGATCACCTCGGATATGTTGCGCAATGTCGCGCCTGTCCTAAGCTTCTGACTAGGCGGAAGATATTTGCCGGGTTGTCCCGGAACAATCGCCACGATGCGCAATCATTAGAGCGTGGATATCAAAAGGAGATGCGCATGCTCATCAGGTCACTGACCCTGACACTCTTGCTGGCGATTGCCGGCCCCTTGTTCGCCGCTGACAACGATTCGCCCATCGCCGGGGATATGGGCCGCGCCCGACCGCTGATCGTGATCGCACAAAGCACTGTTGACCCGGTGTGGGTGGCTTTGAAAAAGTCGCTGGAGGATCCCGCCAACAAAAAGGGCGTCGCCGACCGCAACATCAAGGTCTACACCATCCTCAACATGGCCGGCCAGCTCGACGGCAAGGACCTGGGCCAGCAAGACACCATGGCGCTGCTGCGCTCGCTGAAACTGGGTGCCGGGGCGTACCCGAAAGTGTTCCTGGTGGGCAAGGACGGCGAGACCAAGCTTTCGGCCTCGGGGGACGAAGCGAAAGCGGTGGATTTGAAGAAGATCTTTGACACCATCGATGCCATGCCCATGGCCGAGAAGGAAGCGGCCGCTGCGGCTGCCCAAGCGCCGGCGGCTGCCGAACCGGAGCCTGCGAAAGGTGCCAAAAACGCCAAACCTGCCAAGCCTGCGAAACCGAGCAAGCCGCCGGAAATGCCGGATGATTGATTGCATAAGCGAGCACTGAAAAATGGGCGATCTCAGCAAGATCGCCCATTTTTTTCGCCTGCAAAAAGATCGCAGCCTGCGGCAGCTCCTACATTGACCGAGTGAACACCCGATCCTGTAGGAGCTGCCGCAGGCTGCGATCTTTTGATTTTCAGTCAGCGACAGCGCTGAGAATCGTATGGGCGATTTTCACCCGCTCAGGAATCGGGAAGTTCTTGTTGGCCATGATCACGATGCCAACATCCTTGCTCGGCACAAACGCCACGTAAGTTCCGAAACCACCGGTTGAGCCGGTCTTGTTGATCAGCACGTCATGCGGCTGCGGTTGCGGCGGATTCAGCCACTGCACCTTGTGCGCTTCCATGGCCATTTCCGTCGAGTTGCCCGCCAGCAAGCGGTCGAGGCTGATCGGGTAGCGATACATTTCCCAACCCAAGCCTTGAGTCATGTCGCCCACCGTGTAGTAACCGGTGTGGGTGTTGGCGATGGTTTTTTGCAGGGACGCTTCCAGCGTTTCAGGTTTCAGGTTGGCTTGCACGTAGCGCAACATGTCCACGGCGCTTGTTTTCACGCCGTAGGCTTGCGAGTCCAGCGCGCCGGGGGTGACGCGGACCGGTTTGCCATCCTTGTTGTAGCCCTGCGCGTACAGGCTCATCTGCGCGGCAGGCACACTCAGGTAGGTGTGCTGCAAACCGAGTTTCGGCAGCAGGGTTTGTGTCATCGCCTGATCAAACGGCTGGCCGAGGCTTTTCGCGGCCAGATAACCGAACAGGCCCAGACTCGGGTTGGAGTACTGGCGATGGCTGCCGGCGGGATATACCGGTTTCCACTGTTGGAAATAGCCGAGCATCTTGTCAGACGAATCCGCGTCGTCCGGGAATTGCAGAGGCAAACCGCCGGCACTGTAGGTGCCCAGTTGCAACACACTGATGTTGTCGAAGGCACTGCTTTTCAATTCTGGCCAGAGCCGGCTGGCTTTGGTCGACAGGTCCAGTTTGCCAGTGGCCTGGGCGTAACCGGCGAGGGTGGCGGTGAAGGTTTTGCTCACCGAGCCGATTTCGAACAAGGTGTTTTCGCTGACTTTCTGCCCGGTGTCTTTCGCCGCCACACCGTAGTTAAAGTAATGCGCCTGACCGTTGATGGTCAGCGCTACGGTCAGGCCGGGAATGTCCTGTTGTTGCATCACCGGTGTTACCGCATCGTTGACCAGTGTTTGCAATTGCGCGTCGCTGGGTGCGGCGGCCAGGCACGAGGTGGCCCCGAACAACAAGCCGACAGTGGCACAGGAAATGACTTTGCTCGATTGGATGGATGACATGAATGAACCACTCTCCATGAGTGTTGATAGTGTTGTCCCGCTACACTGCGGACGATTTATTCGTTGGGCGGCTGATCAGCGCCGCCAATCTAGTCAGCGCGGCGCCAATCGGCAAACGACGAAAACTCGCACGAGCCATTAGAAAAATTTGGGACTGGACATGATTCGACCTCAATTGCCGCTCAACGCACTGCGCGCCTTCGAAGCCTCGGCGCGACACTTGAGTTTCACTCGCGCGGCGGTGGAACTGTGCGTCACGCAAGCGGCGGTCAGCCATCAGGTGAAAAGCCTGGAGGCGCAACTGAACGTGACCTTGTTCAAGCGCCTGCCCCGTGGGCTGATGTTGACCGGTGAAGGCGAAACCTTGCTGCCGGTGCTGAGCACCTCGTTCGATCACATCGCGCAGATGCTCGAGCGTCTCGCCGGTGGCCAGTATCGCGAAATGTTGACCGTCGGCGCAGTCGGCACCTTCGCCGTGGGTTGGCTGTTACCGAGGCTGGCGGATTTCCGGGCGAAACATCCGCTCATAGATTTGCGCCTGTCGACCAACAACAATCGCGTGGATGTGGCGGCGGAAGGGCTGGATTACGCGATTCGCTTCGGTGCTGGCGCATGGCATGGCATCGAGGCAACGCGGTTGCTTGAGGCGCCGCTGTCGGTGTTGTGCGTGCCGGAGATCGCTCGGCAATTGCAGTCGCCGGGGGATCTGTCGCAGCAAACCCTGCTGCGTTCTTATCGCACCGATGAGTGGACGCAATGGTTTCAGGCTGCCGGGTTGGCGACGCAGGCTGCACCGCCGCAGAGCATCGTGTTCGATTCATCGCTGGCGATGATGGAAGCCGCATTGCAGGGTGGTGGGGTGGCGCTGGCGCCGCCGCTGATGTTCGCCCGGCAACTGGCGGCGGAGGCGATTTGTCAGCCGTTTGCGATTGAAATCACCACCGGCAGTTACTGGCTGACCCGGTTGCAGTCACGCCCGGAAACAGTGGCGATGACCGCATTCAAAGACTGGCTGCTGCAAATCTCTGGTTGAAATAAATGCCCCCTGTAGGAGTGAGCCTGCTCGCGATAGCGGTGTGTCAGTCAACATTTACATCAACTGACACACCGCTATCGCGAGCAGGCTCACTCCTACAGGGGCAGTGGTGGATTGGAGATCAGGTTCAGCGCACCAGACACGGCCGCTTGTTATCGAACTTCCACCCCGGAATCAGAAACTGCATCGCCACGCTGTCGTCCCGCGCGCCGAGGCCCATGCCTTTGTACAGTTCATGAGCCTTGGCCACCTGATCCATATCCAGCTCGACACCCAGCCCCGGTTTTTTCGGCACTTGCACCAGACCGTCGACAATTTGCAGCGGCGCCTTGGTCAACCGTTGGCCGTCCTGCCAGATCCAGTGAGTGTCGATCGCGGTGATCTCGCCCGGCGCCGCAGCGGCAACGTGGGTAAACATCGCCAGGGAAATATCGAAGTGATTGTTGGAGTGCGAGCCCCAGGTCAGGCCCCACTCATGGCACATCTGCGCCACGCGCACCGAACCCTGCATGGTCCAGAAATGCGGGTCGGCCAGCGGAATGTCCACCGACTGCAGCTGAATCGCGTGGCCCATCTCACGCCAGTCAGTGGCGATCATGTTGGTGGCGGTTTTCAGCCCGGTGGCGCGGCGGAATTCGGCCATCACTTCACGTCCGGAATAGCCGTTTTCCGCACCGCAGGGGTCCTCGGCGTAGGCCAGAACGTGATGTTGATCGCGGCACAAGCGGATGGCTTCTTTCAGTGACCACGCACCGTTCGGATCGAGGGTGATGCGCGCATCAGGAAAGCGTTCAGCCAGCGCCGTCACCGCTTCGATTTCGGCATCGCCGCTGAGCACGCCGCCCTTGAGTTTGAAGTCCTTGAAACCGTATTTAGCGTGGGCCGCTTCGGCGAGGCGCACCAGTGCTTCGGCCGTCATGGCCTTCTCGTGACGCACGCGGAACCAGTCATTGTCGGCGTCCGGTTCGCTGCGATAGGCGAGGTCGGTTTCGCGCTGATCACCGACGTAGAACAGATAGCCGAGCATCTTCACTTCGTCGCGTTGCTGACCTTCACCGAGCAGCGCTGCGACCGGCACATCAAGATGCTGGCCGAGCAAGTCGAGCAGGGCCGCTTCAAGGCCGGTGACCGCGTGAATGGTGATGCGCAGGTCAAACGTCTGCAGGCCACGACCACCGGCATCGCGGTCGGCGAAGGTCTGGCGCACCTGATTGAGGATCTTCTGCCAGGTGCCGATCGGACTGCCGATCACCAGGCTGCGCGCGTCTTCCAGCGTCTGGCGAATGCGCTCGCCACCGGGCACCTCGCCGACGCCGGTGTGGCCGGCGTTGTCCTTGAGGATGACGATGTTGCGGGTGAAAAACGGCCCGTGGGCGCCGCTCAGATTGAGCAGCATGCCGTCGTGACCGGCCACCGGGATGACTTGCATGTCGGTGATGATCGGGGCTTTGGCGGTGTCGTGTGCGGTCATGGTTTTTATCCTTCTTATTCGCAATCTTTAAAAATGGACGTCAGGCGTGCTTTGGCGCGGCGTCGACCACGGCATTTTCAGCAGCGGGTTTCGGTGTGGTGCGCGCGAAGAAAACAATGATCGCGGCGATGATCGAGGTCGCGGCCAGACCATAGAGGCCGCCCTGAATCGAACCGGTGTGTTCTTCGAGCAAACCGAACGTGGTTGGCGCGACGAAGCCGCCGAGGTTGCCCACCGAGTTGATCAACGCGATCACTGCCGCAGCAATGCGCGCATCCAGATACGCCTGCGGAATCGGCCAGAACAGCGACGAAGCGGATTTGAAACCCAGCGCGGCAAAGCAGATCGCAACGAAGGCGAAGATCGGCCCGCCGGTGGTGGACATGAACATCCCCGCAGCGGCGATCAACAATGCAGTGGCGACCCACGCCTGCTGGTGTTTCCACTTGGCCGAGAACGAAGCGAAGGCGTACATGCCGATGATCGACAGCAACCACGGAATCGAGTTGAACAGGCCGACCTGGAAGTCGCTCATCTCGCCCATTTTCTTGATGATGCTCGGCAGCCAGAAGGTCGCCGCGTAGATGGTCAATTGAATGAAGAAGTAGATCAGGCAGAACAGGATGATCTGGCGATCCTTGAGCAGTTTGCCCATCGATGGCCGGATCGGCGTCGCGGCTTCGCGGGCCTTCTGTTCCGCGTCGATGGCGTTGACCAGTGCGTCCTGTTCGGCGCGGGTCAGCCATTTCGCGTCGTGGGGTTTGGCGTCGAGCCAGAACCAGACGAAGACGCATAGGCACACCGAAAACATCCCCTCAATGAAATACATCCATTGCCAGCCGTGCATGCCCAGCCCGTTGATCTGCAGGAGCAGACCGGACAACGGACCGGAGATCAGCGAGGCCACGGCGGAGCCGCTGAGGAAGATCGCAATCGCCTTGCCGCGTTCAGCGCCGGGCAGCCAGCGGGTGAAGTAGTAGATCACCCCGGGGAAGAACCCGGCCTCGGCCACGCCAAGCAAAAAGCGCAATACATAGAAGTGGGTTTCGTTCTGGATGAACGCCATGCCGGCGGCGACCAGGCCCCAGGTGAACATGATGCGAGTCAGCCAGATGCGTGCGCCGACTTTCTGCAGGAGCATGTTGGAGGGGACTTCGAACAGCGCGTAACCGATGAAGAACAGACCGGCGCCGAAGCCATAAGCGGCGGCACCAATGCCCAGGTCATGTTCCATGTGAGTGCGGACGAAACCGATGTTCACCCGGTCAATGTAATTGACGATGAACATGATCACGAAGAGCGGCAGGACGTGGCGTTTGACTTTCGAGATGGCCGACGCGAGTGTCGAATCGACGCCCTCGTTCATCCCGGAGACGGAGGTTTTCACTTGGTTTTCTCCCACTGATTATTTTTATGCGGGGTAGGGGCTGGGTGCTGCGTTGTTGATAGACATCATACAACTGCATTTTTTTGTCCTACAAGTGGGGAGGGCCGATTAATTTTTTCTGGATGGGCGGTTTTTTATTCCTTTTCGCGTTCATACCTAATGTTTATTGGGTTTTATCGCCAAAGAACTGCTCAGGGCTTCTTTGGCTGTACACGTTTAATAGTCAAGAAGCCTGGAAATTGTGTTGGTTGATTTGAGTGTTGTCATACAAGTTGCAGCGCTAAAATCAATCCCAACCGCCGTGCGCACGATGCTACGATCCGCAAGACCCGATCGCCGGAACCGACCATGCAAGAAGACCTCGACGCCCCCGCCCGCAAACGTGCGCACAACCTTGCCCATGACCTGGTGGAGAAACTCACCCAGAGCATCCTGCTCGGCCAGTTATCGCCCGGCGACAAGTTGCCCTCGGAGAATTCCATCGTTCAGGAGCACGGCGTCAGCCGCACCGTGGTGCGCGAGGCGATTTCCAAATTGCAGGCGTCGGGGCTGGTCGAGACGCGGCATGGCATCGGCACGTTTGTGATCGAGCGCGCAGCGGAGCAGGGCTTGCGCCTGAATGTCGACACGGCGCTCGGTGTACGCAGCATTCTTGAATTGCGCCTGGGCCTGGAAACCCAAGCCGCCGCATTGGCCGCGCAACGGCGTAGCGAGCAGCAATTGCTGCAGATGCGTCAGGCCCTGGACGACTATCAACGTTTGCTGGACAACAACGACAGCTGCGTCGAAGCGGATCGACGCTTTCATTTGCTGGTTGCCGAAGCCACCGGCAACGTTTGCTTCAGCGAGATCATGCAGCACTTGGGCAGTGCCATGATCCCGCGCAACCGGCTGAATGCCGCCGAACGCGGCGCGGCGGATCTGAGCAAGCTCGGGCAACTGGCCCATCTGGAGCATGAGGCGATTCTGAATGCGATCAAGCGTCAGGACGCGGATGCAGCCCGGGCAGCGATGTGGCTGCACTTGACCAACAGCCGTGATCGTTTCTCGGCGCAGGGTTGATCGCCGTTGGTCTGTTCGATAGCACGGCGATCACAGGGGCACTTCCAAGTGATATGGCCCGGGTTTTCCGGACCTCCTTGGTGAGGTGTGTCATGGCTAACGACTTGCTGTTTCAGGGTGGTGTTCTTCCCACCGATCCGACCCGGCCGATGCCCGGAACCGATGAGCCGACATTGGCTGATCATGATTCACCGATGGGTATGCCCCCGGGTCAGGATCCGCTGAGCGATGCCGACCGGCCCGAGGACTGGAAGGATCCGGCGGCGGATGATGAAGACGTGCTGCCGGCGGATGAGCCGACGCCATTGTCCGATGATCGGCGCTGAATCCTGGTTGTTGTGCTGGATTTACCGGCCCCTTCGCGAGCAGGCTCGCTCCCACATTTTGGAATGCGTTCTCCCTGTGGGAGCGAGCCTGCTCGCGAAGACTGTATCAGCCGCAAAACCATTTCAGATCAGACCCCGGCAGCCCGAACATCGCCAACCCGTCGCTCCAGATTCAACGCCAACACACTGATCAACACCACCACCGACCCCACCAGCACCAGTAATGTCGGCCGCTCAGCCAAACCAACCGACGCAATCCCCATCGCCGTCGGCGGTATCAGATACAACGTCATTGTCGCCCGGCTCAGATCCACATGCTTGAGCACAAATCCCCACGCCAGATAGGCCAGCGCACTGGGAAATACCCCTAGCGCCAACACCGCCCATTGCGCCCGCAGCGGCGCTTTCATCACGGTGTCCCCCAGCCCTGGCAGATAGATCAGCAGCATCAACGTCCCCGACCACACCGCATAACAGGCCAGACTGAAGCCGTCGTATCGCCGCGCATGATGTTTTTGCAGCGCGAAATAAATGCTCCACGACATCGCTGCCAGCAAGATCAGCAAGCCATGGACATCGATAGCCCCCAAACCCTTATCGCCGCTGACCACGATCACCACGCCAACAAACCCGAGCAACACACAACCCCAACGCCAAGCGCTGACTTGTTCCCTGAACACGAATCGGGCCAGCAGTGTGCTGAACAGCGGGCTCGATTGTGCCAATACGCTGGAGGCGCCGGCACTGACGCTTTGCTGGCCGATGTTCAGTGCGACGTGATGCAGGCTCACGGCGAAGAATCCCAAAGCGAACAACAGCGGCACATCGCGCAGATGTGGCAGGCGAATGCCCTTGAACGCAGCGATCAACGCCATGAACAGCGAGGCCAAAAGAAACCGCAGCAACGCCAAATGTCCGGGTTCATAGGCTTGCAGGCCGATGTGGATGCCGGTCGGCGAATAGGCCCAGCAACCGACGACAAATGCCATCGCCAGGAGGATTTTCAACGGGGAAGGGTGCGGCATGATCGGGCGCTCGGTGGTGTTGATTCGGCCGAGTATCCGGGCGCCCGATCATTCGCCACAACTGACTTATACTGCGCTGAATGTTCACTCAGAGTGATGGGTATGGAGCTGGCACAAATCCGTATGTTCAAGACTGTGGCCGAGGTCGGCAGCATCGCCCGGGCGGCGCAAAAGCTGTTCTGCGTGCCGTCGAACATCACCGCACGGATCAAGGCACTTGAGGCCGAGTTGGGCGTTGCACTGTTTCTGCGTGAGGGTCGCGGGTTGCGCATCAGTCCGGCGGGGCAGACGTTTCTGGTCTATGCGGAAAAGATTCTGGCGCTGACCGTCGAGGCCAAGCGCGCGGTGGATCCTTCGGCCGAGCCGTCCGGGCCGTTGCGCATCGGCGCGATCGAATCCTCGGCGACCGGGCGCCTGCCGCGCTTGCTGGCGAAGTTTCACAAGCGTTATCCGCAGGTGGCGCTGGAACTCACCACCGGCACTTGGGGGCAATTGCTCGACGATACCGTCAGCCATCGCCTCGACGGGGCGATTGTCGCGGTGGATGTCGAACGTTCGCAGCTCAAGCGCACGCCGATGTATCGCGAAGAATTGCTGCTGATCGCGTCGACCTCGTTTGGACCGGTGCGCGACATTGATGATCTGCAGGACAAGACCGTGTTCATGTGGCCGCAGGGTTGTCCGTATCGGGCGGCGCTGGAGCATTGGCTGTTGCGTCAGGGGCAAGCGCTGCCGATTGTCAGCCTGGCCAGTTACGGGGCGATTGTCGGGTGTGTGAGTGCCGGGGCAGGAGTGGCACTGGTGCCCAAGGGCGTGTTTGAGCAGTACGCGAAAGGGGCTGGGTGTGTGGGGTACGAATTCCCGGAGTTGACCGCCGTCGACAATTTGTTTTATTGGCATGAAAACGCCGGGGTGCATCCGGCGCGGGAGGCGTTTGTGGCGATGTTGCGGGAGGAGTTTAGTGTGTAGGAAAAGCCGACCCTCATCGGAACGCCGCCCGCCCAGCCCTCTCCCGGAGGGAGAGGGCGCTGACCGAGTTGTCATGCGCTATACGCCGACCTGAACAACCGAGTCGATTATGGATTCGGCCAAGTCTGATTTTCTTGATCAGAAAAGTCGATTGTGGATTCACCGACGAATTTTCAGGTCGGTGGATCTCTCCAATATCCCCCAATCAGTCCCCTCTCCCTCTGGGTGAGGGCTAGGCGGGCGGCGTTCCGATGAGGGCTTCTCAGGCGCCCCGCAGATCCCGCATCAACAACCCAAACCGCAAATCCACCCCCTCCGGAATCGGCAGATAAACCGTATGCCCATCCCCCGGCGCCACCTCGATCGCCTCACCCTTGATGCTCTGCAACTCATGCAGATCAAAATTAAAATTGCCTTTGGGGGTCATCAGTTCCAGATGATCGCCAAGGGCAAAGCGGTTCTTCACCTTGACCTCGGCCAAGCGATCACGCCGTTCGCCGGTCAGTTCGCCGACGAATTGCTGACGCTCCGACACCGAGCTGCCATGCTGATAATTCTGATACTCGTCATGCACATGCCGACGCAGGAAACCCTCGGTGTAGCCACGCTGCGCCAGTGACTCCAGATCGGTCATCAGGCTGCGATCAAACTCACGCCCGGCCACGGCATCATCAATTGCCCGGCGATACACTTGGGTGGTACGCGCGCAGTAGAAATGCGATTTGGTTCGGCCCTCGATCTTCAATGAATGCACGCCCATGCGTGTCAGGCGCTCGACGTGTTGCACGGCGCGCAGGTCCTTGGCGTTCATGATGTAGGTGCCGTGCTCGTCTTCGAACGCCGGCATCAACTCGTCAGGGCGATTGGCTTCCTGCAGCAGGAACACCTGATCGGTCGGCGTGCCGAGGCCCAGGGTCGGCTCGGGCTGAAAGGTCTGGACGATCTCGCCGAGCTGGTTTTGCGTGGCTTCCTGCGCCGAGTATTTCCAGCGACAGGCATTGGTGCAGGTGCCTTGATTGGCGTCGCGTTTGTTCATGTAGCCCGACAGCAGGCAGCGCCCGGAATAGGCCATGCACAACGCACCATGCACGAACACTTCCAGCTCCATACCTGGCACCTGTTCGCGGATTTCGCCGATCTCTTCCAGTGACAGTTCTCGCGACAGGATGATCCGGCTCAGCCCCTGCTGCTGCCAGAACTCGACACTCGCCCAATTCACCGTGTTGGCCTGCACCGACAGGTGTATCGGCATCTGCGGGAAATGCCGGCGCACCAGCATGATCAGCCCCGGGTCGGACATGATCAGCGCATCCGGTGCCATCTCGATCACCGGTGCCAGATCCTTGAGAAAGGTCTTCAACTTGGCGTTGTGCGGAGCGATGTTGACCACCACGTAGAAGCGTTTGCCCTGCGCCTGCGCTTCGCGAATACCCAGCGCCAGATTGGCATGATCGAATTCGTTGTTGCGCACCCGCAGGCTGTAGCGCGGTTGCCCGGCGTAAACTGCATCGGCGCCGTAGGCGAAGGCGTAGCGCATGTTTTTCAGGGTGCCGGCGGGGGCAAGCAGTTCCGGGGTGGCGAGGGTTGGGTTCATGGCGGTGTCGGTCGCAAAAGCGCGGCAGGGTAATGCGGATTCCGGCGAGCTTTATTGACCTGGATCTATGCTTTGGCGGGGCGTCATATCTGTGCATAAACAGCACAGATCATGTGCCGGTTTCACGGTGTTCCCAATGCGGGCGGCTGCTTAAGCTTTGTCCATCACTCAATGAACAAAGGAATTCCCCCATGCAACGCTTGCCCCGTCGATTTCTCAGCGCTTGTGCATTTTCCGCTGTATTGGCCAGCACCACTGCCTTGGCAGACAGCCATCCAACGATCCGTGCAATGTCTGGCGCCACACCGGTCAGCCAGTTGCCCGCCGGCAAATCCGCGTTGCTGGTGATCGATTTTCAGAACGAATACTTCACCGGCAAGATGCCGATCCCCGATGGTGCCGCCGCGCTGGCCAACACCCGTAAGCTGATCGCCTTCGCCGACCGCCACAAGATCCCCGTTTATCACGTTCAACATGTGGCCCCGGCCGGTTCGTCAGTGTTTGCCATCGATGGTGACACGGTGAAATTTCACCCGCAGATGCAGCCACGCGCCAAGGACCTGGTGCTGCAAAAAACCACCGTCAGTGTGTTCGGCAGCACCGATCTGAACGAACGCCTGAAGCAGTCCGGTATCCGCACGGTCATCGTCGCGGGCCTGATGACCCACGCCTGTGTCGCCGGCGCCGCGCGCGATGCAGCGCCGTTGGGTTACAACGTGATAGTCGCGTCCGACGCCTCGGCGACCCGGGCGATCACCCGCGCCAATGGCGTGACCATCGACAAGGATTCCTTGCACAAAGCCGCGCTGGCGGAGGTCGAGGACACCTTTGGCGATGTGCTGAACACCGAGCAGATCGTGCAACTGCCGGTTAGATAACCGCCTCATGCCGATCCGCAACTATGCTCCATGAATAAAGATGGCACTCGTGCAGGCCCCGGTTGACTAAGGATCGGGGCGTGCATGACGCCTGACTGAAATGGATCGGACATGAACGAAAAAAGCCTTCAATTCAAATCCCTGACCGTGCTGCTGGTGCTGGTCACGGTGGCCTTTATCTGGATCCTGTTGCCGTTCTACGGTGCGGTGTTCTGGGCGGTGATCCTCGGCATTCTGTTTGCGCCGATGCAACGCAAATTGCAGGCGAAATTCGGCTGGCAACGTAACCTGACCTCGCTGTGCACATTGAGCATCTGTCTGGTCATCGCGATTTTGCCGGTGATCATCGTCAGCGTGTTGCTGGTGCAGGAGGGGGCGACGGTTTACAAGAATATCGAAAGCGGTGAGCTGGACATTGCCGCGTATCTGGCGCAGTTCAAGCACAGCTTGCCGCCATACTTTCAGCACTTGCTCGACCGTTTCGGCATGGGCGAACTCAATGGCCTGCGCGAGAAAATCGTCAAATCGGCGATGCAGGGCAGTCAGGTCCTGGCCACTCAAGCGTTCAGTTTTGGTCAGGGTACGTTCGAGTTCGTGGTGAGTTTTTTCATCATGCTGTATCTGCTGTTTTTCTTTCTGCGTGACGGCGCCGAACTGGCGCGCAAGGTGCGGACCGCCGTGCCACTGGAGGAAGGCCACAAGCGGCGCTTGCAGTTGAAGTTCAACCGCGTGGTTCGGGCGACGGTGAAGGGCAATCTCGTAGTCGCGGTGACTCAAGGCGCGCTGGGCGGAGCGATTTTCTGGTTTCTCGACATCCCCAGCGCATTGCTGTGGGCGGTCTTGATGGGGTTTTTGTCGTTGCTGCCAGCGGTGGGCGCGGGGATTGTCTGGGCGCCGGTGGCGGTGTATTTCCTGCTCAGCGGGATGATCTGGCAGGGCGTGGTGCTGGGCTTGTTCGGGGTTTTCGTGATCGGTCTGGTGGACAACGTGCTACGACCGATTCTGGTGGGCAAGGACACCAAAATGCCCGATTACCTGATTCTGATCTCGACCCTTGGCGGTCTGGCAGTGTTCGGCCTCAACGGTTTTGTGATTGGGCCGCTGATCGCGGCGTTGTTCATGTCGAGCTGGGCGTTGTTCGCCGAGACCAAGCCCAAGGTGCAACTGCCTTAAGCGTGGAACGGCTCGCTGACGATCTTCTGCGACAGTGCCTGCGCAGCGGGCAGGGAAGTGAGCGGGCCGCTGATCGCTTCACCGTCGCGCATCAGATACCAGCAGGCGAGCAAGCCCGAAGCCCTGAGCGAAGCGGGAACGGCGCTGCCGATAACGGACATGATTTGAACCTGAGCCATGACGAGTACCTCCATCTATCAATGGAGCTACCTTAGAGATTCGCCGGTTCTACGGACAATCAACGCTTTCGATAGTGGTCATTGACGCCGTTGAGGGCGGGCTCAGTCGACCACCTGATCAAGCATGTGCATGACCTCGCGCTCGTTGAGCAAACCCTTGTGCACAAGATTTTCCGCCAGCAGCGAGAGAAATTTCGCGCAGCGATGGCCTTCCAGGTGCTTGAGTTCGGTCAGCGCGCTGTACACCTTGCTGGAGGTGCACAGGCCGACGATGCGGTGCGGGTTTTGTGTTGGCATACAGTCGTCCTTGTTGTTATCAACCTGTTGTTTACGGACGGATTCAGATTGCAGCTCCGTCATGACAAAAAAGTGACCGTTTTGTGGAAATGTACATAACGGTCACTCAATCATGCCGACTTTAGCCGGTGAAACTGTCCTCACAGCGACCTTGGCGAGATTTTTTCAGACGCTGGCCGACCAACGGTCATAAAAAAGCCCCGCTATAAAAGCGGGGCTTTGTGTTTCGGTTACCAGCGTGGGCCGCCATAGTAGCCATGTGGCCGACCGTAATAGCCGCGAGGCGGGCCGTAGTAGACGGGGGCCTGTTGGATGTACACCGGTTGCTGCACATACACCGGTGCCGGTTGGTAGTAGACCGGTGGTGGTGGCTGCTGCACGTAGACCGGTTGTGGTTGAACATAAACCGGCTGTTGTTGCACATACACCGGCCGATCCTGGTTGATCAGTGCCGAGCCGATGATGGCCGAGCCGACGATCGCGCCAAACACCGCAGGGCCTTGCCAGCCGTGGCCACCACCGGCTTCTGCCTGACCTGTGACAGCGAGTGCGCCAATCAACAAGGCCAGAATGGGGAGTTTACGAATCATGATGAGTCCTCGGTTCTTCGACCCGGTGACAGGGCCTGCACCAGGCCCACAGTTGTCGCGGGGATACTTCTAAGACAGCGAAATTGTGAAAATCAGCACAGCCGTTGGGTAAATTTTGTGTAAGGTCTGTACCGGCTTCTTTACCGGGCCGGCGAGGGCCACAAAACACGTTTAAAACAGGCCTCTATGATCGTTCAGAACCCGATGGGCTGGCTAATCCCGTCTATCCGAAAGTGCGTTTGAAGGAGAAGTTTCATGCAGATGAACCCGAACAAAGACACCCAGCTGTGCATGTCCCTGTCAGGGCGCCCAGGCAATTTCGGTCTGCGTTTTCATAACCATTTGTATGAGCAGTTGGGGCTGAACTTTTACTACAAGGCGTTCAGTAGCCAGGACCTGACCGGTGCCGTCGGCGGCATCCGCGCACTGGGAATTCGTGGCTGTGGCGTGTCGATGCCGTTCAAGGAAGCCTGCATTGCGCTGGTCGACGAACTGGACGCGTCGGCAGCGGCGATCCAGTCGATCAATACCATCGTCAACACCAGCGGCCACCTCAAGGCTTACAACACCGATTACATTGCCATTGAGCAGTTGCTGAAAACCCACGCAGTGCCCAAAGAATCGACTTTCGCCCTGCGCGGCAGCGGCGGCATGGCCAAAGCGGTGGCCAGCGCTTTGCGCGATGGTGGTTATAAAAACGGTTTGATCGTCGCCCGTAACGAGCGGGCAGGGCGTGCCTTGGCGCAATCGCTGGGTTATCGCTGGCAGGCTGAGCTGGGCGATGAGCGCCCGCAGATGCTGATCAACGTGACGCCGGTGGGTATGGACGGTGGGCCGGAGGCTGGGCAGTTGGCGTTCGAGCCTCAAGTTATTGCTGCGGCTGAGACGGTATTTGATGTGGTCGCGATTCCGTCGGAGACGCCGTTGATCGTGCGCGCTCGGGCCGAAGGTAAAAAGGTGATTACCGGGCTGGAGGTCATTGCGATTCAGGCGCTGGAGCAGTTTGTCTTGTACACCGGCGTGCGCCCGACTGAAGAGCAATTTGCGGCGGCGGTGGCGTTCGCCCGGAGCTGATCAGCGAATTGTGTAAGAGCCTTACCGGCTTCATCGCGAGCAGGCTCACTCCTACAGTTGGAATGCGTTCACCCTGTAGGAGTGAGCCTGCTCGCGATGGCCTCACAACGGATTTAGATCAGAACCTTGCCTATACTGCCTCCCCAGCAAGCCCAGACTTGCCCACCACAAAAAACCGTGACCGAGGCCCCCATGCACCCGCCCATCCTCAACCTGCATCAGGTCGAACTCGAACCCCTGCCCGAAGCCTTGGCACCCGAAGGCGAAACCGCCGGGCGTTATCAGCAGCGCATGGCCCGCGTCGGTCAGCAATTGGGTTCGCAGAAGCTTGGTTATCGGCTGTACGCGTTGCCACCGGGCATGCGCGGCAGTCCGTTTCACAGCCATCGGGTCAACGAAGAAATGTTCTACGTGGTGGCCGGGGAGGGCGAGGTGCGTCTTGGCGCCGAGCGTTTTCCGATTCGCGAAGGCGATGTGATCGCCTGTCCGCCGGGTGGCCCGGAGAAGGCGCATCAGATCATCAACACCAGCTCGGGCGAATTGCGTTATCTGGCGGTGAGCACCCAGCAGCAGCCGGAAATCTGCGAATACCCGGATTCGAACAAATATGCGGTGATGGATAACTTCAACGTCGATGCCGAGGGCAATGCCTCAGGTTTTGTGGCGGTGGCGCGGCAGACGGATGGTGTGGATTACTGGGATGGGGAGTAAACATAGATCCCTTGTAGGAGTGAGCCTGCTCGCGATAGCGGTGTGTCAGTCACATCATATTTGACTGATACACCGCTATCGCGAGCAGGCTCACTCCTGCATTGGTTCTGTGTGGTTATTCTAGGCGGGCCAGGCGTTCTTCCAGTGCGGCGATCCGCGCCTCGAGCTCTTCGATGCGCTCGACTGACACGCCACTGCTTGCGCCGCGATCCGACGGATTCTGCCGCGCCGCCATGATCGCTTCGATGTCCGCCGGGTCCCCCAGCGCATGGGTGTAGCGATCTTCACGCTGCCCGGCCTGACGCGGAATCAGCACCGCCAGCCCGCGCGCAATCAGGCGTTCAAGCTGATGCACCACCTGTTCGGCATCTTCGAAATCATGCATGCGGCCGCTGCGGGTCAGCAGTTCGTTGACGGTTTGCGGACCACGCAGAAACATCAATCCACTCAAAATCACTTGGGCCGGCACCAGCTCCAGCGCCTTGTCGACCTTGTGCTCCCAGCGGTCGGCGCGACTGCCCATGACAAGCTTGGCGAAACCGCGGCCTTCGAGGGCGCGCAGGCTCTGGCCAACCTGGCCCTGAGTCAGGTTCATCACCGGTTCGCGGCTGGTTTTCTGATTGCACGCGGTGACCAAAGCGTTGAGTGTCAGCGGATAAGTTTCCGGGCTGGTCGCCTGTTTCTCGATCAACGAGCCGAGGATGCGGATTTCCGTGGCATTGAGCCGAGGCTCGTCGAAGGTGGATTCTGGTTCTGTGGTCATCGCGCGTTCCCTCTGCAGTCGAAGGCGCCTAGCCTAATCCTTGCCAAACAAAAGGCAAGCCGTGTGGTCATCAAGCATGGCTATAATCGCCTCCTTGTTCCACCCAGCCACCCACGAGACTGCCATGACCATTTCCCTATACGCCGCATCCGTCCCGGTTTTTCAACAAATGCTCAACGCTTTGAGCGATGTGTTGAAAAAGGCTGAAGCCCACGCCACCGAGAAAAACATCGACCCGAACGCCTTCCTGCAAGCGCGTCTGTTCCCGGACATGTTCCCGCTGACCCGTCAGGTACAGATCGCCGTGGACTTCGCCAAAGGCGTTTCCTCGCGTCTGGCTGAAGTCGAAGTGCCGAAGTACGAGGATACCGAAACCACCTTCGCCGAGCTGCAAGCCTTGATCGCCAAGGTGCTGGCCTACATCGGCGAGATCAAGCCAGAGCAGATCGATGGCAAGGAAGGCATCGAAATCGTAACCCGTCCGGGTACACCGAAAGAGAAGCGCTTCAGTGGCCAGTCGTACTTGCTGACTTATGGCTTGCCGCAGTTCTTCTTCCACGTCACCACCACTTATGCGCTGCTGCGTCATAACGGGGTTGAAGTGGGCAAGCGTGATTACATGGGCGCGTTCTAAACCGCCAGAAGCCCCTCATCGGAACGCCGCCCGCCTAGCCCTCTCCCGGAGGGAGAGGGGACTGACCGAGTTGTTTGTTCGAGATACGCCGACCTGATCTATCGAGTCGAACTCAGGTTTTGAACAGCACACAAATCAGCTCCCTTTCCCCCTCGCCCCCCTGGGGGGAGAGGGTTGGGGTGAGGGGGAAAAGATCTCAGCCACAAAAAAGCCCGCAAGGTTCACACCATGGCGGGCTTTTTATTGCAGCGATTTTTACGCAGTGCGTTGGGCTTTCGCCTCTTCACCCAGGCACGCCGCAGCGGTAAACAACACGTCAGTCGACGAGTTCAGCGCGGTCTCTGCCGAATCCTGCAACACACCAATAATGAAGCCGACTGCCACGACCTGCATGGCGATTTCACTTGGGATGCCGAACAGGCTGCACGCCAGCGGAATCAGCAGCAGCGAACCACCGGCGACACCTGAAGCGCCGCAGGCGCAAATCGCCGCGACAACGCTGAGCAGGATGGCGGTTGGGATGTCCACGGCAATGCCTAAGGTGTGCACGGCAGCCAGGGTCAGCACGGTAATGGTGATCGCCGCGCCGGCCATGTTGATGGTCGCGCCCAGCGGGATCGACACCGAATAGGTGTCTTCGTGCAGGCCCAGACGCTTGCTCAATTCCAGGTTGACCGGAATGTTCGCCGCCGAGCTGCGGGTGAAGAATGCAGTGATACCGCTTTCACGCAGGCACTTGAGGGTCAACGGATACGGATTGCGACGCAGCTTCCAGAACACGATCAGCGGGTTCATCACCAGCGCCACGAACAGCATGCAACCGAGCAGGACGGCCAGCAGATGCGCGTAACCGATCAGTGCGCCAAAACCTGAGGTGGCCAGTGTCGAAGCGACCAGACCGAAAATGCCCAGCGGTGCAAAGCGAATCACCACACGCACGATCAAGGTCACACCGTTGGACAGATCACCCAGCACTTCGCGGGTAGTGTCACCGGCATGGCGAATCGCGACGCCCATGCCGATCGCCCAGGCCAGAATGCCGATGAAGTTGGCTTCGATCAGCGCCTTCACCGGATTATCGACCACACTAAGCAGCAAACTTTGCAAGACCTCACCAATGCCGCCCGGCGCAGTGACCGCAACGTTCTCGGTGGCGAGCACCAAGTGCGACGGGAACGCCATGCTGGCGATGACGGCTACCACCGCTGCGGCGAAGGTGCCCAGCAGATAGAGGAACAGAATCGGGCGGATGTGGGTTTCCTGGCCGTGCTTGTGGTTGGCAATCGAGGCCATTACCAGCACGAACACCAGAATCGGCGCGACGGCTTTCAACGCCGACACGAACACTTTGCCAATGAACGCGGTGTCTTTTGCCACTTGCGGGGCAAACATCGCCAAGGCAATACCGGCGATCAGACCGATGAGGATCTGTGCGACCAGGCTCAGGTTCTTCAGACGTTGCAATAGAGAAGGGGATGAAGCAGTCATAGCGGCATCTCTGATTTTTTATAGGGTGCAGGGTTGCGTGATAGCGATGGCAAAACGGGGGCAGACCACCGTCACGCACCGAAAGGGCTGACGCGAGATCAACGCCAGTAAACTGGTCGTTGAATAGGCTGTACGTTTTTCAGGGCGCGGACTTTATCACAGCGTAGGCCTTATCCTTCAGGCCTGTGACGATCTGCCACCGGATCAGGCAACAAAGTCGGCAGGTTTGGGCAAGTCAGCCCGGACACACTCTGTTAAGATTGCCCATCCTTATTTTCAAGTCATGCCAGCGGGCCTCCGGGTCAACGCTGGTGTCGTCGTTTTGCTGGAGTTGCGCATGCTGTTGCCCATTCTTCTGTTGTCTGCCGCCGGATTCACGGTGCTGACCACGGAATTCGTCATCGTCGGCCTGTTGCCGGCGATTGCCCGCGACCTTGAAGTCACCATCCCGCAGGCCGGGTTGCTGGTGACTCTATTCGCTTTTACCGTGGCCATGTTCGGGCCTTTCTTGACCGCCTATTTCGCTCGCTTCGAGCGGCGCAAGCTGTTTATCAGCATCCTGATCATGTTTGGCCTCGCCAATACCGTGGCCGCGCTGGCGCCGAACATCTGGGTGATGGCGATTGCCCGACTGATCCCGGCGCTCGGTCTGCCGGTGTTCTGGGCCTTGGCCAGTGAAACAGCGGTGGACATCGTCGGCCCGGATTTCGCCGGCCGCGCGATCGCCAAGATCGGCTTCGGCATTGTCTGCGCCACGGTGTTCGGTATTCCGGTAGGTACGTTGATCTCCGATGCGTTCGGCTGGCGCAGTGCCTTTGGCATTCTGGCAGTCATCGCGTTTGCCAAAGCCTTGCTGCTGTTTGTTTACCTGCCGAAAACCAGCCTGCATCAGCATCAGGTCAGCTTCCGTTCGCAGTTCAAGATCTTGCGCAGCCCGTTGATGATCGGCCATATCGTCCTGTCGATTCTGGTGTTCAGCGGCATGTTTACCGCTTACACCTATCTGGCCGACATTCTTGAGCGCCTCGCCGGTTTCAACGGCACCGTGGTCGGTTGGTGCCTGATGGCCTTCGGCGCGGTCGGGCTGATTGGCAACTCGCTGGGCGGTCGTGCGGTGGACCGGCATCCGCTGGGGGCGTCGGTGTTGTTCTGTGCGTTCATGATTTCCGGCATGGTCTCGCTGGTGCCGAACATTCATTCGCCAGTGGGTCTGGCGGTGGCCATGGGTATCTGGGGTATCACCCAGGCTGCATTGTTCCTGGTCAGCCATGTGCGTCTGATGAAAGCCGCGCCAGAAGCGCCGGCCTTTGCTGCTTCGCTGAACATCGCCGGGGCCAATCTGGGCATCGGTCTGGGCGCTATCGTCGGTGGCCGGGTCATCGACAGTGCAGGTCTGGGCTTCCTCGGCTTTGCCGCCGCCGGTTTCATCTTGCTCTCGGTGTTCCTCGCCATGGTGCTGATGACGCTCAAGCCGCGCGAAATGTGCGCTGAGGCGTCATAACGCAGTAAACAGCTCGCGTCGGGCACCTTCGGTAATCGCAACGATACCGGGGTGCTTGACCTTGCGTTCCACCGAAATGGCATAGAACGACTCGGTCACTGCGTCGGTCTGGCCTATCAGTTCGACGCCGTACTGGCGCTTCACTTCGTCGGCAATCACGCTCGGGCCGATAAAAATCCCGCTGCCGGATTGGCCAAACGCCTGCATCAAGGCGCTGTCATCAAACTCGCCGACGATTTGCGGCTGGATCTGCTGCTCGGCAAACCAGCGCTGCAAGCGGCTGCGCACTACGGTTTCCGCGCCAGGAATCAGCAGTGGCGCGCCGTGCAGGCTGCGCGGGAAATCCTGACCGTATCTGCCCGCCAGTTCGGCGGTGGCAAAGAAACTGATCCCGCATTCACCGAGTTTCTGGCTGTAGCCCTTGATGTCCAGATGCGAAGGCATCGGGCTGTCGGAGATCACCAGGTCCAGGCGCTGGATGGCCAGATCGGCGAGCAAGCGTTCGAGTTTGTCTTCGCGGCAGGTGATGCGCAGCGGTTCATTCAGCTCCATGGTCGGTGCTATCAGGCGATAGACGATGGATTTTGGCACCACGTCTGCCACCCCTACACGGAACAGAATCTGCTGTTCGTTGGGCTGGGCGCGCAGCATCAATTCCAGTTCGCCGCCGAGTTGAAACATTTGCTCGGCGTAGGGCAGGGCTTGTCGCCCGGCTTCTGTGAGTTCCAGCTGTCGGCCAACCCGTCTGAATAACTCGATGCCATAAGTCTGTTCGAGCAGTGAAATCTGCCCGCTGATGGTCTGTGGCGTCAGGTTCAATTGCTCGCAGGCGCGCACGATGCTGCCGGTCTTGGCTACGACCCAAAAGTAATGCAGTTGTCGGTAATTGAGCATAACGTTCTACAGTTCGTGAAAACCGAAGTATAGCCGCTAAAAATACGAATTTTCCTGAAGTGTTCATCTCCCTAGAATGCCCAGCCATCGACGGCCGGTCTGTGAGCCTGTCTGTTCATTCGAAGGAAACTTTATGAAATACACCATCCCAGCATTGATGTTTACGTCTTTACTGCTTTTGGCCGGTTGCGATCAGGCTGAGAAAAGCGCCCAGCAATTGATGGGCAAGGCTGCCGAAAGCGCCAAGCAAGCGATCGACGACACCCATAAAGCCGCTGAACAAGCGCTGAGCGATGCCACCGGCGGCTTGATCGAGAAAAAAGAAACACCGGAAAAAGACGCGGAAAAATCCGAATCTTCCTCCAAGACCATCTAATTCGTCTTACACAGAGTCAGGACTGACCCATGGAATATCTGTTACAGCTCGCCGCCAGCCCCACCGCTTGGGTTGCTTTGGCCACATTGGTGGTGATGGAAATCGTGCTTGGCATCGATAACCTGATCTTTATCTCGATCCTGACCAACAAATTGCCCAAGCAGTACCAGCAGAAGGCGCGCCGCATCGGTATCGGCATGGCGTTGATCCTGCGTCTGGCGCTGTTGAGCACCATCGCCTTCATCGTGCAGTTGACCGCGCCGGTCATCGAGATTCTGGGTCAGGCATTCTCGTGGAAGGACATGATCCTGATTGCCGGTGGTCTGTTCCTGGTGTGGAAAGCCACGACCGAGATCCACCACAGCATGGACCCGGCGCCGGAAGATCCGAAGTCGGCGACTTCGACGGTTACTCTGGGTTTCGCTGCCGCTATTGGCCAGATCCTGATGCTCGACATGGTGTTCTCGATCGACAGCATCATTACTGCCGTCGGCATGACTGAACACTTGCCGATCATGATCATCGCGGTGGTGGTGTCGGTGCTGGTGATGCTGTTTGCTGCTGAGCCGCTGGCCAAGTTCATCAACGACAACCCGACGGTGGTGATGCTGGCCCTGGGCTTCCTGATCATGATCGGTATGACCTTGATCGCTGAAGGCTTCGGCGCCCATGTACCGAAAGGTTATGTGTATGCGGCGATGGCGTTCTCGGCAGCGATTGAAGTGCTGAACATGATGTCGCGTCGGGCCAGGCAGAAGAAGTTGGCTGAGCAGGCGTAATCGCCAATAAGCCAAAAAGGCCGCTTGAACTGAGTTCAGGCGGCCTTTTTTCATTTCAGGTTTTCTATACCCGGTAAGACCAGCCCCTCACCCCAGCCCTCTCCCGAGGGAGAGGGAGCCGATCTGAAGAGTGTTTTAGTCTTGAGTTCGGCTCGGTATTGCAGGTCTACGTAATTCGAGTATGCCACTCGGTCAGTCCCCTCTCCCTCTGGGAGAGGGTTAGGGTGAGGGGGGCTTTTGCTTTTGCTGTTCAATTTCAGTGCGCGGTCGCGTGGCGAACCCGGTGCTTCTCGGCTTTCTCAACTGCAGCAGGCTGAACCGGATGGTGATGGTGGCGCCGCGAAATCCGCAGCACCCCCCACAACATGGCAGCCGCCACGGCCAGCCAGCCGGCAATCAACATTACGATAGTCATGGTCAGGCTCATCAGTGCCTCCTCTTCGCCCTGCATCGGGCGCACACTTTTTCAATTCGCTCTGTTTCAGTGACAGTCTAGACAATGGGGTGTTTCAGGCTATTGACCAAAGGTCGGTGGTGACCAATCAGTTTGCTCTATGCAATCGATGTGTCTGCCGCTTAAGGCTATACCGCAGCCTGGCGCGGCCCTATGATCGCAGGCGTTGCCGGAACACGATGACCGGCGTCTGAACAGAGAGTGACGATGGTGCAGGTATTTTCTCGAATTCGTGCGGCGCTGCTGGTGGCCGGATGCGCGGCCATGTTGGCCGGCTGTGCAGGCAGTGTCGCGCCTGAGGTCAAGCGTCTGCCGGAACGGGTCGAACTCAGTGGCACGTTCTATCGCGGCGAAGCCAATCAGAGCGGGCCGCAAGTGCTGGCCAGCCTGTTGTCGCAGCAGGGCATCGTGATTACCCCGGGTTTGCTGGAAAAGCCACTGCGCTTGCCGGGTGCCGAAGACAAACTGCAGGAGAATATCCAGAACCTTGCCCGTGAATACGGCATGGTGGTTTATCCGCTGGACAGCGACCTGCCCGCGCTGTTGATGCAAGTGGCGGCGGGTTACCCGGTGATGGTGCGCTTTAGCGAGGGCTCGGCGTTCTGGGCGGAGCCGCGTTACGCGATCCTGTCCGGCTACGACCGCAATAAACAGAAGGTTTTGCTGCGTGCCGGCATGAATCGTCGCGAACTGATGAGTTTCAGTGCTTTTGAATCGGCGCTGGAAAAGTCCGGTGGCTGGGCGATTCTGATTCAAAAACCCTCGCAGATCCCGGCAGCCGTCGACCGTCAGCGCTGGCTCAAAGCGGCGGATGAACTGGCTCAGGCCGGTCAGGAAAACGAAGCAGCGCAGGCGCGCAAGGCATTGGCGGCACACTGAGTCTCCGTTCGTCATCTGCCGGGCACGACTGCGCCCGGCAAGCCTCTTACGCCTATAACCCGTTTTTCGGGTGAATCAGGAGGTGAGCATGGCAGATTCCCCATCGCCGAAAGGCCCGCATTCGACCGAGCATTCTTCGGGACATGATCTGGGCTTCGATCCGGATTCGCCGGATCTCGATGATCCGCAAGTCGATCCCGTCGGCCCGGCGAAAGCGCCGAAAGACGTGAAACCCGGCGAGGACGATAAGCAGCCGGCCAAGCCTTATGACCCATTAGCCAATCTGAAACCTTGATGTGAGGTGCGTATGAGTACCGATTCAAGCTTCGACGACCAGAAACCGGACAGCGTGCCTACCACCCCAGAGCCGGAGATTGATCCGGTGCTGGACCCGGATAGCCCGCTGCGCGATCCGATGGCCCGGCCCAATGTCACGACGCCCGAACCTGCACGGGATCGGAGTGCAGGCGATGGCATCCCCGATGACGACCAGATGCCGCTGCCCAATGACTGATATACAGATGAAAAAAAGCCCCGAAGATTCGGGGCTTTTCCTTGTGTGGCGGATTACTTGGACGCTTCAACTACGCCACTCTGGCGCGACTTGAGGTTTTTCTCGGCCTTGTATTGTTGCGCCACCGCAGGAACGCTGGCGCTGCGGCCGGTTTCAAC
Organism: Pseudomonas sp. MYb2; assembly: GCF_002979955.1. Lineage (NCBI taxonomy): Bacteria > Pseudomonadati > Pseudomonadota > Gammaproteobacteria > Pseudomonadales > Pseudomonadaceae > Pseudomonas > Pseudomonas sp. MYb2. Next base: position 75,889 of record NZ_PCQC01000002.1, read on the forward strand.
CCAGCTGCGGATACGGCTGGCATCGGCAAAATGGGTGTATTTGCCAAAGGCGTCGAGAATCACCAAGGCGACCGGACGGTTACCCATCCTCGTCACCAGTACCAGGCAATGCCCGGCGGGGTTGGTGAAGCCAGTCTTGGTGATCTTGATGTCCCAGTCGGCTTTATTGACCAAGTGATCGGTATTGCGGAAACCCAAGGTGTAATTGGGTTTGCGGAACGACACGGTTTTTTCCTTGGTGGTGGTGAGCTCGCTGAGGAGCGGGTACTTGTGCGCGGCCACCAGCAACTTGCTCAGGTCGCGGGCGGTGGAAACGTTACGCTCCGACAAGCCTGTTGGCTCGACGAAGTGCGTACTGGTCATGCCCAGTGCCTTGGCCTTGGCGTTCATCGCCGCGATAAAGGCTGCATAGCCACCCGGATAGTGGTGCGCGAGGCTGGCGGCGGCGCGGTTTTCCGAGGACATCAGCGCAATCAGCAGCATCTCGCGGCGCGGCAGCTCACTCTTGAGTTTGACTCGGGAGAACACACCTCTCATTTCCGGTGTGTTGCTGATATCGACATTGATCCATTCGTCCATGTTTTGCCGGGCTTCAACCACTACCAGTCCAGTCATCAGCTTGCTCACCGAGGCGATCGGCACGATCACGTCAGGGTTGCTGGAATAAATGACTTTGTTGGTCTGCATATCCATGAGCAGGGCGCTGCCGGAGGCGATCTTCAGTGTCGAAGCGTCACGAGGGGCAGCGGTGGTTTCCGCAGCGTTGATCGTTGGCGTGATGAAAGTGCCTGTAAATGCAAAAAACAGGCTCAGAATCGAGAGACGAATTTTCACGCGGGCGAACTCATAAAGGTTGGATATTCCGTTAGTTTGTAACGGGTTATTTCTTCAAAGCGTCGCATTCTAGGAGTATGGCTGAAGATCTGTCGATGGTTGTTTGAAGGGCCTGAAAATCTCGTGAAAAGGCCTGTAAAAAGAGGGGTTTCCGGCGAACGGTTACAGTTTTTTCTCAGGCATGAAAAAACCCGCACAAGGCGGGTTTTTCTTATTGCTGAAAGTACCGGTCAGGCGTGCAGCGTTTCTGCCGCATACAGGGTGTTTTCCAGCAGGCAGGCGCGGGTCATCGGACCGACGCCGCCCGGCACCGGAGTGATCCAGCCAGCGCGGGGCAGGGCGGTTTCGTAGACAACGTCACCGACCAGTTTGCCGTCGTCCTGACGGTTGATGCCGACGTCGATCACGATCGCGCCTTCCTTGATCCACTCGCCCTTGACCAGGCCCGGCTTGCCGGCGGCCACGACCACCAGATCGGCACGACCGACGTGGCCGGCCAGATCTTTGGTGAAGCGGTGGGTCACAGTGACGGTGCAGCCGGCCAGTAGCAGTTCCATCGCCATCGGACGACCGACGATGTTGGACGCGCCGACAACCACCGCGTCCATTCCATAGAGGTCAGCGCCAGTGCTTTCCAGCAGCGTCATGATGCCTTTAGGTGTGCACGGACGTAGCAGCGGAATGCGCTGGGCCAGGCGACCGACGTTATAAGGGTGGAAACCGTCGACGTCTTTGTCCGGGCGAATGCGCTCGAGCAGTTTCGAGGCGTCCAGGTGCTCGGGCAGCGGCAGTTGCAGCAGGATGCCGTCGATCGCAGGGTCGTCGTTGAGACGATCGATCAGATCGGTCAGCGCTTGTTGCGTGGTTTCAGAGGGCAGGTCGTACGCTTGAGAGAGGAAGCCGACCTCTTCACAGTCTTTACGCTTGTGCGAGACATAAACCTGAGAGGCAGGATCGCTGCCGACCAGGATCACCGCGAGGCCGGGAGTGCGCAGGCCTTGCTGGCGACGCTCGGCAACTCGTTGGGCGATCTGCTGGCGCAGGCTGGCGGCGATCGATTTGCCGTCGATTAGTTGTGCAGTCATTGCGCGTGATTAACCATCGAGAGGGGAAAAAATGAGAACGCATTCTCGCATGTCGCGCGGTGAGGGCAAAGGCGCTTGGTCAGCAAATTCCCCTAACCCCTTTAATTAAATGAATTTTTTTCAAAAAGGATTTGACGACCTTTGGAGCGCTCTATACTATTCGTCGCACTTGTCGGGCACAGCCTAGCACTGGTTAAGAAGGTGGAGCGGAATGTATGTTCTGCGACACTGGAAAGCACTTAGTTTGTAGTCCTTTAAGAGTACAGATTAACAAGGCGCCCGTAGCTCAGCTGGATAGAGCATCCGCCTTCTAAGCGGATGGTCGCAGGTTCGAGTCCTGCCGGGTGCGCCATTAGGCAGCTTTGGCACAAGTAACGCGATATGGTGGGCGTAGCTCAGTTGGTAGAGCACGGGATTGTGACTCCCGTTGTCGTGGGTTCGATCCCCATCGTCCACCCCATATTTCGAAAAAACGCCAGATTTAACGGTCTGGCGTTTTTGCTTCAAAGGCTTCATCTGCGGATGTGGTGGAATTGGTAGACACACTGGATTTAGGTTCCAGCGCCGCGAGGCGTAAGAGTTCGAGTCTCTTCATCCGCACCAATTAAAGCTTCATTCGGGTCTTCGGGCTGGTGAGGTTTCAACAAAGAAGTTAATTGGCTTTTTTGTTACGCAATATGGTGGGCGTAGCTCAGTTGGTAGAGCACGGGATTGTGACTCCCGTTGTCGTGGGTTCGATCCCCATCGTCCACCCCATATTTCGAAAGGCGCCAGATTTAACAGTCTGGCGCCTTTTTTGTTTTAGCGGTTTTGAAAACCGGCAATTGCCGGTTTCGGGACGCAAGAGCAGGGCGCTTCGTCGTATTTATGTTGCTCGATGATGCCGCGCTGCTCGCCGGGCTTGCTTGCAAGGCCGGCCGTCAGGGAGTGATTGGCAGTCTCTTCTATATATAGAAGCGGTTGGCGCAGAGCCCTGGCGTGATTGGTTGTATTCGCCTGTGGGATGCGCTGCATTGGTGTAGCGGTCCCGATAAAATGCCTGCTGTTTTTTTACCCGTTTTCAGTAGGGTGACTTCTTGAGTTTGACCCACTAGAATGCATGCCCTTGATTCTGGGGTCGGAAACGGCCGGCTAACGTCTGTGCAACGAGGAATATCCATGCAAGTTTCTGTTGAAAATACTACTGCTCTTGAGCGCCGCATGAGCGTCACTGTGCCGGCTGAGCGCATCGAGAGCCAGGTCAACAAGCGTCTGCAGCAGACTGCCCAAAAGGCCAAGATTGCTGGCTTCCGTCCAGGCAAAGTGCCAATGAGCGAAATCAAGCGCCGTTTCGGTGCCGATGCGCGTCAGGAAGCTGTAGGCGACGTGATCCAGTCCTCCTTCTACGAAGCTGTGGTTGAGCAGAAGCTCAACCCTGCCGGTTCGCCTTCGATCGAGCCTAAGTCGCTCGAAGCTGGCAAGGATCTGGAATACGTTGCAGTGTTCGAAGTGTTCCCTGAGTTCACCGTTGCCGGTTTCGAAGGCATCACCGTTGAGCGCCTGAGCGCTGACGTGGCTGACGCTGACCTGGACAAAATGCTCGACATCCTGCGCAAGCAGAACACCCGTTTTGAAGTGGCCGATCGCGCTGCCCAGAACGAAGACCAACTGAACATCGATTTCGTTGGCAAGGTTGACGGCGAAGTGTTCGCTGGCGGTTCCGCCAAGGGTACTCAGCTGGTGCTGGGCTCCGGCCGCATGATTCCTGGCTTCGAAGAAGGCCTGGTTGGCGCTAAAGCCGGCGAAGAGCGCGTTCTGAACCTGACCTTCCCAGAGGACTATCAGAACCTGGACCTGGCTGGCAAAACCGCCGAGTTCACCGTGACTGTCAACACTGTCTCCGAGCCTAAGCTGCCAGAGCTGAACGAAGAGTTCTTCGCTCAGTTCGGTATCAAGGAAAGCGGCATCGACGGTTTCCGCACCGAAGTTCGCAAGAACATGGAGCGTGAACTGCGTCAGGCGATCAAATCCAAGGTCAAGAATCAGGTAATGGACGGTCTGCTGGCCACCAACCCGATCGAAGTGCCGAAGGCTCTGCTGTCCAACGAAGTTGACCGTCTGCGCGTGCAGGCCGTTCAGCAGTTCGGTGGCAACATCAAGCCTGATCAACTGCCGGCCGAGCTGTTCGAAGAGCAAGCCAAGCGCCGTGTAGTGCTGGGCCTGATCGTTGCTGAAGTGGTCAAGCAATTCGACCTGAAGCCTGACGAAGCTCGCGTTCGCGAAATGATTCAGGAAATGGCTTCGGCTTATCAAGAGCCTGAGCAGGTTGTGTCCTGGTACTACAAGAACGACCAGCAACTGAACGAAGTCCGTTCGGTTGTGCTGGAAGAACAAGTTGTGGATACTGTTCTGCAGAAAGCTAGCGTGACCGACAAATCGGTCTCTTACGAAGAAGCGGTCAAGCCGGTAGAAGCTCCAAAAGCCGACTGATTGATTTTGCGTTAAGAAGCACACACATAAGCCAGCCTTCGAGCTGGCTTATGTGTATTCAAGACATAACTATTTGGGAGTGACTGCAGAGCATGTTCCGTAATTCGTATATTCAGCAGAACTCAGATATCCAGGCCGCAGGCGGCCTGGTTCCGATGGTTGTCGAGCAGTCCGCTCGTGGCGAACGCGCCTACGACATCTATTCGCGCCTTCTCAAGGAGCGAGTGATCTTTCTGGTTGGTCCGGTAGAGGACTACATGGCCAACCTGATCTGTGCGCAACTGCTGTTCCTTGAAGCGGAAAACCCGGACAAGGACATCCATCTCTATATCAACTCCCCGGGCGGTTCGGTGACGGCTGGCATGTCGATCTACGACACCATGCAGTTCATCAAACCCAACGTGTCGACCACCTGTATCGGTCAGGCGTGCAGCATGGGCGCGTTCCTGCTGACCGCAGGCGCGCCAGGCAAGCGTTTCTGCCTGCCAAACTCGCGAGTGATGATTCACCAGCCACTGGGCGGTTTCCAGGGTCAGGCATCGGATATCGAAATCCATGCCAAGGAAATCCTCTTCATTCGTGAGCGCCTGAACACACTGATGGCCAAGCACAGCGGTCGCACTCTGGAAGAAATCGAGCGCGATACCAACCGCGACAACTTCATGAGTGCAGAAGCTGCGAAGGAATATGGTCTGATCGATGAAGTGATCAACCAGCGTCCAGCTTAAAAATAAGCAGCTCAAAATAGGCTTGGTCGGCTGGTCTGATCAGCGGCGGGCTTGAAAAAGCCCGCAATAGCCTTCATCTTGTGTTGCAAGCCTATTGGATTTGGATCGAACGAATGACTGACACCCGCAACGGCGAGGACAACGGCAAGCTGCTCTATTGCTCCTTCTGTGGCAAAAGCCAGCATGAAGTGCGCAAATTGATTGCCGGCCCCTCGGTCTTTATCTGCGACGAGTGCGTCGACCTGTGCAATGACATCATCCGCGAGGAGGTGCAGGAAGCCCAGGCCGAAAGCAGCGCGCATAAATTGCCTTCGCCTAAAGAAATCAGCGGCATCCTTGATCAATACGTCATTGGTCAGGAGCGTGCAAAAAAGGTTCTGGCCGTAGCGGTGTATAACCACTACAAGCGTCTGAACCAGCGTGACAAAAAGGCTGACGACGTCGAACTCGGCAAGAGCAACATCCTGCTGATCGGCCCGACCGGCTCGGGTAAAACCCTGCTGGCCGAAACGCTGGCCCGCTTGCTGAACGTTCCGTTCACCATTGCCGACGCAACCACCCTCACCGAGGCGGGTTACGTGGGTGAAGATGTCGAGAACATCATTCAGAAGCTGTTGCAGAAATGCGACTACGACGTAGAGAAGGCCCAGATGGGCATTGTCTACATCGATGAAATCGACAAGATTTCCCGCAAGTCCGACAACCCGTCGATCACTCGGGACGTTTCCGGTGAAGGCGTGCAGCAGGCCTTGCTGAAACTGATCGAAGGCACGGTCGCTTCCGTACCGCCGCAAGGTGGTCGCAAGCACCCGCAGCAGGAATTCCTGCAGGTCGACACCCGTAACATCCTGTTCATCTGTGGTGGTGCGTTCTCTGGTCTGGAAAAGGTTATTCAAAACCGTTCCACCAAAGGCGGCATCGGTTTCAACGCAGAAGTGCGCAGCAAGGAAGAAGGCAAGAAAGTCGGTGAATCCCTGCGTGAAGTCGAGCCTGACGATCTGGTCAAGTTCGGTCTGATCCCGGAATTCGTTGGTCGTCTGCCGGTCCTCGCGACGCTGGACGAGCTCGATGAAGCTGCGCTGATGCAGATTCTCACCGAGCCGAAAAATGCTCTGACCAAACAGTATGCCAAGCTGTTCGAGATGGAAGGCGTGGATCTGGAATTCCGTTCCGACGCGCTGAAATCGGTCGCCAAGCGTGCCCTGGAACGTAAAACCGGTGCTCGTGGCCTGCGCTCGATTCTTGAAGGTGTACTGCTCGACACGATGTATGAAATCCCCTCGCAGTCCGAGGTGAGCAAAGTCGTGATCGATGAAAGCGTGATCGAAGGCAAGTCCAAGCCACTGTATATCTACGAGAACAGTGAGCCGGCCGCCAAGGCAGCGCCGGACGCGTAAGCGTCCTCTCTGCCGCAACAAAGAAGGGGCCTTCGGGCCTCTTTTTTTTTATGTCATTTTTTACATCCGCTTTGCGCTTGTTTTTTTTCAAGGCAGCCCCCATCTTGGTTTCAAGCTCAATTCCATCTGATTACGGCCATATGGCCGCCGTAGAGGCGAAATCATGAAGACAACCATCGAATTGCCTCTCCTGCCATTGCGTGATGTCGTGGTTTATCCGCACATGGTTATCCCGCTGTTCGTGGGGCGCGAGAAATCCATCGAAGCCCTCGAGGCAGCGATGACGGGTGACAAGCAGATTCTGCTGCTGGCCCAGAGAAACCCGGCTGACGATGATCCCGGGGAAGACGCTCTCTATCGCGTAGGTACCATCGCCACCGTCCTGCAGCTTCTGAAGCTGCCTGACGGCACTGTCAAGGTTCTGGTCGAGGGTGAGCAGCGTGGCACCGTCGAGCGCTTCAGCGAAGTCGACGGCCATTGCCGTGCGGAAGTTTCGCTGATCGAAGAAGTTGACGCCGCCGAGCGCGAGTCCGAAGTCTTCGTGCGCACTCTGCTGTCGCAGTTCGAACAATATGTGCAGTTGGGCAAGAAAGTTCCGGCTGAAGTCCTGTCGTCGCTCAACAGCATCGATGAGCCGGGTCGTCTGGTCGATACCATGGCTGCGCACATGGCGCTGAAAATCGAGCAGAAGCAGGAAATCCTCGAAATCATCGATTTGTCGGCCCGGGTCGAGCACGTTCTGGCGTTGCTGGATGCCGAGATCGATCTGCTGCAAGTCGAAAAACGCATTCGCGGCCGTGTCAAAAAGCAAATGGAACGCAGCCAGCGCGAGTACTACCTGAATGAGCAGATGAAGGCCATTCAGAAAGAGCTGGGCGACGGCGATGAAGGTCACAACGAAATCGAAGAGCTGAAAAAGCGCATCGATGCAGCAGGCCTGCCGAAAGACGCGCTGACCAAGGCTACCGCCGAGCTGAACAAGCTCAAGCAAATGTCGCCGATGTCCGCCGAAGCCACCGTGGTGCGCTCCTATATCGACTGGCTGGTGCAAGTGCCGTGGAAGGCGCAAAGCAAGGTGCGCCTTGACCTGGCGCGAGCAGAAGACATTCTCGACGCCGATCACTACGGTCTCGAAGAGGTCAAGGAACGCATCCTTGAATACCTCGCCGTGCAAAAGCGCGTGAAGAAAATTCGTGGCCCGGTGTTGTGCCTGGTGGGTCCTCCTGGCGTGGGTAAAACCTCGCTGGCGGAGTCGATTGCCCACGCCACCAACCGCAAGTTCGTACGTATGGCCCTCGGTGGTGTGCGTGATGAAGCGGAAATTCGCGGTCACCGCCGGACTTACATCGGTTCGATGCCGGGAAGATTGATTCAAAAGATGACAAAGGTGGGTGTTCGCAACCCGCTGTTCCTGCTCGATGAAATCGACAAGATGGGCAGCGACATGCGTGGCGATCCGGCGTCGGCGTTGCTGGAAGTGCTCGATCCCGAGCAGAACCACAACTTCAACGATCATTATCTGGAAGTCGATTACGACCTCTCGGATGTGATGTTCCTGTGCACCTCGAACTCGATGAACATCCCGCCAGCACTGCTGGACCGGATGGAAGTCATTCGTCTGCCGGGCTACACCGAAGACGAAAAGATCAACATTGCCGTCAAATACCTCTCGCCAAAACAGATCACCGCCAACGGTCTGAAAAAGGGCGAGCTGGAATTCGACGCGGAAGCGATTCGCGACATCATCCGTTACTACACCCGTGAAGCCGGTGTGCGTGGCCTCGAGCGTCAGATCGCCAAGGTCTGCCGCAAGGCCGTGAAAGAGCATGCGCTGGAAAAACGCTTCTCGGTGAAAGTGACAGCTGATCTGTTGGAGCATTTCCTCGGTGTGCGCAAGTTCCGCTACGGCCTGGCCGAGCAGCAGGATCAGATCGGTCAGGTCACAGGCCTTGCCTGGACGCAGGTTGGCGGCGAATTGCTGACCATCGAAGCGGCTGTGGTGCCGGGTAAAGGTCAGTTGATCAAGACCGGTTCGCTGGGTGATGTAATGGTCGAATCGATCACTGCTGCCCTGACCGTGGTGCGCAGCCGCGCGAAGAGCCTGGGCATTCCCCTGGACTTCCACGAGAAGCGCGACACGCACATCCACATGCCGGAAGGGGCAACGCCGAAGGATGGTCCTAGCGCTGGTGTCGGCATGTGTACGTCACTGGTGTCGGCGCTGACCGGCATTCCGGTACGCGCCGATGTCGCCATGACCGGTGAAATCACCTTGCGTGGTCAAGTGCTGGCGATTGGTGGCCTGAAGGAAAAACTGCTCGCGGCTCACCGCGGCGGAATCAAGATTGTGATTATTCCTGAAGAGAACGTGCGTGATCTCAAGGAGATTCCGGACAACATCAAGCAGGATCTGCAGATTAAACCGGTTAAATGGATTGACGAGGTCCTGCAAATTGCGCTGCAATACGCGCCGGAGCCCTTGCCGGATGTGGCTCCGGAGATAGTTGCCAAGGATGAAAAACGTGAGTCTGATGCTAAGGAAAGAATTAGCACGCATTAGTATGCTTTTGCCTGGGTGGCTTCCTTGACAGCTTTTTAGAGCCCTTGTTATAAAGCGGCTCTTAAGTGTCTGTAGGCCATTCAGCACTCGTTTTTGCTTTCACCAAAAAACTTAGAATCATCTCAAAATAGATATAAGGGGACTTAGAGTGAACAAGTCGGAACTGATTGATGCTATCGCTGCATCCGCTGATATCCCGAAAGCTGCTGCTGGCCGTGCGCTGGACGCTGTAATCGAATCCGTCACTGGCGCTCTCAAGGCTGGCGACTCCGTTGTTCTGGTTGGTTTCGGTACTTTCTCCGTGACTGATCGTCCAGCTCGCGTTGGTCGTAACCCACAGACCGGCAAGACGCTGCAGATCGCTGCTGCTAAAAAACCAGGCTTCAAAGCCGGTAAAGCACTGAAAGAAGCGGTCAACTAAGTCGTTACAAGTTTTTACCCATCCGGGTCGGGGTCATCCCTGACTTGGCAGCGGAGCGGTAGAACAGGTCGCTGAAAGAGCTGCCTGTAACGCCGGGATCGAGGGTTCGAGCCCTGTCCGCTCCGCCAGTTACGAGAAGGCGCATCCTCGGATGCGCCTTTCTTCTATCCGGATTCTACCCACGCTCCACGGTTGCCTAATTTTGAAGTTCAACCGTTTCTGGGGGACGCATGCTGCAGAATATCAGGGACAATTCACAAGGCTGGATTGCCAAGACCATTATCGGGGTCATCGTTGCACTGATGGCGCTGACCGGTTTCGACGCCATTTTCCAGGCCACGACTCACAAGAATGAGGCGGCCAAGGTCAACGGTGAAGAAATCAGCCAGAACGAACTGAGCCAGGCCGTTGATATGCAACGCCGTCAGTTGATGCAACAACTGGGCAAGGACTTCGATGCTTCCTTGCTCGACGAAAAAATGCTCCGCGAATCGGCCCTCAAGGGTCTGATTGATCGCAAGCTGCTGCTGCAAGGCGCAGAACAGGCGAAATTCGCATTCTCCGAAGGCGCACTGGACCAAGTGATCCTGCAGACACCTGAATTCCAGGTCGACGGCAAGTTCAGTTCCGAGCGTTTCGACCAGGTGATCCGTCAACTGGGTTACAGCCGCATGCAGTTCCGCCAGATGCTGGCTCAGGAAATGCTGATCGGCCAACTGCGTGCCGGTGTAGCGGGCAGCGGTTTTGTGACTGACGCTGAAGTGCTGGCATTCGCCCGTCTGGAAAAACAGACACGCGATTTCGCCACCCTGAACATCAAGGCCGATCCGGCTGCGGTGAAGCTGACGGACGACGAGGTCAAGGCTTACTACGACGAGCACGCGAAGGAATTCATGACCCCTGATCAAGTGGTCATCGATTACCTTGAGCTGAAGAAGTCGTCGTTCTTCGACCAGGTTGCCGTCAAGGACGAAGACCTGCAGGCGGCGTATCAGAAAGAAATCGCCAACCTGTCGGAACAGCGTCGTGCTGCGCATATCCTGATCGAAGTGAACGACAAGACCACCGAAGCTCAGGCCAAGGCGAAGATCGAAGAAGTCCAGGCACGTCTGGCCAAGGGCGAGAAATTCGAAGCGCTGGCCAAAGAGTTCTCGCAAGATCCGGGTTCGGCCAACAATGGCGGTGACCTCGGTTATGCAGGCCCTGGCGTTTACGATCCAGCCTTCGAAAAAGCCTTGTACTCGCTGAACAAGGATCAGGTTTCCGCGCCGGTTCGCACCGATTTCGGTTACCACCTGATCAAGCTGCTGGGGATAGAAGCACCTGAAGTGCCGACTCTGGCCAGCCTGAAAGACAAACTGACGCGTGAGCTGAAAGCGGCTCAGGTCGAGCAGCGTTTCGTCGAAGCGACCAAGCAATTGGAAGACTCCGCGTTCGAAGCGTCTGATCTGGCACAGCCAGCGGCAGACCTGAAACTGACCGTGCACACCTCCAAGCCATTTGGCCGTGAAGGTGGCGAAGGTGTTGCAGCCAACCGCGCCGTGATCACTGCAGCATTCAGCCCCGAAGTGATTGATGAGGGTGCCAACAGCACCGCCATCGAACTGGATCCGGAAACCGTGATCGTGTTGCGCTCCAAGGAGCACCTGAAGCCTGCGCAACTGCCTCTGGAAAGCGTGAGCGCGGCCATCCGCACCCAGTTGACCAAAGAGCACGCCAGCGCTGCTGCCAAGACCAAGGCCGAGAAGCTGATCGCTGATCTGCGCGATGGCAAGGCGCCGCTGGACAAGGCCGTCGACGGTCAGAGCTGGAAAGCCACCGAAGCGGCCACCCGTGCGCAGGAAGGTGTTGATCCGGCCGTGTTGCAGGCGCTGTTCCGCATGCCGAAACCAGCGGCCAAGGACAAGCCGACGTTCAGCAGCGTGACGCTGCCGGATGGCAGTCTGATGATCGTACGCCTGAACGGCGTCAACGAAGCAGCGGCACCGAGCGATGAAGAGAAGGCTCAATACCGTCGCTTCCTCGCGTCCCGTGAAGGTCAGCAGGACTTCGCAGCGTACCGCAAGCAGTTGGAAGCTCAGGCTGAGATCAAGCGTTTCTGATGCCTGACTGAGCAGCTAGACAAAAAGCCCCGGCCGCAATGCCGGGGCTTTTTTGTGGTCGACTGGCAGCTAATGACGAGATCTTCATTGGTCAGCGATGCTGGCGACTTTTACCTGCCATTCATTGTCGATAGAGTTGTAACTGTTTTAAGACACTAATCCATACGCCGCAGGGCCGCGATCTGTTGCACAATACGCCCCGGACTGTTTTCCCTCAGGATGTTCAATGTTGATTTCCACTCCCATGCGTGTTTTCGGGCTGGCGCTGTTGTTGACCGCTGTTGCCGGCTGTTCGAAGGACAAGCCGATGTACGAGCATGAGAACTTCGATGACTCCGGTACATTTTCGCGCAATTATCCGGTGACTGATGCGGTCAGCTGCGAAGCAGCCCGTCGCGCGTTGCTCAGCCAGGGTTACATCATCACCAGCAGCGACCCGAAAATCGTCAGCGGCCACAAGAGTTTCCAGCAAACCGGCGATACCCATATGGAGATCAGCTTCAATGTGGTCTGCGCCGATGACGGCACCGCCGGGCACCATGCCACGATGTTCGCCAACGCCTTGCAGGATCGTTATGCGCTGAAGAAAACCAACAACTCCGCCAGCCTTGGTGTCGGCGTGTTGGGCTCGGTGTCGATGCCGATCGGTTCTTCGGACGATTCGATGGTCAAGGTCGCCAGCGAAACAGTGACGGCACAAAAGTTCTACGAGCGTTTCTTTACGCTGGTCGAACAGTTCATGCCGGCTGAAGCGAAGAAGGCGGCGCATATCGAAGAGAAGCCGAAGGCCGATCTGGGGATGCCAGAGCCTAAGCCTGCGCCGGCCGCGTTGACGCCGACGCCTGCCGCAACCCCTGCGCCTGCTGCCGAACCGGCGCCAGCACCCGCAGAAGCGGCGCCAGTTAGCTCGGAGCCTGTTGTGCCGCCAACGGAGTCTGCGCCGATCACCCCGGCGCCAACGGCCGAGCCTGCCCCGGCGACCGAAACCATTACGCCGCCGGCCAATCCGGATATTCCACCGCCAACCGAGCCGATTCCGGCGATGCCAGCGTCCGGCCAATAATCGAGTAATACCCTGTAGGAGTGAGCCTGCTCGCGATAGCGGTAGACCAGTCATTAACGATGTGACTGATCTTGCGCTATCGCGAGCAGGCTCACTCCTGCTTCGTTTGGGGCTGACTTAAAATTTAGTTACATTCCCCGGACAAAAGTCCCGCGATAAATTCCTGACCACCTGCTACGTTTTATTGATGAAGGCCGGGTTTCACTTTTCCTTCATACGGGCAGTTTATGCTCGAGGCACTGGGCATTTGCCCAGGCCCATTCAACAGAGCAGCAGGGGGATAACGCAATGGATGACTATCAAGAAGAGCTGCTCGAGTATCAGGCCTTTGAACTGGATCAACCCGAGCCGGCCGAAGACGCTACCGAGCTGTAAGCTACTGCTCGTAGTTGCTGTTTACGCCGATTGGCGATGACTTCGACGAAATTCGCCGGGCGTCTGCCCCGTCCAGCGCTTGAATGCCCGCTGGAAGGCTTCGGCTGAAGCAAAGCCAAGCAAGTAAGCGATTTCACCGAATGCCAGTTCGGTATCGCGGATGTATGTCATCGCCAGATCACGGCGAGTGTCGTTGAGGATCGCGCGAAACTGCGTGCCTTCTTCGGTCAGCTTGCGCCGTAATGTCCAGGTCGGCAGCTTCAGGCGTGCCGCCACTTCTTCCAGATCCGGTTCGCGACCGCCGTTGAGCAACGGCCCGAGCAATTGCGTGATGCGTTCGCGCAGGCTGCGGGTACGCGTCAGTTGCTCCAGTTCCCGTTCACACAATTGCAGCAGATGCCGCCAGGTGCTTGGACAGTGTTCGGGGTTGCGTTGCGCAAGGCTGTGAAGGCTAAGACGCAGTTGATTGCGTTCGGCGCCGAACAGGATCGGACAATCACCCAGCGCAGCGTAGGCCTCGCGGTAAGCCGGCTCGGCGAATTCGATTTCGATGCGTTCGGCGCGCAGTACTTGGCGACTGACGCTGGACAACTGTTGCAGCCAACCGGCAATGATCGAGTCCACCACGAAGCGGTTGTAGGCGTTGTACGGGCTGATCGAATAGAAGCGCAGCCATGCGCCATTGGCATCTTCGTGAAAGCTCGATTGCCCGCGATAGTTGGAGCCGTAAAGTGGTTCGAAACGGATCAGGCAACGGGCGGCTTCGCGCACGGTCGGCGCTTGCGCGGCGGTGACACCGGCCAGTCCGGCCTGGCTCAAACGGCTCATTTGCCCCATCCGCAGCCCCAAAGCAGGGTCGTCGGTCAGCTGGATCGCCGCGTGGCCCAGGCGCATGTAACGCGGAATCGACAGGCGTGCTCCTGCTTCGGCCAGACGTGCGGCATCGAGGCCGTATTGCTCAAGCAGTGGCAGCGGATCGGCAGCATGACTGCGCACCGCGTCGGCGAGGCTGTGAACGAAACCCACCGATAAATCGCCAAGACGCATCGGCAGGGGTTTCATGAGTTACAACCAGACATTCAACAAACGGGCACCACGGGCTTCGCTGTCGGCGAACTGCTGACCGTTGCTGCTGAGGAAGCTTTGTCCGGAACTCGACTTGTCCCAGAACTGCCCGCGCAGGAACACACTCACCCCAGCAATCGCGCGACTGCTCGGCGGTTGCGCGGTGAGTGTGAGGCGATGCCAGGCCTGACCTTCGCTGACTTCGCCGGGTTTGAGGCTGACCGAGCCCGGTGTGCTCGAACCTTTGTAGCCGCCCCACGGTTGATTCCACACACCATGGCCCACCACGAATGCTGGCACCGCCACCAGTTGCGCAGCTTGCTCGTCGAGTTTGCGGTAATTGTCCGGATACCAACTGTCACTGCCGATGAGGATGCCCAAACGCCCGGCAGGGGTGTCGACGACGTTGATCGCGTGTTGATCTTCGCCCTCGATCACCTCGCGTTGATCGAAGATCGGGTGCATCTGCCGCTGCGGTTGCCCCAGTGGCACGCCATCGCGGCCAAACACCACGCTGCTGTTGAACAGTGCGCCGCTGCCGGGTTTGAGCTGACCATCGCGGATGATCGGCTCCGGCAAGACGATCGAGCCGGCCACCAGCGTCACATGGAACTCCCTGGCCAGGCCACCGAACAGCGCCTGATAGTCCTTGGCCATGGCTTTTGATTTCATACGCAGGTGGGCGTCATCGAGACGGCTTTTGCCCTTGGCGCTGAGCCAGGCACGCGCGAACAACAGCGGGTTGCTCGCGGCCAGCCAGTTCATGGCTTCGGCGAGGGTCGGCGCCTGATACAGCTCGTCTTTCTCGCCGCTGATCATCAGCCAGGTTCCGATGTGTTCCGGTAACACCACCACGGTTTTCTCGTTCAACAAGCCTTGATCCTGAGCTTGCTGCAGATACGCCGCGAGTTTGCGGTGCAGGCGTTCGGGGCTTTGATAGTCGGTGGGGAACAGTTCGGGCTGGATGCCCAGCAGGTTGCCGCGGCCGGCGGGCGTGCCCTCATCGACCGCCAGTTTGATGCGCAGGTCCGACAGATAATGGCCCGCCGGCCGGTCTGCCGCCCACATGGCGTAGGAAGCAAGGACAGCCACAAGGGCCATGGAAAACGTCAGGTACAAAAGTTTGCGCATGAAATCCAACAACAACCGGGTACAGGGTGTGGCGACTAGGTTAGGGCCCATGGCGCCGGTTGCCAAGGGGCGCTGCGCATTTGGATCAATAAGTTGTCAGTTACGGTCATTGAGTGGCAGCAGTATGACTCTTAGTCTGTGCCACATGACTGACGGGGGACGCAGAGCTCCCGCACTTTTTCCGTGATCGCTCGTTGTGGAGTTACCGATGACCGCCGCTCATTACCCGCACCTGTTGGCCCCGCTGGACCTGGGATTCACCACACTGCGCAACCGTACGCTGATGGGCTCGATGCACACCGGCCTGGAAGAGAAGCCGGGCGGCTTCGAGCGCATGGCGGCGTACTTCGCCGAGCGTGCCCGTGGTGGTGTCGGCCTGATGGTCACCGGCGGGATCGGCCCGAACGACGAGGGCGGGGTGTATTCCGGCGCGGCCAAACTGACCACTGAAGAAGAGGCGCTCAAGCACCGTATCGTCACCCGCGCGGTGCACGACGCGGGCGGCAAGATCTGCATGCAGATTCTTCACGCCGGCCGTTATGCCTACAGCCCGAAACAGGTCGCACCGAGCGCAATTCAGGCACCGATCAACCCGTTCAAGCCCAAAGAGCTGGACGAGGAAGGCATCGAGAAGCAGATCAGCGATTTCGTTACGTGCTCGGTCTTGGCGCAAACCGCTGAGTACGACGGCGTCGAGATCATGGGGTCGGAAGGTTATTTCATTAACCAGTTCCTCGCCGCGCACACCAACCATCGCACCGACCGTTGGGGTGGCAGCTACGAAAACCGCATGCGCCTGCCGGTGGAAATCGTCCGCCGCGTACGCGAAGCGGTGGGGCCGAACTTCATCATCATTTTCCGTCTGTCGATGCTCGATCTGGTCGAGGGCGGCAGCACCTGGGATGAAATCGTCATTCTCGCCAAAGCCATCGAGCAGGCCGGTGCGACCATCATCAACACCGGTATCGGTTGGCACGAGGCGCGCATTCCGACCATCGCCACCAAAGTGCCGCGTGCGGCGTTCAGCAAGGTCACGGCCAAGCTGCGCGGTTCGGTGAGCATTCCGCTGATCACCACCAACCGCATCAATACCCCGGAAATCGCCGAGCAGATTCTTGCCGAAGGCGATGCCGACATGGTTTCGATGGCGCGGCCGTTTCTGGCCGACCCGGACTTCGTCAACAAAGCCGCTGAAGGTCGCGCGGACGAAATCAACACCTGCATCGGTTGCAACCAGGCGTGTCTTGACCACACCTTCGGCGGCAAGCTCACCAGTTGTCTGGTCAATCCGCGTGCGTGCCACGAGACCGAACTCAACTATCTGCCGGTGCAGCAGATCAAGAAAATCGCCGTGGTCGGTGCCGGCCCTGCGGGTTTGTCTGCTGCGACCGTGGCGGCCGAGCGTGGCCATCAGGTGACTCTGTTCGACTCGGCCAGCGAGATCGGCGGTCAGTTCAACATCGCCAAACGTGTGCCGGGCAAGGAAGAGTTTTTCGAAACCTTGCGTTACTTCAAGCGCAAGTTGCAGACGACGAATGTCGAGGTGTGTCTGAACACCCGCGTCGACGTGACGAAACTGGTTGAAGGCGGCTACGACGAAATCATCCTCGCCACCGGTATTGCGCCGCGTCTGCCGGCGATTCCCGGCGTCGAGCATGCCAAGGTGTTGAGCTACATCGACGTGATCCTTGAGCGTAAGCCGGTCGGCAAGCGCGTGGCGGTGATCGGCGCTGGCGGTATCGGTTTCGACGTGTCGGAATTCCTCGTCCATGAAGGCGTGGCCACCAGTCAGGACCGTGCCGCGTTCTGGAAAGAATGGGGCATCGATACGCAACTGGAAGCCCGTGGTGGTGTGGCCGGAATCAAAGCCGCTCCGCATGCGCCGGCGCGCGAAGTGTTCCTGTTGCAGCGCAAGAAAACCAAGGTCGGCGATGGCCTGGGCAAAACCACTGGCTGGATTCACCGCACCGGTTTGAAGAACAAGCAGGTGCAAATGCTCAACAGCGTTGAATACCTGAGCATTGACGACGAAGGTCTGCACATCCGCATCGGCGAAACCGGCGAGCCGCAAGTGCTGGCGGTGGACAACATCGTGATTTGTGCGGGGCAGGATCCGCTGCGTGAACTGCATGATGGTCTGGTCGAAGCCGGACAGAACGTGCACCTCATCGGCGGCGCCGATGTCGCCGCAGAGCTGGATGCCAAACGCGCGATCAATCAAGGCTCGCGCCTGGCCGCTGAACTGTAAATACCCTCTGTAGGAGCTGCTGCAGGCTGCGATCTTTTGATTCTGTTTTTTCAAGACAAGATCAAAAGATCGCAGCCTGCGGCAGCTCCTACTAGTATGTGTTTTTTTCAGATCGTGCTCTGCTCATGTTTCCCCATGCCCCCCTCGAACACCTTCATCTGGACTGGTTGAGCTCCGCCGGTATTGACGTGGCCATCCTGCGCCTCGACCAGATAGACCCGCTGATCAGTGGCAATAAATGGTTCAAGCTCGCTGAACACCTCAACGCTGCCGAGCGTGCGGGTGCTGAAGGCATCATCAGTCCAGGTGGCGCTCATTCCAATCACTTGCATGCCTTGGCGGCGGCGGGTAAGCGTCTGGGCTTTAAAACGGTCGGGCTGTTGCGCGGGCATGCGCAGGACACTCCGACGGTGCAGGACCTGCAAGCGTTCGGCATGCAATTGCATTGGTTGGGTTACGGCGGCTATCGGGCGCGACACGAGCCGGGGTTCTGGGAACCTTGGCACGCACAGTATCCGCAGTTGTATGCGGTGCCCGAGGGCGCTGGGGGATTGGCCGGCGCGCTGGGTTGCGCTGCGATCAAACAGCAACTCGACGCGCAGTTGCACGCGCTCGGCTGGAGCGATTATCACGGCTGGTGGCTGGCCTGCGGCACCGGCACGACGCTGGCGGGGTTAGTGCTGGCCGAGGCGGGGGCGCATCCGGTGTTTGGCGCACTGGCGGTGCCGCAGGATCATGGCGTGGCGACGAATATCGAGTCGATCCTGCAAGCAGCAGGGAGGGCGAATGCGGGCTACGAGTTGATCGAAGCCAGCCGTGGCGGTTTTGCCAAGGTAGATCCGTCGTTGCTGAAGTTTATCGAGCAGAACGAGCAGGCCAGCGGCGTACCACTGGAACCGCTGTACACCGGCAAAGCATTGTTGGCGCTTAAGGAACAGGTCGAAGCGGGCAGGGTTGCCATGGGGACGCGGCTGATCTTCGTCCATACCGGCGGCCTGCAGGGCCGACGCGGGTTCTCTCTTTCTTCCTGACTGCACCTGACCTGGGGTGGGGGTGCACACCCACTCGGCACAATGGCAACTTCCAACAGTCAACCGCGCTTGGGCATCATCCGCAACAGCGTGTTATCGCCCACCACATAATGGTGATAGATCCCCGCCAGCGCATGCAGCCCGATCAGCCAGTAACCGATCGTGGCGATCAGCACGTGCCAATGCTCTATCTGCTTGGCGAAGTCTTTGTTTTCTGCGACCAGCAGCGGCAGATCAAAGCCATAAAACATCACCTGGTGCCCTTCAGCGCTGGTGATCAGCCAGCCGAGAATCGGCATGCTGATCATGAACAGGTACAGCGCCCAGTGCATCAGTCGCGCCAGTACGGTTTGCCATTGCGGTGAAGCCGGGAAGATCTTCGGCGCCGGACCGAGGCTACGTGCGAGCAGGCGAAACCACACAAGTACAAACACGGTCAGGCCAAGCATGTAATGCACTTCGCGGATCAGCGTGCGGCCGCCACTGCCCTTGGGAAAGAGGCCGCGCAATTCCATGCTGGCATAGACCAGCACCAACAACACCAGCATCAGCCAGTGCAGCAGCACCGACACAGTGCTGTAGCGCGATTCTGAACTTGTCCACGGCATACGGTGTTCCTCTCGGTTCAGGCTCCAGTGCGCCGTTTCTCCGACGGCATGCATTAACTGTAAACGTCCTTGAGCATTTTTGCCTGAATGCATCAGAAGTTTTTTTATCTGCTCTTTTATGACCTGTTTAGTGTCTGTGGAAAGTTTGATCTGTTTCGATGTAACCGGTTGTTGTTTATGTTTTGAATCTGTAGAGCATTTGATTGAAATGGTCGGGGTGGTTAGTGTTGCGGGCAGTTGTTACTTTTGAGCCGGTTGGTTTAGAAGTGATTTCATTAATGACAGGATTTTGTATAAAAGGATTTATAGATGACTTTCAGTATTCTTCTGGATCGTAAACAGAGTAAGAACATTGTAAAAAAAGCGATGGCAAAACCACCGGTATCGCGACCCAAACCTGTGCCCGGCAAACCGCCAGTGACTTCGCCCTCCAAACCCGTGGTCAAGCCGCCGGTAGTTCCGGTCAAGCCGCCAGTCAAGCCTGCCCCGGTCAAACCACCGGTCAAGCCTCCCGTGAAACCGCCGGTCAAACCTCCAGTCAAGCCAGTAGCGCCGGGCACCAAACCACCGGTCAAGCCAGTGACGCCAGGCACCAACCCACCGGTAAGCGTCCGTCCGCCAATGCCGTGGCCTACCTTCAACATCAACATTGATCCAGTGGCCCTGATCAATCTGGTGAACGCCCTCGGCAGTATTGGCAAGCCCGACGGGTCGACCACACTGATCGATGGTAGCGTCGTCAATGCTGAGCGCAACCAGATCACCCGGCCGGACGGTATCATTCAGCATGCTGACGGCAGGGTAGAGCATCCGGACGGTCGTATTGTCTGGCCGGATGAGACAGTTGAGTTTCCAGATGGTCGTATCGTCTGGGCTGACGGCAGCGAGCAATTGGCGGACGGTTCGATTCGTTATGCGGACGGATTGAAATATGACGCAGAAGGCAATCTTGTTGTTGAGTGAATGTTGTTGTTTGATTTTTTAGGATTACTCGGGTTTAACAGCCTGGAATCCGATTGAGTATTTAAGTTGTTCAATAAAAAACCGCCAACTGTTTATCAGTTGGCGGTTTTTTTAGTCGGTCTTAATCGTTCTGCGGCATCTCACCCGCCGCCAGGCGTTTGTTGATGTCGGCAATCACTTGCGGCAAATCGCTGATGGTGTCGATCATGTAGTGTGGGCGCGAGCTTTCGAACAGCGCGTGGATACGCTTGCGTTCAGAGGCCAGTTCATCGCTGCCCAGCGCCCGGAAGCCTTGGTAATCGAGGCCCAGCGCGTTGCCCGAGCAGATCAGCGCGACCGTCCACATCCCGGCGCGGCGACCTTCGAGGATGCCCGGCACGGTGTCGTCGATTTTCACGCACGCAGCGACATCGTCAATGCCCAGCGCTATCACGTTGGCCAACGCCTGAGCCGGCCATGGGCGGCCGTTCGGCACTTCGTCGGTGGCGACCACGTGGTCGGCGACGTAACCGTTGGTGGCGGCCAGTTCGACGACTTTATCCATGACCTGTTTCGGATAGCCGGAGCACGAACCGATCTTGATCCCTTGCTGGCGCAGCTTGGCGATGGTTTCCAGGGCGCCGGGAATCAGCGCCGAGTGCTCGGCGATTTTCTCGATCTGCAGTGGCATGAAACGCTTGTAGATTGCAGTGACATCATCATCGGTCGGCGAGCGGCCGAACACTTTGCGATAGCGCTCGGCGACTTGCGGCTGATCGCACAGGGTACGGATGTGATCCCACTTGCCCATGCCCATCGGCCCGCGAGCTTCTTCGATGGAGACTTGCACGTCGAATTCGGCGAAGGCTTCGACAAAAATCTGCGTGGGGGCGAACGAACCGAAATCGACCACGGTGCCAGCCCAGTCGAGGATCGCGGCTTGCAGTTTGCTTGGATTGACGTAGTTCATGGCAATTAAATTCCTGATTTGAAATGCAGTTCAAACTGTAGGAGTGAGCCTGCTTGCGATAGCGGTTGATCATTCAACATCTTCGTCGACTGACACGGCCTCATCGCGAGCAGGCTCACTCCTACAGGGGATTTGTGTGGGTTTTAGATATCGAGGACTTCCATTTCGCGCAGCACTTCACCAACAGCCGCGACGGCCTGGCGCATTTCGTCCGGGCTGACGTGACCGATACAGCCGACACGGAACGTTTCAACCTGAGTGAGCTTGCCCGGATAAAGGATGTAGCCCTTGGCCTTGACCCGTTCGTAGAAGTCCTTGAACTGATAACGCGGATCTTGCGGAGCATGGAACGTGGCGATGATGGGCGCCTGAATCGCCGCTGGCAGGAAGCTGCGCAAGCCAAGCTTGGCCATCTCTTCCATCAATGCCTGGCAGTTGGCGGCATAGCGTGCATGCCGCGCCGGCAGGCCACCTTCTTCGTTGTACTGCAACAACGCTTCGTGCAGCGCCGCGACCACATGGGTCGGCGGGGTGAAGCGCCATTGACCGGTTTTCGTCATGTAAGCGTGCTGGTCGAACAGGTCCATCGCCAGCGAATGCGAATTGCCGGCAGCCGCAGCCAGCGATTCTTTGCGGGCGAAGACAAAACCCATCCCCGGCACGCCTTCCAGACATTTGCCGGACGCGGCGATCAATGCATCGAACGGGACTTTCTGCGCATCCACCGGCAACGCGCCGAAGGAGCTCATGGCATCGATGATCAGGCGTTTGCCGTGTTGCTCAACGACTTCGGCGATTCCCGCCAAAGGGTTAAGAATCCCGGTGCTGGTTTCGCAGTGGATCAACGCGACGTGAGTGATGTCGCCGTCGGCACGCAGCAGGCGGTCGACGTCGGCGGCGGTGGTCGGTTCGTCTTCAGCGGTTTCGAAGGTGCTGAACGAACGGCCGAGTACTTCGCAGATCTTCGCCAGACGCTTGCCGTAGGCACCGTTGATCAGCACCAGAACTTTACCGTCGCGCGGCACCAAGGTGCCGATGGCGGCTTCGACGGCAAAGGTGCCGCTGCCCTGCAACGGCACGCAGTGGTGAGTCGCGGCGCCGTTGAGGATTGCCAGCAGTTGCTCGCAGAGGCTGGCAGTCAGTTGATTGAAGCGGTCATCCCATGACCCCCAGTCGACCATCATCGCCTGGCGGGTGCGGGCCGAAGTGGTCAACGGGCCGGGAGTGAGCAGGATGGGTTCGGCGATACTCATTCGTGTGTCCTCGGATAGCGCTGGGGGATGAAGCTACGGGGCATACGTTGCAATTCGCCGTTGTATCAATCAAATTGTTTGTTGTTATGCCAGCCATCAGTGAGAGTTATTCATGAACTTGTTTCAGCTGCGCGCCTTCGACGCCGTCGCCCGTGAAGGCAGCTTCACCCGCGCTGCGGCGCGGTTGTTCATCAGTCAGCCGGCGGTCACCGGGCACATCAAGGCGCTGGAGGAGCACTACCAGATCACTCTGTTGCGACGGACTGCACGACGGGTGGAACTGACCGAGGAGGGCACCAAACTCGCGGCGATCACTCGGGCAATGTTCGGCCTCGCGGAGGAAGCGCAGGTGCTGCTCGAGGCCAATCGACAATTGCTCACCGGACGCCTGGAAGTGGCGGCGGACGGCCCGCACATGGTCATGCCGATGCTCGCCAGTCTGCGCGCGCGGTATCCGGGGATCACGGTGAATCTGCGCTTGGGCAATGCCCAGGAAACCTTGGCGGCGTTGTTGTCCGAGCACGCGGACGTGGCGGTGCTGACCGAAGTCGAGCCGCGCAAGGGTCTGCATTTACAGGGGTTGAGCGAGTCGCAGATTTGCGCACTGGTGCCGGCGGGGCATCCGTGGGCGGTGCGTGCCGGTGAAGTGAAACTCAAGGAACTGGATCAGGTGATCATGGTGCTGCGCGAGCCGAGTTCGATCACCCGGCGCACGTTTGATGAGGCGTGTGCGCAGGCGTCGATCCATCCGCGTGTGTTGCTGGAGCTCGATAGCCGCGAAGCCGTAACCGAAGCGGTGGCCGCCGAGCTGGGCGTTGGCGTGGTGTCATCGGTGGAGGTCAGCCACGACCCGCGAGTGGTGGCAATTCCGATTGCGGGGGAAGGGCTGGTGAACCGGCACATGATTGGCTGCATGGAGCGACGCCGGGATTTACGATTGATTCAGGCATTTTTTGCATTGGCGCCGCAATGACCAATAGCGGAGTCGCTGGCAGAACTGCCGTATTTTTTCGCGAAACTTCAATTTTCCGGTAGGTCGCCTGTTTGAGCGGCATTCCTTGCAACTGAATCAAAGCGGCTTCGGGATCATCCAGCGGCAGTGTCTGGAGAGCATTTACATCCACATTCCACCACTCGCTGGCGAGTAGCTTTTCGATGGTGTCCGGGTCATGCCGATACTTGATGATTTTCGCCGGAGTGCCGGCAACGATCGCGTAGGGCGGCACATCCTGAGTGACCAGCGCGCGGGTCGCGATAATGGCGCCGGTACCAATCTGTACACCTTCAAGGATCATCGCGCTGTGGCCAATCCAGACGTCGTGGCCAATCGTGACATCAGCCACTACCGGGTCGAACGTCAATGCCGTTCCGGTGTACTGAAAGGGATGTGAGCTGAGCCAGTCGGTTGGATGAGAACTCTTCTGCTGGCCAATAAAACACCGCGTGCTGATTGAACAAAACCTGCCAATCGAGGAAACAGCAGACAGTACGCAATCACTTCTGATGTAAGTGTGCGCACCGATGGCGAGTTGTTTCGACTCGATCACCACATGGCCAATGCTGACGTGTTCTTCAAGAATCAGCCTCGAACGCTTGTGCAACGAAAAAATGCCGCCGGCGACTTTGCAGTCATGCTGGCGAATCCATTTTTTCCAGAAGTGATCTCGAACCGAATCTATTATTTTCATCGCGATGGGTACTGGATTCCGGCATCGAACAGTGTGAGGTTCGATGCGTCACGGTCAATGATGTTGTGAAATTTCTTGTCACATGTGAAGAAGCGCAATTGTAGCTGACGTTGTCGAACTGGATACATTCGTTTCACGACGAAAAAGACCACGTCCTACGGATGGCGTCGCAGGCTCGGTGCTATTGCAGGCTCTCGCGAACCATCTCCAGAAACGTCGCCACCACACGCCGCGAGCTTTGTTCACGCAAGCACACCAGGGTTTCGGTCAAACGCCGGGTGCAGTCGATAATGGGCAGGGCGCACACCCGCGAATCCGCACCAAATTCCGCCGCCGACACCACCCCTACGCCAATCCCCACCACCACCGCCTCGCGCGCGGCTTCGCGGCCTTCAACCTGAATCGCCGGACGAATGCGAAACCCTGCGCGAGCCATTTCTTCTTCCAGGGTCTGCCGTGTCACCGAGCCGTGCTCACGCAACACCAACGGCGTGTCATCGAGGTCCGCAAGGCAGATCGATTCGCGCTCGGCCCATGGGTGATTGCGCGACACGAACGCCACCATCGGATCGTTACGCAGTGGCACACACATCAAGCGCTCATCACTGACATCACGCCCCAGCAGTGCCAGATCCGCCTGATAGTTGAATAGCCGGAACAGCGATTCATCGGTGTTGCCCGTCTCGATCTTTACGCTGATACCCGGATAGCGCTCGCAGAACCGCGCGATCTGCGGCAACACATGCACCGGTGCATCCACCGCCAGAATCAGGCTGCCGGTCTGCAAGGCCTGGGATTCCTGCAACAATTCTTGCGCTTCCGCTTCAATCACGAACAGGCGTTGAGTAATCGCCAACAGCCGTTCGCCCAGATCGGTGAGGCGCACGGAACGTTTATTGCGGTGAAACAGCAGAACGCCGAAACGTTCCTCCAGTTTCCGCACTTGGTCGGATATCGCCGGTTGCGTGAGAAAAAGGCGCTCGGCGGCGCGGGTGAAGCTTCCATGCACGGCCACCGCATGGAAGGCTTTGAGCTGGGCGTGGGAGACCGACATGATTGCTCCAGTAACAAGCTGAGCTTATGTGTGAAATACGATAAATCGATTTTATTTATTAAACAGTAATTGCTTTGATCCGCTCACGCCATCGCTGACTGTCCGGACGGGCAGCAGGGATGGCGATGAGCCTGTGCGTGCAACAGCAGGACTCATCTGACCGGTATCGCCATAGGGACGGGGTGATATCGCAGTGCTCAACAATAAAAACACAGGCGTTTTTCTTAACGATTCTGCCGGCACACTCACACCCTGAGGTCAGAACCACCATGAACAAGCACATCGGCACCATTGCGCGTTGGCGCGTGCAGATTTTCGCTGTCACCTGGCTCGCGTACGCCGCTTTCTACTTCACCCGCAAAGCTTTCTCGGTGGCCAAACTCGGCATTGCCGAAGACCCCACCTTCATGCTCGACAAAATGGCCATGGCCAACCTTGATGCTATCTATCTGGCGGCTTACGCCGTCGGCCAGTTCACCTGGGGCATGCTCGCCGACCGCTTTGGCCCAAGGGTGGTGGTACTCGGCGGTTTGCTGATTTCCGCCGCTGCCGCGCTGGTGATGGGAAGTTTCGCCACGCTGCCGATCTTCGCCACCTGCATGTTGATTCAAGGTTTGGCGCAATCAACGGGATGGTCGGGGTTGTGTAAAAACCTTGGCAGTTTCTTCCCTGCGCAACAGCGCGGGCGGGTGCTCGGGTTATGGAGTTCCTGCTATGCCTTTGGTGGTCTGGTGGCGTCACCGTTTGCCGGTTGGTGGGCATACACGCTCGTTGGCAGTTGGCACGCGGCGTTTATTTCCAGTGCCGCCGTGGTCGCCGTGGTCGCGGTGTTGTTCTTTATCTTCCAACGCAATAAACCGGAAGACGTCGGCTTGCCGGCAGTCGAGCCGGAGCCCGAACTCACGGCTGAAGAAACCGCAGCCAACAGCAAACTCAGTGTCTGGGAACCGTTGAAGGAAATCCTGCGCAACCGCACGGTACTGGTGTTGGGCCTGGCGTATTTCATGTTGAAACCGGCGCGTTACGCGATTCTGTTGTGGGGGCCGGTGATCGTTTTCGAACAGATGCCCAGCGTCGGCAAGGTCGGCGCGGCAATCATTCCGACCTCGTTCGAACTGGCCGGTTTGCTCGGGCCGATCATGATCGGTCTGGCCTCGGACAAACTGTTCGGCGCCCGCCGCATGCCCGCGTGCGTGATCAGTCTGCTCTTGCTCACCGTGACGCTGGCGCTGTTCATGGCGGCGTTGCAGTCCGGTAGCGTGATAATCGTGGTGGCGCTGTTGTTTGTCATGGGCCTGACCCTGTACGGCCCGGATTCGATGATCAGCGGTGCGGCTGCCATCGACTTCGGCAAGGCCAAGGCTGGCGCCACGGCGGCAGGCTTCGTTAACGGCTGCGGCTCGGTCGGCGCGGTGCTTGGCGGTTTGCTTCCCGGATACTTCGATACGGTCACGGTGTTCATTGTCTTCGCCGGTTGCGCCTTGTTCTCGGCACTGGTGCTGATTCCACACTGGAACAGTCGCCCGGTCGGCGTGATGGAACCGCGCGCATCCATTCCCAATTGCCCGTTGACGATCAAACCCCTGCGTTCCTGAAACCCCTTGCCTCGCGGCCTGCTGCGGCGCTCGCGGCAGGCTGTGTCGTGGCCAATTGACTGGAGAAAACCCATGAGACCGTTTTGGCTGGAGCAGGCCTTGCAGACCGATACTTCTGAAATCTGTGCGCCGCTGCAAGGCGAAGTGCGCACTGACGTGTGCATCGTCGGCGGCGGTTACACCGGTTTGTGGACGGCGATCATGCTCAAACAGCAGAACCCCGAAATCGATGTGCTGCTGATCGAAGCGGACATCTGCGGCGCTGGCGCCAGTGGGCGCAACGGTGGCTGCGCGCTGTCGTGGTCGGCCAAGTATTTCACCCTTGAGCGCCTGTTCGGCGTCGAGGAGGCAGTACGTCTGGTCAAGGAATCGGAGCGCAGCATTCATGCCATCGGCGAGTTTTGCGAGCGCTACGGCGTGGATGCCGATTACCGGCTCGACGGCACGTTGTACACCGCGACCAATCGCGCGCAGGTCGGCTCGACCGACGCGGTGATCGCCGCGCTGGAGCGTAACGGCATCAACTCGTTCAGCCAGCGTCCAGTGGCCGATGTCCAGCGCATGGCTGGCTCCGGCAAACATCTGGAGGGCTGGTTTTCGCCGGCAGCGGCGAGTGTGCAACCCGGCAAACTGGTACGCGGTTTGCGCCGGGTGGCGTTGCAACTGGGCGTGAAAATCCACGAAAACACGGCGATGACCGGGCTGGAGGAGGGCCGTCCGGCGCGTATCCAGACAGCGAACGGCAATGTGATCGCCGACCGTGTAGTGCTGGCGATGAACGCCTGGATGGCCCGCGCTTTCCCGCAGTTCGAACGCAGTGTGGCGATCGTTTCCAGCGACATGCTGATCACCGAACCGCGCCCGGAACTGTTGCAGGAAATCGGCTTGACCAGTGGCGTCACCGTGCTCGATTCACGGATTTTCGTCCACTACTACCACAACACCCCGGACGGCCGGATCATGCTCGGCAAGGGCGGCAACACGTTCGCTTATGGCGGGCGGATGCTGCCGGTATTCGATCAGCCGTCGCCCTATGCGGGGCTGCTCCAGCGCAGTCTTGCCGATTTTTTCCCGGCGTTTGCCGAGGTCAAAGTCGACGCGACCTGGAACGGTCCCTCGGATCGCTCGGTGACCGGCCTGCCGTTTTTCGGGCAGATGAGCAGCAGCGGCAATGTGTTTTACGGTTTCGGCTATTCCGGTAGCGGCGTCGGTCCGTGTCACATGGGCGGGCAGATTCTCGCGTCGCTGGTGCAGGGCCTGGATAACCCGTGGACGCGCTCGCCGCTGGTCAACGGCCCGCTGGGCTACTTCCCGCCGGAACCGATTCGTTACTTCGGTTCGCTGATGGTGCGCAACGCCATCCGGCGCAAGGAGCGCGCTGAAGACCACGGTCGCCGACCACGGCATCTGGACGTGCGCCTGGCAAAATTCGCCGCGGCGGCGGGTAAGGCGGACAAAGCCTGAAAACCCACCACCCTGTGTAGGAGCTGCCGCAGGCTGCGATCTTTTGATCTGGTTTTTTAACAAACAAGATCAAAAGATCGCAGCCTGCGGCAGCTCCTGCACTGGTGGGTCAGTTGCGGTAGAGGAGCCAGTCGAGTAGCTGGGGACAGGCTTGAGTGGGCGGTATTTGTTGCTGCGGCAGTTCGCCTTGCGTGCCCAGGCAGAGGATCGGTCGATCCGGATCGCTGTCGAGAAAACTCACCCATACCTCACTGCCGGCACAGGGCAGTTCATGGGCTGCGATCCGCCCATTGGCGTTGGTCAGGGCAATCGGCAGCCATATTCCATCGTCTGCCTGCACAGTTGAGCCTGGCCACAGGTTGACGTTGATTCGGCCTTGGTCATCGAGGGTGGCTGGCTGCCCGGGCGTGCCGAGTACGCGCGCCTGGTGATAGCCGGGGATCATCGGTCGCGGCTGCTTGAGTGCCGGGCGAAATTCCGTCGACCAGGGCAGGGCAACGAAATCGTTGTGGTAACGGTAAACGCTGGGTGTCGGATCGAGAATCGACGGTTGCTGCCCATGATGGTGCATTTCGGTGATCAACCATTGTTCGTTGAAACTGTTGATCGGATGCTCCGCGACCTGAATCAATTGACCACTGAGCAAATCCGCGCAATTGCTACGGCCATGGATCGAGCGATATTGACAGCGCTGACGCTGCAGATGGCGACGACTGCGTTGTTCGGCATAGCGATGCTGCTTTGACAGCGCCGTTGTCGGGCCGATGACAGTCTGGTTGGCGGCATCCTCGCTGACGTGTCGGTGTCCGCGATCGCGCACATGGCGTAGCGGCGCAACCGGCACCGCGTCATGGCGCTGGAACAACGTGGCGATACACGGCGAGGGCGCATCGTCATCGAGACTGAACGGCAGGAGCGTGGTGTCTTGGGGCAAGCTCAGGCTGTCATCGGCGAACACCACGACATGCCCGTTCAGGTCATGCTCGAAGTGGTAATGAATGCCTTCTTCCTCGCACAGTCGTTGCAGCAATGCCAGGTCGCTTTCCTCATATTGGATACAGAACTCGCGATGGGGGTATTGGTCAACGATCATCTCCATTCGGTAACTGTCGATCGGCAGCGCGTTTTCCTCAAGTAACCGTTGGAGAATCTGCGGCACGCTCAAGTTTACGAATACGCGGCGCTTGTGCGCTGGAGCGAGCTGTTGCAGAGAGGGTACCAGCAGCAGTCGATAGCCGACTCTATGGGCGCCGCGATGTTCGCAACTGGCGCTTTCGATGCGGCCGTGAATCCCGTGATGGTCACTCAGATGCAGAAATGCCGGCTGCTGCAACAGCGTGGCTGGGGCCATGGCCTGGCCGAGGCCGATCAGTTCAATGTCGAAGCGGTAGGGGTGATTGAGCGCTTCCTCACCGCGAAAACGCAACACCGGCATTTGCAACCCACTGTCGGTCAGGGTCAGCGTGAAGGGACTTTCCATGTCATTGAGCATTCGCACAGGCTCTGTCTGGCAATATGGCCCCAGAGGGTACGAAACCGCAGCGCTGAATGGTTATGTCAAAGCGGCTTTTCAGAATCGCCCTACACGTTCTGGTGAAAATGTCGATTCAGCATTACGATTTTTTTGGTCGATTGCCGACTTTAGGCCGTATAAACTTGGCGCCACGCGTCGGCCAATAGATGTCTCGGCGCCACAGATCAAGAGAGTGAGTAATGGGCGCACAGTGGAAGGTTAAACACAAAGAAGCGGCAGCCAACGCCAGGGGCAAAATCTTCGGCAAGCTGGTGAAAGAAATCACCATTGCTGCGCGCAACGGTGCCGATACTGCCACCAACGCACACCTGCGTCTGGTGGTCGAACAGGCCAAGAAAGCCTCGATGCCGAAAGAAACCCTCGATCGCGCGATCAAGAAAGGCGCAGGTCTGCTGGGTGAAGCGGTGCAATACCATCGCGTGACCTACGAAGGTTTCGCCCCGCATCAGGTGCCGCTGATCGTCGAGTGCGTGACTGACAACGTCAACCGTACCGTAGCGGAAATCCGCGTCGCGTTCCGCAAGGGCCAATTGGGCGCTTCCGGCTCCGTGGCCTGGGACTTCAACCACGTCGGCATGATCGAAGCCTCGCCGGACTCCCCGGACGCCGATCCGGAAATGGCTGCCATCGAAGCCGGAGCCCAGGATTTTGAAGCGGGTGAAGACGGCGCGACGCTGTTCCTGACCGACCCGACTGACCTTGACGCGGTGCAGAAATCCCTGCCGGAGCAAGGTTTCACGGTACTGTCGGCCAAGCTTGGCTATCAGCCGAAGAACCCGGTCAGCGGCCTGAGCGACGAGCAGATGGCTGAGGTTGAAGCGTTCCTCGAAGGCCTCGACAACCATGATGACGTGCAGGACATGTTTGTTGGCCTGGCGGGCTGATCGACTGCATCAGTGATGGCCACATCGCGAGCAGGCGAAGGCCTACAGGCCAGAGGTGAACACATCATTCGTGATCACCACCGTCCACTGTAGGCGTGAGCCTGCTCGCGATGGACCGCGCAGCGGTCACAGATTCTCAAGCTGCCGCATGACCTCAGCAAACCCCGGCCGCGCCAGCACATCCGCCTGACAGCAACGTCGCTCCAGCTCTTCAAGCACCGTACGCAGTTGATCACTCAACCCCGAGTCGATGCGCGCCAGCAACTCACCCAACAGAATCCCGAACGCACGTACTTCGATACGTTGCAGCGCGCGCGTTTGCGCCGTGTCGGCAATGGCATGGAACGACGCCCCGCCAAAATCCCCGAGCAGGCAATCGCCGCGCTCGTTCAACAAAATGTTGTGCCCGTAGAGATCGCCGTGGGTGATCCCTTGCTGATGCAGATGCTCCGCTGCCGAGGCGATGCCTCTGGCAATGTTCAGCGCCACCTCGACACTGAACCGGCAATCCTCGGCGTAAACATCCCGCGAGCAGGATGCCAGGCTTGGCAGGTCGGCGAGGTTACGGAAGGACGGATCGATCAGTTGCATCACCAATCCCTGCTGGCCGTCGGGATGGCCACTGATGCGCCCCTCGATGCGGATCAGATTGGGATGCAGGCCGGCGGTGATACAGGCGTTCATTTCGTGCAGCGGCGAACCGTCGCTGGTCATTTCACCTTTGTACAATTTCACCGCCACCGACGTCACTGAGCCGTCGTCGCGTTGCCAGCTCGCCCGGGAAATCACTCCCGAGGCACCTTCACCCAACCGTTGCTCCAGACGCAGCGCCGACCAGGCAATCTGCGGCGTCGCTTCCAGCGCGGCGGCGTCTGCCTCGGTTTCCAGCGGGTTACCGGCGTACGCTAGCCAGGTCAGGCTCGGCAGCGCGAGCAGCCACTGCGGCAGTTCGGTCAGGCGGTTGGCGGAAATGCGCAGCAACTCAAGCCGATGGCAGTTGCTCAACGAAGGCGGCAGCGCATGCAGGCGGTTGCCGGACAGCATGAGCTTTTGCAGGGCCGGGCGCTCACCGAGTTCCCTCGGCAGGCTTTCGATGCAGTTGTCGGTCAGGATCAGCCAGCGCAAGTGCGGCGGCAGAGCTTCGCCGGGTACGTTGACGATGCGATTGGCTCTGAAGCCGACCATCGTCAGCGCCGCGCATTGGCCGAGACAGGCCGGCAGTTCGGTGAACGGGTTGTCGGAACAGAACAGCACCCGCAGGCGCGTCAGACGATGCAGGTCATCCGGCAGACTGCTCAGTGCGTTGCCGCTGAGGTTGAGGATTTCCAGAGTGTCGGCCAGTTCGAAAATCTCGGCCGGGAACTCGGTCAGTCCGCAGGACAGGTCCAGCCGCGTGATGCCCGACAACTCGCCGGCGCGCAATTGAGCAAGGGTGTGCATGTTGGGTGTTCGCTTTTGATCAGGGGTGCGCCGCTGGGGCGCCGGGAATGGGCGACATGATAACGGCAAATCGGGGTATGGAATTGGGCCGGATGCTGAAAACGCCACAAAACCCTTGTGGGAGCCAGCCTGCTGGC
The DNA here is from genome assembly GCF_002979955.1 of Pseudomonas sp. MYb2. Classification (NCBI taxonomy): domain Bacteria; kingdom Pseudomonadati; phylum Pseudomonadota; class Gammaproteobacteria; order Pseudomonadales; family Pseudomonadaceae; genus Pseudomonas; species Pseudomonas sp. MYb2. The sequence goes on from NZ_PCQC01000002.1 coordinate 107,967, forward strand.
GATGGCATGGGGTCAGGCAAAATCGTTGTCGGCTGACAGTCCGCTATCGCCAGCAGGCTGGCTCCTACAGGGGATTTGCCTGCTCAGGTCGGTTCGTGCATCTCTTGCAACTGCCCCAACCGGCTGCGCGTGCGCGCCAGGTCAATGGCGTGGCCGTCGAGGCTTTCGTGCAAGGGCAGGCGACCCAGCAACGTCAGATGCTTGTCCTGGTCGTACAACACGTCGATCAGGTTGATGAAGCGTTGTTGCGCGGCGATCGGGCATTCTCCCAGCTCCGGTAGATCATCAATGATCCAGCGGTCGAAACGTCGACACAGCTCCAGATAATCCATGACCGCCGTCGGCTGTTCACACAGTTCGTTGAAGGTAAAACCGACACTTCGCTCTTTACACCAGCGAGCCCGAATCTGCCGGGTGCCGACGGTTAGCGCAACGCCCGGCGCATCCGCAGGCGGCAGCTCCAGAGCGGCGCGTTGCGCTGGCGTGGCTGGCCACACGTAATGCCCCTGAGTGAATATCTGCTGCGCAGAGTGGCGCGTGTGACTGCGGTAATCGTGCGGCCCGCCGACTTCCATCACCTGCATGTGCGTGTTGATCAGCTCGATCACCGGTTTGAAGCGGGCGTGATAGAGCGGATTGGGCAGCAGGCCGTCAGGCGCATAGTTGGAGGTCACCAGCAGCAGAATCCGCCGCTTGAACAATGCCTTGAACAGCCGGGTGATGAGCATGGCATCGCCGATGTCATGCACATGAAACTCGTCGAAACACAGCACCCGACAATCCTCCAGCAATTCGTCGAGGGTCACTTCGAGGGCATTGTCCTGCTCGCGATGGCTGAACATGCCCTGATGCAATTGCGCGAAAAACTGATGGAAATGCAGACGCCGTTTCTGGGTGATCGGCAAGGCCTGAAAGAAACCATCGAGCAACCAGCTCTTGCCGCGTCCGACGGCGCCGAACAGATAAAGACTTGGTGCGGTTCGGCCGCTTGCGCCAAACAACAGGCTGGCTTGCTGCGCCATGCACTCGATGACGCGCTGCTGGCTATGACTGAGGGTGTAACCCTGACCGCTGGCCTTGTGCCGGAAGTAGTCGCGGATCGACTGGGCACTGGCGTCATGCCCGGCACTGGCCGGCAAACCCTTGCCCAACCAACGGCGCAATGCCGGCCAGCGCTGGATCAGTCGCGATCGTTTCGGCAGGTGGGCAGGCACTGGGGGCGTCTCCGTGTTCGTCAAGACCGGCTTCCGGTAGCGTGGCGACGTAGTGTAACCAGACGCCGATTTGGCCAGCCACCGCGACGATTCGAGAGTGGGCGGTTATTGGACAGAATCCTACGGCACGTACAGCTATTTTTAGCGACTTGGCCTGACCGATTGCCAACCTTTCGAAACATATCCCGGACGATCACTGGATCCAATCGACTGGCGGAATCGTCGACCGTTGCTAACCTCAATCACAGAAACGACGTCGCAAGCGATCACTGACAAGGAACGGCGCAGTGAATGTACATGTGGTCATGGGGCTGCTGGGGGCACTCGTTGCACCTGTTCATGCGGCAGATCTTCAGGTCGAAGTGCGCGTCGATGTGCAGCGCGGCTGCCAGTTGATCGGCCAACAGCGTGGCGCCGGCATTGAGCAACTGGGTGTGCTCGACTTCGGCAGCACCGCACGCCTCGATGACCCCGCCGGGCCGTTGGCTGCCGCGTTGACCAATCAGCGCCTGCCACGGCTGGAGTGCAACCCCGATACGCCGTACCAGATGCGCGTCGATGGCGGCTTGCATGGCGGTGTCGGTGAGGTCCGCTACATGGCCGGTTCGGTCGGCAGCAAACCTATTCCGTATCGCTTGTATCAGGACGCGGCGCGCCGGGTACCGCTGGTGGTGGATGTGCCAGTCAGCGGGCGGGTGCCGGACAGTGGCACGGTAGAACTGCCGCTGTATGCGCGCATCGAGCGCTTGGCTGAGGTGCCGCGAGTCAGCCGTTATTCGGATCTGGTCAAGGTGACGGTCACCTGGTGATCACGGTTTCAAGGCACCCGGTGGACGCGGGTGTGCAAGGAAGGCGTTCCATGATGAACGCGGTGAATAAGTCAGCGTAAAGGAGCAGGGACGGGCGCAATGACAGGCAAACACTGGATAGTGGTAGCGGCAGGTACGCTGGCTATGCTCGCAGACAACGCGCAAGCCGCGGTCAGCGGGCAGATCAATGCGCGGCTGATCCTGATTGCCGGCTGTGAAGTCACCAACACCAGCACACCCGCCAGCCCGGTCAGCGATTTCGGCACGCTCGATTTCGGCCTTCAGGGCCCGACCTGGAACGCGCCGATCAAGGCCAGTCTCGGCAGTGACAGCAGCGGCAAACTCAACGTCGCCTGCAATCCTTCGGTCACCGGTTTCACCGTCACCATTGACGGCGGCGCCCACGGTGACGGCAACACCCGGCGCCTGAGCAACGGCCGCCAGACCCTTCCCTATCAGCTGTTCGTCGATCCCTCCGGCGCCCGGAGCTACAGCATCGGCCAGCAACACAATTTCGCTGTCACCAGCGCTGCGCAGATACCCATTCCGGTATTCGGCTCGGTGGTGGCGAATACCCGCGCGGTATCGGCAGGTGTCTATACCGACACGCTGACGGTGACGCTCGACTGGTAACCCCGTAGAGGACGGACACCATGCGTATGTTTGCATCAAGGATAGGTTTGTCGTTGCTTGGCCTGGCGCTGGTTTCCAGTGCCAACGCCGCCACCACGGTCACCGGCCAGATCACCTCCAGCCTGATTCTGATCAGCAGTTGTCAGGTCAACGGCGCTGGCGGTTCCACCGGGCTGAACTTCGGTGCGTTGAACTTCGGCACCGCCAACAGCCTGTTCACCACGGCCACCGGGCAAGTGTTGGGCGGTGGCGGCGGGGCGCTGTCGATTCTCTGTTCCAGCGGCACCACGCCGACGGTCAAGGTGCGCGCCGGTTCCCATGACGGCATGTCACCGGGCGGCACACGAGCGTTGTACGACGGGGTGGCCAATTACGTGCCGTACGACTTGTACACCGATGCCGGGCACTCGCAACTGCTGGCGATCGACGGGACGATCAATCTCGCCGCCAGCACCGGTGTCGCGCAGACGGTGAACATCTACGGTCAGGCGGTGGGCAAGGCCGGTTTGCCGGCGGGGACTTACACCGACACCGTCGCTGTTGAACTGACGTTCTGATGCCATGCGCCGCCATGGCTGTGCCGCGCTGCTCCTGCTCTGTGCCGGCAGTGCGCCGCTGCCGCTGACCGCAGCGACGAGCCAGAGCTTTCAGGTCAGTGCCACGGTCACTGCCGGGTGTCTGGTGGTGGGCGGGGTGTCGAACTATGGCGGGCTGAATTTCGGTTCGCGTTCGGCACTGGCTACCGGCACCGTGCAGGTCGCGCTGACCGGCGGGGTGCAATTGCAATGCACGCCGGGCGTAACGCTGAACATGAGCGTTGATGGCGGCCAGTACAACAGCAGCGGACGGCACATGCAGGTCAACAGCGGCAGCGCGCGGGTGGCGTATGCACTGTTTCGCGATGCGGCGTACAGCCAGAGCCTGGGCATTGGCCAGAGTGTGGCGGTGGCTTACAGCGATGCGAACAACATCAGCCTGCCGATTTACGGTCAGGTGCAATTGCCGGGCAATCAGCCTGGGGGGACGTACAGCGACGTGTTGCAGGTGCAACTGTCGTGGTAAGGCGAAGTTGAATGGCCGACAAGGAGCAGGTTTATGGGGTCAGTTACGTCACGGCATTCGCTCGTGTGTTGCGCGATGTGCGCGGTGGTCATGTTCGGGGCAAGCACCGCACACGCTGCCAGTTCGGTGCTGATCTGGCCGATTGATCCGGTGCTGGAGGCTGATCAACAGGCCAGTGCGCTGTGGCTGGAAAACCGCGGCAGCGAAACCGCCAATCTGCAGATCCGCGTATTCGGCTGGAGCCAGAGTGGTTTCGCCGAGCAATACCAGAACCAGCGCGACGTGATCGGCAGCCCACCGGTGGCGAAAATCGAACCGGGGCAGAAACAACTGGTGCGCCTGACCCGCACCAAGGAAGTGCCGCCGGGGCAGGAACTGGCCTACCGGATCATCATCGACGAAATTCCTTCCGCACAACCCGCGACCGCTGACGGAGGCAAAACCGCCGCAGCGATCCGCTTTCAGATGCGTTATTCGGTGCCGCTGTTTGCCTATGGCGCCGGGTTGTGGAGCAAAGAGGACAGCACCCGTGCGCGTGATCCCAAAGGGGTCGGCCTGCCGCAGTTGAGCTGGCGCACGGTAGCCGTGGACGGCAAGCCTTATGTGGAAGTGCGCAATCAGGGCGCGGTGCATGCGCGGTTGACCGACGTGGCTATAAAACAGGCCGGGCAGAGCAAACCGTTGGCCGAAGGGCTGCTCGGTTACGTGCTGCCGGGTGCGGTGATGCGCTGGCCGGCACCGACACCGCTGACCAATGATTCGGCGTTGCAGGTACGAGTAAATGGCGCGGCACAGGTGCAGAGCATCACGCCCGCCAAGTGAGTGAGTCGTAGCGCGGGCATCTGGCGTCGACGAAAGCGGTATCAGGAGGATTCAGTCCATTGACGGACGTAAAACGCGTATGAACCCAGGACGGGTTCGCCGTATTCAGCGTCCGTTGTGGCTCATCACCGGCGCGTGTTGCCTGATGTTCATTCAACCATCCGGGGCCGGCGATCTGCCGCCGCCACCGAGCGGCATGGAGGCCGTGAGTGATGCTCAGTTGTTTCTGGAACTGGTGGTCAACCAGATGAATACCGGACGCGTGGTAGCGGTGCAGCAGCGCGACGGTCGCTTGTTTTTGCCGGCGACGGCGTTACGCGAAACCGGCATGAAGTTGCCCGACAGCCTCGGCGCCGAGGTCGATCTCGACAGTCTGGCGGGGCTGCACAGTGACTACGACAGCGTCGGTCAGCGCCTGCTGCTGGATGTGCCGCCGGACTGGCTGCCAGAACAGTTCATCGGCAATCGGCAGAGCTATCCGCGGACGCCGGCGCTGAGCAGTTTCGGCGCGCTGTTCAACTATGACCTGTACCTCAATGACACCGACGATGCCGGCACTTATCTGGCAGCGTGGAACGAAGTACGGCTGTTCGACAGCTGGGGCACGCTGTCCAACACCGGGCAATACCGGCGAACCTTGTCCGGTGATTCGCTCAACACGCTGGACAACGGCTATCTGCGCTACGACACCACTTGGCGATACTCCGATGACGAGCGAATGCTCACCTACGAGGCGGGTGACGTGATCAGCGGTGCATTGCCGTGGAGCAGTTCGGTGCGGTTGGGTGGCGTGCAGTTTTCTCGGGACTTTGCGGTACGCCCGGATCTGGTGACCTATCCGTTGCCGCAATTTGCCGGTGAAGCGGCGGTGCCATCCTCGGTGGATCTGTTCATCAATGGCTACAAATCCAGCAGCGCAGATTTGCAGCCAGGACCTTACACGCTGACCAATATTCCGTTCATCAACGGTGCTGGCGAAGCCGTCGTAGTGACCACTGATGCGCTCGGTCGACAGGTCTCGACCACGGTGCCGTTCTATGTCACCAGCACCTTGCTGCAAAAAGGCTTGAGCGATTTTTCCGTGGCTGCCGGTACTTTGCGTCGCGACTATGGTTTGAAGGATTTCAATTACGGCCCGGGTGTCACCTCCGGCAGCCTGCGCTATGGCGTCAGCGACAGTTTCACCCTGGAAAGCCATGCCGAAGCGGCCGATTCGCTGACACTGGGCGGCCTCGGCGGCAATTGGCAGCTCGGTAACTTTGGTGTGCTCAACATTGCACTGAGCCAAAGCCGTTTCGACGGCGAGGGCGGCCACCAGGTCAGCCTGGGCTATCAGTACAGCAACCAGCGTTTCAGCTTTTCCTATCAGCGGCTGCAACGTCATGATCAATACGCCGATCTGAGCGTGGTCGACAGCCCGTACATCAGTCTCAGCCGGCGCAGCGAACAGGCGACCCTGAGCCTCAATCTCGAGCGCTGGGGCAGCCTCGGCGCGGGTTATTTCGATGTGCGCGCGGCGGACGATTCGCGCACGCGGCTGCTCAACCTCAGCTGGAGCAAACCGTTGTGGCGCAACAGCAGTTTCTACCTGTCGGCCAACCGTGAAATCGGCGACAGCAACTGGGCGGTGCAGGCGCAACTGGTGATTCCGTTCGACTTGCGCGGCAGTCTGGCGATCAGCACCGAACGCAGTAAAACCGGGCAGAGCCAGCAGCGGGTCAACTACAGTCGCGCGGTGCCGACCGAGGGCGGCGTAGGTTTCAATCTGGGTTACGCCAAGGGTGACGGCGCCGACTATCGTCAGGCTGACGTCACCTGGCGCCTGCAATCGGTGCAATTGCAGGCCGGTGTCTACGGTACTTCCGACGCCGAAACCCGTTGGGCCGACGCCAGTGGTTCACTGGTGTGGATGGACCGTCAGGTGTTCGCCGCCAACCGTATCGACGACGCTTTTGTGGTGGTCAGTACTGAGGGTTTTGCCGACATTCCGGTGCGCTACGAAAACCAGCAGGTCGGCCAGACCGACAAGAACGGTCATCTGCTGGTGCCGTGGAGCAGCGCTTATTACCGGGGCAAGTATGAAATCGATCCACTGAATCTGCCGGCCAACGTACGCAGTCCCAACGTCGAACAGCGCATTGCCGTGCGCCGTGGCAGCGGTTATCTGCTGGAATTTCCGCTGACCCGAGTGATTGCCGCGAGCATCGTGCTGGTCGACGCGCAGCAGCGCGAGCTGCCGTTGGGCGCGGGTGTTTTGCACGAGCAGAGCGGCACGCGGACGGTGGTCGGCTGGGATGGGTTGGTCTATCTGGAAAACCTGCAGGCGCAGAACTCGCTGCAAGTAACACTGGCCGACGGCAAGACCTGTCAGGCGCAGTTCAGTGTCGATCTGAATCAGGATCAGGTGCCGTTGATTGGCCCGTTGGTGTGTCAATGATGTTCCGGCGATGGCTGTTATGTCTGGCACTGCTTATACCCGGGGCGGTGCAGGCCGCGTGTTCGGTGGTCAGCACCACGCCGGCGGCGTTCGGTATGCTCAGTTCGATCGCCGTACGCACGACTTCGCAGCCCAGTTCCACACTGAATGCCGGTTTGAGTTGCACCGGCTCTCTGTTGTCCCTGCTGACCAGCAACGACCACTTCTGGGGCACCGTTTCTTCGACTAAAAGTGGTCTGGTCGGGCCGACCGGCGATGTCATCAATTACACGATCTACGCCAACAACAGCACCAGCTACCCGCTGACGCGCGGCACCGCCTACGACTTCGCGCGCAACGGCATCATCGATGCCTTGGGCCTGCTCAACGGTACGACGCCGAAAACCGTGCCGCTGTATCTCGGCACAACCATTGGCAGCAACGTCGCCGCCGGGGTGTACACCGAAACCCTGAGCATTTTCTGGAACTGGAATTACTGTTCCGGGATCGGCATCGGTGCCATTTGCATTGGGCGCGATATCGCCAACGGCACGACTTCTTTGACGGTGAACCTGACGGTGTCCAACGACTGCACGATTACCGCGCCGAACATTGCCTTCGGCAGCGCGCCGGTGGTTAGCGCGTTCACCCCGGTGACCGGACAAACGATCAATCTGGCCTGCACCAAGGGCAGTGCTTACACCGTGGGGTTGAGCGATGGACAGAACCCGGTGAGTGTCGGCGGGCGGCGGCGGATGATTTCCGGGAGCAATTTTCTCGCCTATGACATTTTCAAAAGCGCCGGTACCACGCGCTGGGGCAGTGTTGGCGCGGCGCGGCGCGCCAGTACCGATGCCGAGGTGAATCCGGGTAACGGGTTGGGCACCGGTAGCCAGATCTTCAATTACAACGCAAAAATCTACACCGACCAGACCACACCACCGGCGGGCACTTATCTGGACAATGTGGTGCTCGACGTCGGTTTCTGAGCCTGACTCGCCCCCTTGCTGACCCGACTCAATCCCTGTAGGAGCTGTCGAGTGCAACGAGGCTGCGATCTTTTGACCCTGTTTTTTAAGATCAAGATCAAAGGATCGCAGCGTGCCGCAGCTCCTACGGGAGCGATTCAGAATTGCAGCGATTGCCTGAGCTGTTGCGCCGCCGGGGAGTCAGTCGGGCTGACCATCGCGTAGTTGTACCCACCACCCGACCAGTATTCGGCCTGCAAGTCGCCGTCACTGCGGGTACCGCGCGGCAAAAAAGTATTTTTCGGTCCCGGTGGGCGAACGTAAAAGCTCACCTTGTGCCCGCTGCCATCCTCATACATGACCATCGCCGCCGGGCCTTCGTCAGTGCTGAGCAGGCGTCCGCTGACCGGTTCAAACCCGGCCGCTTTCAGATCGGGCAAGCGACTGGCTTTGGTGAAGTAGCGGTCGAGCCAGCGTTGCATGTCACCGTCGCTGTCGACCTTGTAATCGGCCGGCAACATCCCTTGCTGGGCGATCAGCCGATACGCCTGCAACGCGTCGGTCATCGGTAACAGGGAAGGGCGCACCAGGGTCATCTCACGGGCCTGCCAGCCGCTGAAGCCGCCGACGCTCACCGCGATCAACAGCACCGCCGCACTGGCCAGATGGCGACGTGCCTGGCGCTGACGACGCTGGCGGAGCATCAGCGGGTCAAGCGCCGGATTGGCCGGTAGCTGCAAGGCACCGCCAAGCGCCGCGCGCAATTGCTGGGCATCCTGCTGCCAGGCGCGTACTTGCGCAGCGTGTTCCGGATGACTGGCCAACCAGGTTTCCAGCACACGCCGGTCGGCGTCGCTGAGCTGGTGGTCGACGTAAGCGTGCAAATCACGCTCGCTGGGAGGCAGGCTGATCATTTGAGTATCCGCAAAGAAGGGCTGCTGATTTCGCCGTCGCTGAGTTGGCGCAAGGCCTGGCGGGCGCGGGACAGGCGCGACATCACGGTGCCGATCGGGGCGCCGAGAATCTCGGCGACCTCTTTATAAGTCAGGCCTTCCACCGAAACCATCAACAGCAGGGCGCGTTGTTCGGTCGGCAATCGGTCGAAGGCCTGCAGGGTCGACTGGGCAATCACGGTGCGTTCCACCGAAGGCTCGGCATCCTCGCGTCCGGTGAAAAACTCGAGCATCCGCGCATAGCGCCGCGAGCGCCGGTGGGCGTCGAGAAACTGCCGGTAGAGGATTGCGAACAGCCAGGCACGCAAGTCGCCGTCGGCGCGCTTGGCGCCCCAACTCGACAAGGCACGCTCCAAGCAGGCCTGCACCAGATCGTCGGCGCTGCTGCTGTTGCGCGTCAACGACACGGCAAAGCGGCGCAATCGCGGGATCAATTCACGTAGCTGTTGGTCTAGCTCGTTCATGGTGAGGTATTCATGCCGTAGTGCTGATGAAATGGAACATGCCTTGAGGCCCGAAACGCGGTGTTGGCTTGGAAGACGTCCCGGCGCGCCGATTATTCCATCCGCGGCAGTGAAAGTTTTTGTACCTCGCTTTGTAGGATAGTTCGCCGCGCTTTGTAGTCACTGTAATGGCGGCTGATTTCCCTTCTCAACCCTTTTGACTGACACGTCTGGCAGGCGGTGTAGCCCCAAGCCACTGCGCCAGGCGTGACTGAACCATTGTCGGGATAGAAGGGAAGTCCAATGCAAACATTCGCGAGGAATAACCGTTGTGCATCAAGCACGTTGACGGCTTCGGTTGAATCAAAGTCATGGCCGCGTTTTGGATGCGGTCCGCTGCGCCAGCCTCAAGCGACTTTGATCCACCGCGCCATCGAAGCGCAGGCGATAGCCCGGCCTCAGGCTATCGCTGCGGAGTATCAGGGCCGCTCCATCACTTACCGCGAATTGAATCGCCAAGCCAATCGTCTCGCCGCAACCCTGCTGGAGCAAGGTGTAGTGGCGGACGATCATGTCGCGCTGTTTGTCGAACGCTCGATCCCGATGCTGGTGGGCATGCTGGCGGTGCTGAAAATCGGTGCCGCCTATATTCCGCAGCATGTGGGCGTTACCCCGGCGGCGCAGATGCGGCATATCCTTACGGTGGCCAACGTGCGCGTGGTACTGACGCTGGCGAAACTGGCATCGGCGCTGCCGCTGACGGCGGCACAACAGTGCATCCACCTTGACGCGTTCATCAGCGTCGACAGTGTCGCTGCAGATGACCGGAACATCGGCAGCGCAGCGTCATCGCCTGATTCGTTGTGTTTTGTGCTGTTCACGTCCGGCACCACTGGCCAGCCCAATGGTGTTCGCGTGACGCAACGCAACGTCTGCAACATTCTCCTGACCGCGCCCGGCAACCTCGGCATTCGTCCCGGGTTGAGGGTCGGACAGATCCTCAATATCGCCTTTGATATGTCGGCCTGGGAAGTGCTGGGGTGTCTGGCCCATGGGGCGACACTGTTGATCCGGGGCAAGGACATTGCCCAGACTGCCGAGCGCTGCGACGTGTTGATTGCGACGCCATCGATTCTCGCCACCCTTGATCCGGCGCGCTGCACTCAACTGAAAGTGGTCGCGCTGGCGGGTGAGCCATGTCCGCAACCGTTGGCGGATCGCTGGTCGGCGTTTTGCACGTTCTATAACGCCTGCGGGCCGACTGAAACCACCATCGTCAATACCATGCAGCACTATCGGGGCGTCGGACCATTGACGATTGGCAAACCGACTCCCAACAACACGGTTTATGTATTGGATGAGGCGGGCCAGCTCTGCGCGCCGGGTGAGCCGGGCGAAATGTGGGCCGGCGGCAATTGCGTCACGGCCGGGTACTTGGGCAATCCCGAGTTGACCGCCGAGCGTTATCAACCCGATCCGTTTCTCGGACAGGGGCGCATGATGTTTCGCACCCGTGATCTTGCACGCTGGACAGTCGACGGTGAGCTTGAACACTTGGGCCGCATCGATGATCAGGTCAAGGTCAGAGGCTTTCGGGTCGAGCTCGACTCGGTCTCTGCAGCGTTGGAGTCAGCGCCCAATTGTGAGCGTGCGGTGACGCTCAAGCTCGACAGTCGCCATCTGGTGGCATTCGTCTATCCACCCACCACGGATATCGATGTCGCGCGCAGCCTGTGCGCAGAGCGGCTTGCCTATTACTGCGTGCCGTCCCTGATTCTTGCCGTCGAGGCCATTCCGTTGACGTCGCGTGGCAAGGTCGACAAGCGTTTGTTGCTTGAGTGGGCAGTGGCGCATCAGGCGCAAGATGCTCGCACCGAACAGGCGGTGACGGCATGAGCGGGCTGGCTTCGAACCTGCAGATGCCGCCCAAGCGAGCACTTTGGCGGCGCCTGGGAGCGCTGCCGATGTGCTCGCATTACAACCGTCTGGTGGTGTTGGTATTCACCGCCAACCTTGCCGCGCTGATGTACGGTTTGAACCTCGGTGAGTGGTGGACAAGCGCGGGCGTGAACTTGCCGACCCTGTCGGGGCTGGTGGTGGCGAACCTGTCGATGGCGATCCTGATTCGCCAGCAATACCTGATCAATCTGCTGTTCTGGCTGGCCACCCGGGCGCCCACCACCTGGCCGCTGGCGATTCGCCGGACGTTGGCCAAGGTCTACCATTTCGGCGGGCTGCACAGCGGTGGCGCGATGGCGGCGATTGCCTGGTTTGCGACATTGCTCGGATCAATGATCTGGCAGCGTTTTGCCGGGCCGGGAGGGGTTTCGCTGGCGCTGATCGGAGTGAGCTGCGGATTGTTCGGTTTGCTGCTGCTGGTTGCGATCATGGCGTTGCCGGGTATACGCGGGCGCTTTCACAACGCTTTCGAACGGACTCATCGTTTCGCCGGTTGGGCAGCGCTGTTGATGTTCTGGGCGATGACGCTGATGTTTGCCCAAGAGCAGAATCCTGCCTTGGCGCTGACAGACGTTCTGCTGCAATCGGTGTCGTTCTGGATGCTGCTGTTGCTGACGTTGAGTATCGCCTCGCCGTGGCTGCGTTTGCGCAAAGTCCCGATCAGTGTGGTCAGGCCCTCCGCGCATGCGGTGGTCGCGCGTTTTTCCCATCACACACCGTTTGCCGGCTCCGCCACAGCGATCAGTCGTAATCCGCTGTGGGAATGGCACTCCTTTGCCAATATTCCTGCACCCGCAGAGAACGGTTTCCGACTGATCATTTCAAGAGCGGGAGACTGGACGGGAGCATTCATCGAGCAGGTGCCGACCCACGTCTGGGTCAAGGGCATCAGCACGGCGGGCGTGGCGCGCATTGAAACGCTGTTCAAATCGGTGGTCTACGTCGCCACCGGCAGTGGAATCGGTCCGGTGTTGCCGCACCTGTTGGCCAAACAAGTGCCGATTCGCCTGATCTGGTCGACCCGCAGTCCGCGAACCACCTATGGCGATGCGCTGGTGGACGAAATTCTCGCGGCGCAACCGGACGCGCTGATCTGGGACACCGCGGTGTCGGGCAAACCCGATCTGGTCAAGTTGGCGTATGACGCCGTGCAGTCGTTCGGCGCAGAGGCAGTGATCTGCATTTCCAACCAGAGGCTGACGCAGCAGGTGGTTGAGGAAATGGAAGCTCGCGGTATTCCGGCCTACGGCGCCATCTGGGATTCCTGACACCACTGCGACGTTTTTCCCACAGATTTTTTATTCAAGGAGCGAGACCAACATGAACATTTTGATCGAACGACTGGGGCGCGTGGCGCTGATCCGGCTTAACCGTCCACAGGCGCGCAATGCGCTGAATACGCAAATGATGACGGAGTTGCTGGAGACCCTGCGTGGGCTGGATAACGACCCGGGTGTAGGCTGTTTCCTGATCACCGGTACACACGAATACTTTGCTGCGGGAGCCGATATCAAAGAGATGTACGCCATGTCTTGCCTGGAGATGATCGAGCAAGATTACTTCGCCGGATGGGACGAGTTTGCCGCGTTCAGGACACCGAAAGTGGCTGCAGTGGCGGGGTTTGCCTATGGCGGCGGTTGCGAGTTGGCGATGATGTGCGACGTGATTATCGCTGCCGAATCGGCGCGATTCGCCTTGCCGGAAATCACCCTCGGGGTGATGCCCGGGATGGGCGGCACCCAGCGCCTGACCCGATTGATCGGGCGCGCCAAGGCCATGGACATGATTTTGACCGGGCGCTCGATCTGCGCTCGGGAAGCCGAACAGGCCGGATTGGTTTCACGGGTGACCGCCACCGACGATTTGCTTGCGCAGGCGTTGGCGGTCGCGCAGCGTATCGGCGGATTTCCCCGCACGGCGACCCGCGCAGCCCGCGAGGCGGTGGATCGTGCGCTGGAGCCGGGGTTGCGCGAAGGCCTCCTGTTCGAACGTCGGGTGTTTCATGGCTTGTTCGCAACGCCCGGGCAAAAGGAGGGAATGCAGGCGTTTTTGCAAAAGCGTGAGCCGCGATTTCAGCCGATTTAATCTGCTCGACGCAGCGCCATACGCATCGTCCTGAAAGAAACTACAGTTCAAAGGGAATAATCCTACGAGGCGTGCGTCTCATAGCACCTTTCCCTACGGCCGATGGCCCTGGAGTCTTTCATGGTTGATCGCAGCTCACCGCCCACTTCACCGCCAGGCGGGCCACAGCGCCCGCCTTTGAGCGCCGCGAGCCTGATCTTGCGTCTGAGCGGCATTGCCGTGGTCGTCGCTGCCGTCGCCGGGGCGTTTGCCTACGTGCACGGTAACTTCGACCCACAACGTCTGACGCCGAAAGCGCTGGTCGATGTGCTGGAGAAAAACAACGGCGTACATCCCGGATTTCGTCGTAACCATGCCAAAGGTGTGTGCGTGATCGGCCATTTCGAGAGCAGTGGCGAGGCGCGGGTGTTTTCTTCCGCGCAAGTATTCAACGATCCGCGTACCCCGGTGGTCGGGCGTTTCGCGCTGCCGGCGGGCAACCCTTATGCGCCTGACAGTAGTGTGCCGATTCGCAGTCTGGCGTTGCGTTTCACTCAGGCCAACGGGCAGCAATGGCGCACCGGGATGAACAGCATGCCGGTGTTTCCGGTAGGCACGCCCGAGGCGTTCTACCAGTTGCAGCAGGCGCAGTCACCCGACCCGGCCACCGGCAAACCTGATCCATCGAAAGTCCCGGCGTTTTTCGCTTCACATCCCGAAGCTGTGCCGTTTCTGACCTGGGTGAAGACCGCCAAGCCGTCGGCCAGTTATGCCACTGAAACCTACAACAGCATCAACGCGTTTTATCTGGTGGACGCCAGCGGCAAAAAGCAGGCAGTGCGTTGGAGCATGACGCCCATGGCTGCAGATGCTGCGGGTGCCACCGCACCTGAAGGCGGCGATTTTCTCGAAAAGGATCTGGTGCAAAAGCTCGCCGCCGCACCGCTGCGCTTTCAGTTGAATATCACCCTGGCCAATCCCGACGACCCGGTCAACGATGCCAGTAAAACCTGGCCGGCCGGGCGCAAAGTGCTGAATGCCGGCACGCTGGTACTGGAGAAAACCCAGCCGCAACTCAGTGGTGAGTGCCGCGACATCAACTACGACCCATTGGTACTGCCCTCGGGGATTGAAGGTACTGACGATCCATTGCTTGCCGCGCGCTCTGCCGGTTACGCCGATTCCTATCTGCGTCGCACCAGCGAAGTCAGCCAGTTGCCCGCCGCCAAACAGGAGGCTCGTCCATGAGAACCCAACCGACTCATTTCGCCCTGTTGGCGCGCCTGCTGCATTGGCTGATGGCGGTGATGATTATCGCCATGCTGTTTATTGGCGCGGGTATGGTCACCTCGGTGTCGTCGCGGCATGAATGGTTGATTCATCTGCACAAACCTTTGGGCATTGCGATTCTGGCGCTGGTGATCGTGCGCCTGCTGGTGCGTTTGACCACCCGCCAGCCACCGCTGCCGGCGGATTTGCCGGGCTGGCAGGTGATGGCGGCCAAGGCTTCGCATCTGTTGTTGTATGCGTTGATGCTGGTGTTGCCGCTGCTTGGCTGGGCGATGATCAGTGCTTCGGGCGAGCCGGTCATGCTCAGCACCTCTGTGCAGCTACCGTCGATTGTGCCAGCGGATGCGCAACTGTTTGCGTTACTGCGCAAGGCCCATGGGTATTTGGCGTATCTGCTATTTCTGACGGTGTTGCTGCATCTGGCGGCGGCGTTGTTCCACGGCTGGGTGCGCCGTGACGAGGTGCTCGACAGCATGTTGCGCGGCCGCGATCGCCGTTAACCCGACTGGCTGGCGCATCGCGCAGGTGCGCCACTTTTCAGGGTCAGCCACCAATACCCCAATGCGACGGCGTTGATGCCTGCACCCAGCAGGCACACGCCAGCCCAGCCCGCCCAGGCGTACATGGCGGTTGAGGCAATTGAACCGCCAGCGCTACCAATCGAATAAAACAGCATGTAACCGGCGGTGAGGCGACTTTGCGCTTCGGGGCGCACGCTGTAGATCATGCTCTGACTGGTGACATGTACGGCTTGCAAGCCCAGATCCAGAGTGATCACGCCGAGCAGTAAGGCCCACAGCGAGGACCCGGTCAGAGCGATGGGCAGCCAGGACGCGAGCATCAGCAGCAGCGAAAGCCCGCTGACCCATTGACCGAGACCGCGATCGGCCAAGTGCCCGGCACGCGCGGCGGCCAGCGCACCGGCGGCACCCGCGAGGCCGAACAGACCGATTTCGCTGTGCGAAAGCGACAGCGGCGGGGCGGACAGCGGCAACACCATTGGCGTCCACAGCACCATGGCGCTGGCGAATGTCAGCAGCGCGAGTATCGCGCGTTGGCGCAGCACCGCCTCCTGCCTGAACAGGCTGAATACCGAGGCAATCAACGCCACATATGTGGTGTCGGGCTGCGGCGGTTCATCCTTGGGCAATACACCGAACAGCAACAATGTCATCAGCAACGTCAGCCCGGCCGAGAGCAAATAGATCGCCTGCCAGCCGGCCAGATCAGCCATTGCACCGGCGGCCGTGCGCGCCAGCAAGATGCCGACGACGATCCCGCTGGTCACCACGCCGACTACGCGGCCCCGTTGCGCCGGGTCAGCCAGCGTTGCAGCGTAAGCCACCAGCACTTGCGTCACGACGGCGAGCAGGCCGGTCAGTGTCATGCCCAGTAACAGCCAGGCGCTGTTCGGCGCCCACGCGATCATCAGCAAAGCGACTACCGAGAGCAGGTTTTGCGTAACGATCAGCCACCGCCGGTTGAGCAGATCACCCAGCGGCACCAGCAGTACCAATCCAATGCCGTAACCCGTCTGCGTCAGGGTAATGACGATGCCGATGCTGGCCGGCGACATTGCAAAAGCTTCGGCCATGGCATCCAGCAGAGGCTGTGCGTAATAGACATTACCCACTGCCAGGCCACAAGCCACGGCGAAAAGCAGCACAACGCTGCTGTTTAACGATTTAAGTTGCATGCCCGACGTCCTGTATAGGTTTCAAAATAAAACCAGAGTTACGGTACGGGCTGAGGTTTTGATTTGCAACCGGATTGCGCGAGTCTTTGAATTCCACAAAGCAAAAGATCGCAGACTGGCTGCGATCTTTTGGTGTAGCGGGAGGAGGGATCAGCGCAGGGTATCGACCATGTCGGCGATGGTGGTCAGCACGTCCTTGCCCAGTTGTTTTGAACGTTTGCCAGACCAGCCGGTTTGTTTATCGGGATGGTCGTCGTGATCTTTGAATGGCATTTCCAGAGTCAGCGACAGACAGTCGTACTTTTGACCGACGCTGTTGCAGGCCAGAGTCATGTTGGCCTGGCCCGGTTCGTCGCGGGTGTAGCCGTGTTGGGTCTGGAAGTCTTTGGTGGTGTGTTTCAGGTGGCTGCGGAAATGCTCTTCGAGTTTCTCCAGACGTGGCGTGTAGCCTGGATTGCCTTCGCAACCGGCGGTGAATACGTGGGGGATTTCTTCGTCGCCGTGTATGTCGAGGAACAGATCGACGCCGTATTTTTCCATTTGCTGTTGTACGAAAAATACTTCGGGGCTGACCTCTTGACTGGCGTTCTGCCAGGCGCGGTTCAAATCCTGGCCCATCGCATTGGTGCGCAGGTGACCGTGGAAAGCGCCGTCGGGGTTCATGTTCGGCACCAGATACAGATCGGCACTGGCCAGGAGTTTGTCGAGCAACGGGTCGTCATGTTTTTCCAGACGTTCGATTACGCCTTCCATGAACCATTCGGCCATGTGCTCGCCCGGATGCTGTTGGGCGATGATCCATACTTTGCGCTGGCCCTCGGCACCGGTGCCTTTGCGCAGCAATTGTATATCGCGGCCCTCGATACTTTTACCGGTGGCCAGCAGTTCAGTGCCAGCCTTGCTCAGCGCCTGCTCGATCAGCCAGTCGTGACGGCCACGGCTGTAGGGTTCGAAATAGGCAAACCAGGCGTGGGTCTGGCTTGCTTCGAGACCAAAACGCAGGCAGTCGCCTTCGAAAATCGTCGGTACGCGGAACCAGTTGACGTGATCGTAGGAGGCCACGGCTTGATAGCCGGTCCAGGCTTTGTTGTAGGAAGACTGACTGGCGTTGTTGAGGCGAAACCAGTGTTCCTGGCCTACATGCAGACCGCTGGCTTTGAAGTGAAACCATTGGAAATGGGCGCTGCGGGTGTCGGGGCGAATGGCCAGAACCGGGTTGAGCGGGTTGCTGATATCGATGACTTGAATATTGCCGCTGTCGAAATTGGCGCTGATGTCGAACGAAGATTTGGCCACGGTCATAGTCGGTTCCTGAATATGATTTTTATGGCCGTTACTTTACACGCAGGAAGGGCTGAAACCGAGGGGAATTGCGGGGTGTGCTGGGGGGCGTCCTCCATGACGCGAATGCAGCTTAGTGAGTGTGCGATTGATTCTCAAGTGCTATTTGTCATTAGTTTGCCCCAATGTGGCCGGGCTCGGCTTGCCAATCGATATTCTTTTGATATTATCCGCGCCATCGAATTCGCAGCACCTAAAGACTTCATTAGCCTGAAGCCACAAGCCCAAAAAAAGGGCAAAAAAAGACCCGGCAAAAAGCCGGGTCAAAAACCGTGATTAGCCTGATGAGGAGATAGTCCAGAAGACCGACCTAAGGTCTCTGGTCCATCGACTGATCTCGCGACCAGCTGCTTGCAATAATAATCATTATCATTTGCAAGTCAAATGTTTTTATCTGTGCGATGGGAGAATTCTTTCCCGTCCGTCCTGATCCGTCCTCAGATTTCATCGCCGTCGATCGAATGGTCGACCATCGCCCGCGCCATATCCACCATATGCACCACCGAAAAAGCCAGATCGCGACTTGCGCCCTGCAGGTTTTCTGCGGCCTTGCACGCGGTGGCGGCTGCACAGCGCAATAAATCCGACGCGTGCACCAAGGCTTCTTCGCCGCTGACATGACGATTGACGTCGAAGAAACGCTCATCGACCTCAGGTTCTGAAACAGCTGGTTTCAAGTAATAGTCCAGCGCTCGCTGCGCCGCGGCATTGCCTTGTGGCGAGGTGAACGTGGTGTCCATTTGCAGGTCGGGCAAGTCTTTGCTGCTGATATCCATGATGAGAGGTCACTCCTTGTCACATTGAAAATCCGTGTTCGCAGCATAGTACGATACGTAGTTGTGACCAGAATTTAAATACTACAATATGTGTTTTGCCGGCCGAAGGCGGCCGAGTAAGGTGCCGCACATGGATAAATGGATTGAGCTGGTCAAGGCCAAGATGAGTGAGCTCAAAATCACTCAAACAGAGCTCGGAGAGCGCGTCGGCATGTCCCAGGGCGGGATCGGCCATTGGCTGAACAAACGTCGCGAACCCGGCATAACGGAAATGAACCGCGTATTGCATGCGCTGGGCATGGACTTCCTTGAAGTGGTGCTGGTGATTCGCGAGCCGCCACTGACGCCGGACGACGAGATGCCGCTGGCGCAGAAGTACAACCCGTACTTCCGCTACCCGGTCAGCGATTGGCACACGCCGTGCGAGGTACGCGAGAGCGGGCAGTCAGCCTACACTCCGGCAGCGGATAAACAGCGTTTTCAACTGACGGATTACCACTCCCGAGGCGCAGCGTTCTGGCTGACGGTCACGGGTAACTCGATGACCGCGCCGAGTGGCCAAAGCATTGCCGAAGGCATGCTGATTCTGGTCGATCCGGAGGTGGAGGCGGTGCCCGGCAAGCTGGTGATCGCCCAGTGGCAGGGCAGCGAGGAAGCGATATTCCGCAAGCTAGACGAAGAGGGCGGCCAGCGTTATCTGGTGCCGCTCAATCCGACCTGGCCGAAAGCCCTGTTCACCGATGAGTGTCGAATCATCGGTGTTGTGGTTCAGGCAACGGCGCGTTACTAGTCAGATCGATCCGCGCCCGGCGTAGGATCGATCCTCACTTCACACAGCTTCCAATTCAACCAAAGCGCTGCCTTCGCCGACCATTTCGCCTTCCTGGCAATACAGCGCTTTGATCACTCCAGCGTGGGGCGCACGGATGCTGTGTTCCATCTTCATCGCTTCCAGCACCACCAGTTGCGCACCGGCCTCGACCGATTGGCCAGCCTCGACCAGCACCCGGACGATGCTGCCGTTCATCGGTGCAGTCAGGCCGCCCTGATGACTGTGACTGGCTTCGACGGCACTGATCGGGTCGTGCATGGTAATCCGGCGCAACTCGCCTTCCCATTGCAGGTACAGCGCATCGCCTTGGCGGATAGCACGCAACGTGCGACGTACCCCGTCGTGTTCAACGATGAGTTGCTCGTCGATCAGTTTGCCGTGGCCCGCGGCACTCAGCGTCAGCGCTCGATCCTGCCCCTCACAACTCAAATGCAGCGTGACTTCCGGAGGCAGACCCGCGCGCAACCCGCTGTTCAGCGACCACGGCGAAGCAGGGTCATCCAGGCGCGCAAGTTGAGGCAGACTCTGTGCCACCGCTTGAGCCGCGGCTTCCCAGAACGCTTCGCTCAACGTGCCCGCTACCGGCAGCAACTGTTCCTGATAACGCGGAATAAACCCGGTATCCAGCTCCGCCGCGGCGAAAGCCGGGTGCGCGATGATCCGCCGCAAGAAGTTGATGTTGGTTTTCAAACCACCAATCGCGAATTCATCCAGCATGCTCAGCAAACGCAGGCGTGCCTGCTCACGATCCTCACCCCAGGCAATCAGCTTGCCGAGCATCGGGTCATAGAACGGTGAAATCTCATCGCCTTCTTCAACCCCGCTATCGACTCGACGCCCGGGTCCCGCAGCGGACTCGCGATACAAGTCCAAACGTCCGGTGGCCGGCAGGAAGTCATTCGATGGATCTTCGGCATACAAGCGCACTTCAATCGCATGGCCATTGAGCGGCACTTGCGTCTGAGTGATCGGCAGCGCTTCACCACGGGCCACGCGGATTTGCCAGGCCACCAGATCCAGACCAGTGATCGCCTCGGTCACAGGGTGCTCAACCTGTAGCCGCGTGTTCATCTCCATAAAGAAAAACTCGCCGCGCGCATCCAGCAAAAACTCCACTGTACCGGCGCCGACATAACCGATCGCCTGCGCCGAACGCACGGCGGCTTCGCCCATCGCGCGACGCAGCTCCCCGGACAAACCCGGTGCCGGAGCTTCTTCGACGACTTTCTGATGGCGTCGCTGAATCGAGCAATCGCGCTCATTGAGGTACAGGCAGTTGCCATGCTGATCGGCGAACACCTGGATTTCCACGTGACGTGGTTTGAGCAGATACTTCTCCACCAGCATTCGTGAGTCGCCGAACGACGACAGCGCTTCCCGTTGCGCAGAGGCGAGGGCTTCGGCCAGTTGGCTGACCTCCTCGACCACTTTCATGCCTTTGCCACCGCCGCCGGCAGTTGCCTTGAGCAACACTGGATACCCGATGCGTTCGCAAGCAGCGCGGAAGGTATCCAGATCCTGCGCTTCGCCGTGATAACCCGGTACCAGCGGCACGCCGGCGGTTTCCATCAAAGCTTTGGCGGCGGACTTGCTGCCCATGGCATCGATGGCCGAAGCGGGTGGACCAAGGAAGATCAGCCCCGCCGCTTCGATGGCGCGAGCAAATCCGGCGTTCTCCGACAGAAAACCATAACCTGGATGAATCGCCTGCGCGCCGCTGGCCTTGGCCGCGGCGATCAATTTGTCGATTTGCAGATAACTCTCGGCGGCTTTGCTGCCGCCCAGGTCAACACGGATATCCGCTTCACGGCTGTGCCGCGCTTCGCGGTCAGTGGCACTGTGTACGGCGACGGTCGTCAGGCCCAGCGCTTTGGCGGTGCGCATCACGCGGCAAGCGATTTCGCCACGGTTGGCCACCAGCAGGGTGGTGAGAACAGGTGCGCTCATCAACGCGGCTCCTTGGTGGTGGTTGCGGCTTGCCAGTTCGGCGAACGTTTTTGCAGAAAGGCGCGCAAGCCTTCCTGGCCCTCAGGGCTGACGCGAATGCGGGCGATGGCATTTTCGGTGTAGCGACGCAGCGCCGGGGTCAGTGCGCCGTTGCCGACTTCACGCAACAAGTCTTTGCTGGCGCGCATGGCGGCAGGGCTGTTGAGCAGCAAATTGTTGATCCATTGTTCGACTTGCTCATCCAGTTCGGCAGCCGGATAGCTGTCGGACAACAACCCAATTTCCCGCGCCCGCTGACCGCCAAAACGTTCAGCGGTCAGCGCATAACGCCGCGCTGCACGCTCGCCAATGGCTTGCACCACGAACGGGCTGATCACCGCGGGCGCCAGACCGATACGCACTTCCGACAGGCAGAACTGCGCATCATCGGCGCCAATCGCCATGTCGCAGCAACTGATCAGCCCGAGCGCGCCACCAAACGCCGCGCCTTGCACCACGGCCAGGGTCGGGATTTTCAGCTTGGCGAGGTTGTACATCAGCTCGGCCAGCTCGCGGGCGTCGTCGAGATTGGTGTGGTAATCGAGTTCGGCTGATTGCTGCATCCACGCCAGATCAGCGCCGGCGCTGAAATGCTTGCCACGGCCGCGCACCAGCAGGAAACGCAGGCTGGCGTCACTGGCAACCTTGTCGAGGGCGAGGATCAGTTCACGGATCATCTCGGCGTTGAACGCGTTGTTTTTTTCCGCGCGGTTTAGCCACAGCGTCGCGAAACCTCGTGGGTCGCTGTGCAGTTCGAGGGTGTTGAAATCGCTCATATTCATCCGTCTCCACGGTTCCTGTGGGAGCGAGCCTGCTCGCGAAAGCGATGTATCAGTCGACGTATCCGCTATCTGACAAGCCGTATTCGCGAGCAGGCTCGCTCCCACAAAAAATCACATCCGGAACACGCCGAAGCGGCTCGGTTCGATTGGCGCGTTCAACGACGCGGACAAGGCCAGGGCCAGCACATCGCGGGTCTGCGCCGG
The DNA here is from genome assembly GCF_002979955.1 of Pseudomonas sp. MYb2. NCBI lineage: Bacteria > Pseudomonadati > Pseudomonadota > Gammaproteobacteria > Pseudomonadales > Pseudomonadaceae > Pseudomonas > Pseudomonas sp. MYb2. The sequence goes on from NZ_PCQC01000002.1 coordinate 130,217, forward strand.
GTCGATTACGCCGTCGTCCCACAGCCGTGCGCTGGAATAATAGGGGTGACCCTGCTCTTCGTACTGGTCGAGGATCGGTTGCTTGATCTCTGCTTCCTGCTCGGCACTGAAGCTTAGGCCACTGCGTTCAGCCTGTTCGCGTTTGACCTGCACCAGCACGCCAGCGGCCTGTTCTGCACCCATCACGCCGATCCGCGCGTTCGGCCACATCCACAGGAATCGTGGATCGTAAGCGCGACCGCACATGCCGTAGTTACCCGCGCCAAAGCTGCCGCCGATGATCACGGTGAATTTCGGCACCTTGGCGCAAGCCACCGCCGTTACGAGTTTCGCGCCGTGCTTGGCGATGCCTCCGGCTTCGTATTTCTGCCCGACCATGAAGCCGGTAATGTTCTGCAGAAACAGCAGCGGAATGCCGCGTTGGCAAGCCAGCTCGATGAAGTGCGCGCCTTTCTGCGCTGCTTCGGCGAAGAGGATGCCGTTGTTCGCCAGAATCGCGATCGGGTAACCGTGAAGATGCGCGAAACCGCAGACCAGTGTGGTGCCGAACAGCGCTTTGAATTCATCGAAAACCGAAGCGTCGACCAGCCGCGCAATCACTTCGCGCACGTCGAACGGCTGCTTGGCATCGGCGGAAACCACGCCGTACAACTCGTCGCTGCTGTACAGCGGCGCAATCGGCGCGCGCTGCTGCAATTCGCCGAGCTTGCGCCAGTTGAGGTTGGCAACGCTGCGGCGGGCGAGGGCGAGGGCGTGTTCGTCGCTCTCGGCGTAATGGTCGGCGACCCCGGAAATCTTGCAGTGCACATCGGCACCGCCCAACTCTTCGGCGCTGACCACTTCACCGGTCGCGGCTTTCACCAGTGGCGGGCCGGCGAGGAAAATCGTTGCCTGATTGCGCACCATGATCGCTTCATCCGCCATGGCTGGCACATAAGCGCCACCAGCGGTGCAGGAGCCCATGACCACAGCGATCTGCGGAATACCCATTGCGCTCATGTTGGCCTGATTGAAGAAGATCCGCCCGAAGTGTTCGCGATCCGGAAACACTTCGTCCTGACGCGGCAGGTTGGCGCCACCGGAGTCCACCAGATAAATGCACGGCAGACGATTCTGCTGCGCGATGGTTTGTGCGCGCAGGTGTTTCTTCACGGTCAGCGGATAGTACGAGCCGCCCTTAACCGTCGCGTCGTTGGCGACGATCATGCATTCGACGCCTTCGACCCGGCCGATCCCGGCAATCACGCCAGCGGCGGGTACGTCTTCACCGTAAACGGCGTGAGCGGCCAATTGGCTGATTTCCAGAAACGGTGAGCCTGGATCGAGCAAGCGGTTGATGCGTTCGCGCGGCAGCAGTTTGCCGCGCGAGGTATGGCGTTCCTGGGCTTTAGCGCCGCCACCCTGCACCACTTGGGCGAGCAGAGTGTGCAGGGCGTCGACCTGTTTGAGCATCGCCGCGCTGTTGGCGGCGAATTCCGCTGAACGAGGATTGAGCTGAGTGTGCAGGGTAGCCATGGCCAGCTCCGTTTAGCGGGTTTCGTTGAACAGTTCGCGGCCGATCAGCATGCGACGGATCTCACTGGTGCCGGCACCGATTTCGTACAGCTTGGCGTCACGCAGCAGACGGCCCGCCGGGAATTCGTTGATGTAACCGTTACCGCCGAGAATCTGGATCGCGTCGAGGGCCATTTGCGTGGCGCGTTCGGCGGTGTAGAGGATTACCCCGGCGGCATCTTTACGGGTGGTTTCGCCACGCTCGCAAGCCTGGGCAACCGCATAGAGGTAGGCGCGGCTGGCGTTGAGCTGGGTGTACATGTCGGCGACTTTGCCCTGGATCAGCTGGAATTCACCGATGCTCTGGCCGAATTGCTTGCGGTCGTGGATGTACGGCACGATCAGATCCATGCACGACTGCATGATCCCGGTCGGGCCACCAGAAAGAACCACTCGCTCGTAATCGAGGCCGCTCATCAGTACTTTGACGCCGCCGTTGAGCACGCCGAGGATGTTTTCTTCCGGCACTTCAACGTCATCGAAGAACAGTTCGCAGGTGTTGGAACCGCGCATGCCGAGCTTGTCGAACTTGTTGCTGCGGCTGAAGCCTTTCCAGTCGCGCTCGACGATGAAGGCGGTGATGCCGTGCGGGCCTTTTTCCAGATCGGTCTTGGCGTAGATCACGTAAGTGTTGGCGTCAGGGCCGTTGGTGATCCAGGTTTTGCTGCCGTTGAGGACGAAACGGTCGCCAAGCTTGTCGGCGCGCAGCTTCATCGACACCACGTCGGAACCGGCATTGGGTTCGCTCATCGCCAATGCGCCGACGTGTTCACCGCTGATCAGTTTCGGCAGGTATTTGCTTTTCTGTTCGTGGTTGCCATTGCGGTTGATCTGGTTGACGCAGAGGTTGGAGTGCGCGCCGTAGGACAAAGCCACCGAGGCCGAGCCACGGCTGATTTCTTCCATCGCCACCACGTGCGCCAGGTAACCCAGACCCGCGCCGCCGTACTCTTCCGACACGGTGATGCCGAGCAGGCCCATGTCACCGAATTTGCGCCACATGTCGGCGGGGAACAGGTTGTCGCTGTCGATCTGCGCAGCGCGCGGAGCGATCTCCTTGGCAACAAAGGACTGAACCTGATCGCGCAGCATGTCGATGGTTTCACCGAGGGCGAAGTTCAGGGATGGGTAGCTCATGGGTCACCTTTTGGCTTTTTTGTAGGGTGGGGAGAGCGGTCACTAGCTCTCACCTTTACGTTAACGTAAGCCTGTGACGGATGGCTGTCAATCGCCCTTTACGTTAACGTCAACTTGAGCGAGAGTAGGGGCAGTTCAAGATTGAAAGCTGATTAGTTTTTGTAGGAGTGAGCCTGCTCGCGATCGCGTTGTGTCAGTCGACGTAAATGTTGACTGATGGATCGAGGTCGCGAGCAGGCTCACTCCTGCAAGTGACCGTCGGCAACCCATAAATAAAGACAATAGGGGTCGTCATGGATCAACCCAGTGCAAACCCGCAGCGCAGCTATACCCGTGGCTCTCAGGACAAAGCCTTGCTGGCGATGACCATCGGGCAGAAGTTCGATCAGACCGTTGCGCGATACCCCAACGGTGAAGCGCTCGTCGTGCGCCATCAGCAACTGCGCTATTCCTGGCGACAACTGGCCGACGCGGTGGACCTGCATGCCAAAGCGCTGCTCGCCCTGGGTTTGCAGGCCGGCGATCGCCTTGGTATCTGGGCTCCAAACTGTGCACAGTGGTGCATCACCCAATTCGCCACAGCGAAAATCGGCGTGATCCTGGTCAACGTCAACCCGGCCTACCGCAGCTCCGAACTGGAATACGTGCTGAAACAATCCGGCTGCCAATGGCTGGTCTGCGCCGGGGCGTTCAAATCCTCCAACTACCACGGGATGTTGCAGGGCCTGGTGCCGGAACTGACCGAACAATCCATCGGCCAACTGCGCAGCGAGCGTCTACCGGACTTGCGTGGAGTGATCAGCCTCGACGCACAACCCCCTTCAGGCTTTCTGCCGTGGTCGCAACTCGCGGATATGGCCGCGAGCATCTCCCCACAACAACTCAGCGAACGCAGCGACAGCCTGCACTTCGATCAACCGGTAAACATCCAGTACACCTCCGGCACCACCGGTTTCCCCAAAGGCGCGACCCTCAGCCACTACAACATCCTCAACAACGGTTACATGGTCGGCGAGAGCATTGGCCTGACCCCGCTCGATCGGCTGGTGATCCCGGTGCCGCTGTACCACTGCTTCGGCATGGTCATGGGCAACCTCGGCTGCATCACCCACGGCAGCACGATGATTTACCCCAACGACGCGTTCGACCCGTTGTTGACCCTGCAAACCGTCGCCGAAGAAAAAGCCACCGGCCTCTACGGCGTGCCGACCATGTTCATCGCCATGCTCGACCAGCCGCAACGCGGCGAATTCGAGCTGTCGAGCCTGCGCACCGGAATCATGGCCGGCGCCACGTGCCCGATCGAAGTCATGCGTCGAGTCATCAGCGAAATGCACATGAGCGAAGTGCAGATCGCCTACGGCATGACTGAAACCAGCCCGGTGTCACTGCAAACCGGGCCGAACGACGAACTGGAATTGCGCGTCACCACCGTCGGCCGCACGCAGCCGCAACTGGAAAGCAAGATCATCGACGAGGCCGGCAACCTCGTGCCGCGCGGCACCATCGGCGAACTGTGCACCCGTGGTTACAGCGTGATGCTCGGTTACTGGAACAATCCGCAAGCCACGGCCGAAGCCATCGATGAGGCAGGCTGGATGCACACCGGCGACCTGGCGAGCATGAACGAGGAGGGTTACGTCAACATTGCCGGGCGTAACAAGGACATGATCATTCGCGGCGGCGAAAACATTTACCCGCGTGAGCTGGAAGAGTTTTTCTTCACCCATCCGGCGGTGGCGGACGTGCAGGTGATCGGCATACCGTGCTCGCGTTACGGTGAGGAGATTGTTGCCTGGATCAAATTCCACCCCGGCCACAACGCGTCCGAACTGGAACTGCAAACCTGGTGCAAGGAGCGCATCGCGCACTTCAAGACGCCACGGCACTTCAAGTTCGTTGAAGAGTTTCCGATGACGGTGACGGGCAAGATTCAGAAATTCAGGATGCGCGAGATCAGTATCGAAGAGCTACGCGAAAAGCAGGCCTGACACGAACCCCCTGCAGGAGTGAGCCTGCTCGCGATAGCGGTTTACCAGTCAATATTTTCATCGACTGACACGACGCTATCGCGAGCAGGCTCACTCCTACAAAGGATACGCAGTGAAAACACAAATTGCAGAAAGCACAAAGGGGAGCCGAGGCTCCCCTTTAATTTTGTCGTCGCGTGCTCTTTTTTTATTATTGAGGGTCGGTCTGTTGTTGTTTTTGGCAACCGTGGCCCTTTACCGCTGTTTTTGGCGACCCCCATCCGGGGTCAAGAGCAAACGTATTTTTTTGAGCGCTGATCTGCTTTCTCGTTAAACGATCCAACCGATTCGGGGGCTACCTGACGGTAGTTTTATTGTTCTCTGCCCGGTTGCGGGTCACTCCTGAGAGCACCCTGAAAAGCACACCTTCTCCAAAAAAATCTGTTAGCTGCGTCTCTGCCGTGTTGTTTTTGTTATGTCAGAGTCGTTACGTCTTATTTTTATTGGTTTGCTGCTTTTTATTCTTGTTATGCCATAGAGATAGCAGAAGCCGTGCCAACTTTTAAAAAACCTTATAAAACAAAGGCTTGAGAATTTCAGCGAATTTTCACTCCAGCGAAACCAGACAATTTGTTTCCGTGTTACTCGCTTGAACCCCACATTCCCGACACAGCGGTAACACCTTTCCCCCTCACTGTGCGCTTCGAGCCTTGGCCACGCGCGAACCGCTCGGGCGATCGAGCACTGCGCTGATCTGCTGACCCGCGGCAATCAAGGCGTCCAGGTCGATTCCGGTTTCGATACCGAGGCCATTGAGCAGGTACACAACGTCTTCGGTGGCAACGTTACCGCTCGCGCCTTTGGCGTACGGACAGCCGCCGAGGCCCGCGATAGAGCTGTCGAACACCGAAATGCCTTCGAGCAGGCTGGCGTAGATGTTGGCCATGGCCTGGCCGTAAGTGTCGTGGAAATGCCCGGCGAGTTTCTCCCGTGGCACTTGCGCTGATACCACTTCAAACAAGCGGCGAGTCGCGCCAGCCGTGCCGGTGCCGATGGTGTCGCCCAGCGATACTGCGTAGCAGCCCATCGCGTATAGCTCGCGCGCGACCATCGCCACTTGCTCCGGCGCCACCGTGCCTTCGTACGGGCAACCGAGCACACAGGACACGTAACCGCGCACGGTAACGCCGTGTTGTTTCGCCGCGTCCATGATCGGCGCAAAGCGCGCCAGGCTTTCGCTGATCGAGCAGTTGATGTTGCGCTGCGAGAACGCTTCGGACGCAGCGGCGAACACCGCGACTTCCTTGACCCCGGCGGCGATGGCGTCTTCGAACCCGCGCAGGTTCGGTGCCAGTGCGCCGTAGGTCACGCCGGGTTTGCGCTGGATCTGCGCGAACACCTCGGCGGAACCGGCCATCTGCGGCACCCATTTGGGCGAAACGAAACTGCCGACCTCGATATAGCCAAGGCCGGCGGCGCTGAGGGCATCGACCAGTTGCACCTTGTCGGCAACGCTGATCGGCTGGGCTTCGTTCTGCAGGCCATCGCGCGGGCCGACTTCGATCAGACGTACTTGGGAGGGGAGGGACATGGCGGTTGACCTGCTCTTTTGAATTCGTGGAGAACCCTTGTAGGAGTGAGCCTGCTCGCGATAGCGGTGTGTCAGATAATATTTGTTCGACTGATACACCGCTATCGCGAGCAGGCTCACTCCTACAGGGGATTTGTGTTGTTTGTCAGATCGCCTGCTGGCTCTTGAGGGTTTGCTCCAGCGCCTGCACGCAACGCTCTTCAGCCGTATCGAGTTCCAGCTTCATCTGTTCGATATCGAGCAACTGCTGCTCAAGCTGTTCGCGGCGTTCGCTGATTTTCGCCAGCATGCTGTTGAGCTGTTTGGTGTTACCGCTGGACGGATCGTAGAGCTCGATCAGTTCGCGGCATTCGGCCAGGGAGAAACCGATGCGTTTGCCGCGCAGGATCAGCTTCAGGCTGACCTTGTCGCGCGGCGAATAGATGCGTTCCTGGCCGCGGCGCTCAGGGCTGAGCAGGCCTTGCTCTTCATAAAAGCGGATCGCCCGGGTAGTGATGTCCAGCTCGCGGGCGAGGTCGGAAATGCTGTAGGTCTGACTGCTCATGGAAGCGCTCGGAAAAAGGACTTGGCGCTAAGCTAATGGCAGGTTGACGTTTACGTCAAGCGGGATGGTTTGTGTTGTATTTGATGGCCCCTTCGCGAGCAGGCTCGCTCCTACAGGGAACGCATTCCACATGTAGGAGTGAGCCTGCTCGCGATAGCAGCGCCGCGGTTCAAAGCCCTACACCTTATCGAGCTTCTTCTCCTGCGCCGTCACCTGCTGGCACAACTCGATCATCTGCTCGCGCATCCAGCGATTCGCCGGGTCCTGGTCAGTGCTTTCATGCCAATACAGGTGCGTCTCCACCGGCGGCACATCATTGACTGGCAGATTGAACGCCTGCAGTTCATGGCGACGGGCGAAGCGCTCCGGCACGGTCATGACCATGTCGGTCTGCTGCATCACCTGCGACGCCATCAAGTAATGCTGCGAACGCAGGGCAATCTTGCGCTGAATGCCCATTTTACCCAGCGCCAGATCGACATAGCCCAGACCACTGCGGCGGCTGGAAATATGGATATGCGTCAGCGACAGATAATCATCCAGCGACAGTTTTTCCTTGCCCGCCATCGGATGACCCTTACGCATTGCGCAGACGTAACGGTCTTCCATCAGCTTGACGTGACGCACCTGCGGGTCGGTGTTGAGCGGCGCATCCACGGCGAAATCCAGACGCCCGGCGGCCAGCTCTTTGGTGGTCTCGCGGCGCTTGGACAGAAAACTTTCAATGATGACGGTCGGCGCCAGGCGGCGCAGGCGCTGAAACAGCGGCGGCAGAATCACCGCTTCGGTGAGGTCAGTCATGCTGATGCGGTAAGTCTTGACCGCTTGCGCCGGGTTGAATATGCGACTTTCCTGAACCGACACGCGCAGCAACGACAGAGCGTTGCGCACCGGGCCGATGATGTTCTGCGCCATCGGCGTCGGCACCATGCCCTGCGCGGTGCGCACGAACAGCGGATCGTTGAAGGTTTCGCGCAACCGTGCCAATGCGTTGGATACCGCCGGCTGCGTGATGCCGACAATCTGCCCGGCGCGGGTCAGGTTGGCTTCGGTATAGATCGCGTCGAAGACGATGAAAAGGTTGAGGTCGACCTTACTCAGATTCATAACGCGGCTTCTCTTGTTATTTAGGGCGGTGTTTTAGGGGCTGGCAATCAGCCGATCATATATCGGTGATGAATGTTTATACACGCCGAGAATAGGCTAGGTAAATTATCAACGCTGTTCTAGCATCGATTGCATGACTGAAACAACCTCTGCCAAAGAACTGCCTTAACCATCGGGAGCTGCTCATGGATTTCGCTTATTCGCCCAAGGTGCAAGAACTGCGTGAGCGCGTGACAGCGTTCATGGACACATACGTTTACCCGGCCGAAGCCGTGTTCGAGCGCCAGGTTGCCGAAGGCGATCGCTGGCAGCCGACGGCGATCATGGAAGAGCTCAAAGCCCGCGCCAAAGCCGAAGGCCTGTGGAATCTGTTCCTGCCGGAATCGGAACTCGGTGCCGGTCTGAGCAACCTCGAATACGCGCCACTGGCGGAAATCATGGGCCGCTCCTTGCTCGGGCCTGAGCCGTTCAACTGCTCGGCACCGGACACCGGCAACATGGAAGTGCTGGTGCGCTACGCCAACGAAGAACAGAAACAGCGCTGGCTCGAACCGCTGCTGCGCGGCGAGATTCGTTCGGCGTTCGCCATGACCGAACCGGACGTCGCCTCGTCCGACGCCACCAACATGGCCGCGCGCGCTGTACGTGATGGCGACGAGTGGGTGATCAACGGTAAAAAATGGTGGACCTCCGGCGCCTGCGACCCGCGCTGCAAGATCCTCATCTTCATGGGCCTGAGCAATCCCGATGCACCGCGTCATGCGCAGCACTCGATGATCCTTGTGCCAGTCGACACCCCCGGCGTGAAGATTGTCCGTCCGTTGCCGGTGTTCGGTTACGACGATGCGCCACACGGCCACGCTGAAGTGCTGTTCGACAACGTGCGCGTGCCGTACGAAAACGTCCTGCTCGGTGAAGGACGCGGTTTCGAAATCGCCCAGGGTCGTCTTGGCCCAGGCCGAATTCACCACTGCATGCGTTCGATCGGCATGGCCGAACGTGCCCTGGAATTGATGTGCAAGCGCTCGGTGAGCCGCACTGCTTTTGGCAAACCGCTGGCGCGTCTGGGCGGTAACGTCGACAAGATCGCCGACTCGCGGATGGAAATCGACATGGCGCGCCTGCTGACATTGAAAGCGGCGTACATGATGGACACCGTCGGTAACAAAGTGGCGAAAAGCGAAATCGCGCAGATCAAGGTTGTGGCGCCAAACGTCGCGCTGCGCGTGATCGACCGGGCGATCCAGATGCATGGCGGGGCAGGGGTGTCGAACGATTTCCCGCTGGCTTATATGTATGCGATGCAACGGACATTGCGTCTGGCCGATGGCCCGGACGAAGTACACCGCGCGGCGATCGGCAAGTTCGAGATCGGCAAGTATGTGCCGAAGGAAATGTTGCGTAGCGAGCGCTGATCCACCTGATCGTTCCCACGCTCTGCGTGGGAATGCATCCCGTGACGCTCTGCGTCACATTGGACGCGGAGCGTCCATGGCGGCGTTACCACGCGGAGCGTGGGAACGATCTGGTGATATCAATACACCCAAACCTCAACCCGGCGATTCTTGATCCGCCCCTCATCCGCATTGTTCGCCGCCACCGGCATCAACGCGCCAAACCCGCGAACCTCGCGCAACACCACGCCGTTCTTCACCAACTCCCGCCGCACCGCCATCGCCCGCAGCTTCGACAGCAGATCCGCCCGCGCGGGGTCATCCTTGGCATCACCAAACCCGACCAGTGTCACCGCACGCTCGCTCTTGTCATGCCTCTTTATATAGTCGATCACCCGCGACAGATCCTGACGCGCCTTGTTGTCGAGGTTCGCGCTGCCTTCTTCAAAACGGAAATTCACTGTCAGACGCTGGGCGTGACGGCTGAGGGATTGATAACCCTCGGGCATCAGCGCATTCGGCGCGACGCTCATGGCGTGCACGGTCTGGCTGATAAAACCGTTGGCGGCGACGATTGCCTGACCCTGACGACTTTGCGCAAATGTCACCAAGGCCTGTGTCCAGGGATTTTTGCTGTTGGGTGGCAGATAGAAGAACAAGCGCCGCGACAGTGGATAGTCTTCTGTGGCGATCAGGCTGTTCTGCGGCAACATTGATTGCGACGCGCCATCGGCGATGGCCACGGCTTTGGCCTGACGCACGTAAGGCAAACCGATGAAACCGATGCCCTGCGGATCCGTGCTGACGGCGTCGGACAATTGCTCGCTGGACTCAAACCTTTTCGCGTTGCTGCTCAGACTTTTCCCGCGACGACTGAGGACCAGTTCTTTAAACGTGTCGTAGGTGCCGGATTGATCATCGCGCGCATATAAATGAATCGAACCGCCGCGCCCACCGAGGTCTTCCCAGCTTTTCACTTCGCCGGCAAAGATCCGCGCCAGTTGCTCAGTGTCCAGTTGCTGCAGCGGATTATCGGGATGCAGGATGATCGCCAGGCCATCGATGGCGATGACTTGTTCGGCGGCAGGGCTTTTCAGATCGCCGAGCGATTGCAAAGTCTGCAACTCGCTGTCTTTGATCTCGCGGGAAGACGCAGCCAGATCGGCGCTGGCGTTTTTCAATGCGGCAAAACCGGTGCTGGAGCCATGGGCGGCGACTTCGATGACCACGCGTTTACCTTGCGCGGTCTGGCCGACAATGCGCTGTTCGTTGGCGTTGTCCGGGGTTTCGCGGTGGATTTTCAGCAGGCCTTGCTCCTGCAGCAAACCTTCAACCAGCGCCGGGCCGAGTTCGGCGCCGATGGTGTTGGAGCCTTGAATGCGCAACGCCGGGCCGTCGTCCGGCACCGGCAAAACGGCGGCAGACACCGTCAGCCATGCGCTCAGCAGAAAAACGAACAGAACACGCAGGGTCATGCCGGCACCGAATCAAGCCAAGGGGATTGCCGGGGAGATTAAGTCAGGCGCGTGACCGAAAGATGACAACCAACCAATGTAGGAGTGAGCCTGCTCGCGATAGCGGTGGATCAGTCAATATCTAAGTTGATTGATCCACCGCTATCGCGAGCAGGCTCACTCCTACAGGGATTGCGTAAGGCTTGGGATCAGCTTAGTTCAAGCCAGATCGGCGCATGATCGGACGGTTTTTCCATCCCGCGCAGTTCGTAGTCCACGCCCGCTGCCTTCACCCGTGGCAACAAACCATGGGACGCCAGAATCACATCGATGCGCAGCCCACGCTTCGGCTCATCTTCAAAGCCTCGGCTGCGGTAGTCGAACCAACTGAACATGTCGGTCACGTCCGGATTCAGGTGACGATAACTGTCGGTCAAACCCCAGTTCTTCAGGCGCGCCATCCACTCGCGCTCTTCCGGCAGGAAGCTGCATTTGCCGGTTTTCAGCCAGCGCTTCATGTTGTCCGGGCCGATGCCGATGTCGCAGTCTTCCGGGGAAATGTTCACATCGCCCATCACCACCACGGGCTGTTCGTTGTGGAACTGGCTTTCCAGCAGCGCTTGCAGATCGCTGTAGAAACGCTGCTTGGCCGGGAATTTGGTCGGATGGTCGCGGCTTTCACCCTGGGGGAAATAGCCGTTCATGATGGTCACCGGCACGCCATTGGCGTCGGCGAAGGTGCCCCAGATAAAGCGGCGCTGGGCGTCTTCTTCGTCGGTGGCGAAACCTTTATGGATGGCGATCGGCTCCTTGCGCGAGAGCATCGCCACGCCGTAATGGCCTTTCTGGCCATGGAAATAAACGTGGTAGCCGAGGGCGCGGACCTCTTCGAGCGGGAACTGGTCGTCGTGGACCTTGGTTTCCTGCAGGCCGATGACGTCCGGCTGATGTTTTTCGATCAGCGCTGCCAGCTGATGCGGACGGGCGCGCAGTCCGTTGATGTTGAAGGAAACGATCTTCATGGTCGGCAGTCCTGGCAAAAGGGCGATGCTAGCTGACAGGGGGGAAATGGGCCAGTGTGGGAGAAATCATTTTGGCCTGTGGGATTGGTGGTGTCTGCAATGGCGCCATCGCGAGCAGGCTCACTCCTACAGGGGAACGCATTCCAAATGCAGGAGTGAGCCTGCTCGCGATAGCGTCCGCCCAGTCGATGAAGATGCCGACTTGGTCTATACCTGTGGGGAACCACGCCACCCGCAAAAGGTTCGTACCAACAAGAGCGCGGTCATTTGAACGCGCCCCGGGGAGAATCACCGTCATGCCTGAAACCCAGACCGCCATCGCCGACATTCATATGCTCGACCGCGGCTACTCCCGCGAAGCCCGCTCGCTGCTGTATCAGGCCTATCGCCACGAGCCGACCTTCGGCTACCTGTTCGAAGCCGAGCGCCCCGGCTACGAGCAACGCGTGCGGGCCACAGTGCGCGAACTGGTCAAACAGCATTTTCTGCAGGACTTGCCCGCCATCGGCCTGCTGGTCAACGACCGCTTGATCGGCATCGCCCTGATCGCGCCGCCGCAACGGCGCCTGGGCATCACCGAGAGTTGGGCGTGGCGCCTGCGCATGGTGCTCAGCACCGGTTTCCGCTGTACCCGCCGTTATCTGGAATACCACGATGCCGTGGCTGCCTGCGTACCCAGCGATTCGGTGCACATGCTGCCATTGCTGGGGATTCACCCTCAGTTCCAGGGCAAACACTTCGGCGAACAACTGCTCACCGCCGTACACAACTGGTGCGCGGTGGACGAAACCTCGCAAGGCGTGGTGCTCGACACCGGCAACCCGCGCTATCTGGAATTCTATAAAAGGCAGGGTTACCAAGAGATCGGCGAAGTTGCTGTCGGGCCGGTGCGCGAACACGTGTTTTTCCACGCCAATCCGCAGGTGTTACAAACTGCAACAGCATGACAATCGAACTTCTTGGGAAATTTCCTGTTCTATCACGCTCCCAAGCCCGTGATAGCATCCGCGCCTATGAAGTTTCCAGGAAGATTTACCAGTGGCGTGCTCATGCTGTTAACCAGCTGCGCGGCGCTGGCGCAAAGTGAATTGGATGTGCGGATCGAACCGTCCAACGATGAACTCAAGGCCAATATAGAAGGCTATATCGGCAGCCTCGGCGATCGTGACGAAGAAGCCCTGCAGCGCTTCAGTCGCGGTGCCGAAGAGCAGGCGCGCAAAGCGGCTCAGGCGTTGGGCTACTACCAGCCGCAGATCGAAAGTGACGTCAAGGGCGGCAAAAAACCGCGTCTGGTGCTGAACATCGATCCCGGCGAGCCGATCCGTCTGCGCAACGTCACCATTCGTGTCGACGGCCCGGCTGCTTCCCTCAAATCCTTTCGTGTACCGAAAAGCGACGTGCTCAAGTCTGGCGCGGTGCTCAATCATGGCCGTTACGAAGACGCCAAACGACTGATTCAGAATCAGGCCTCGCGTTTCGGTTTCTTCAGTGGCCATTTCACCAGTCAGAAACTCCTGGTCGACCCGCGCGCCGGTGTCGCCGACGTCGAACTGATCTACGAAAGCGGCCCGCGTTATGCGCTGGGCAAAGTCAAATTCGAAGGCGACACGCCGTTCGACGAAGACCTGCTGCAACGCATGGTGCCGTTCAAGGAAGGCGAACCGTACGACTCCGAGCTGATCGCCGAACTCAATCGTGATCTGCAATCGAGCGGTTACTTCGAAGGCGTACGCGTCGACGCGGCGCCGACTGCCGCGAAAAACGATGTAATCCCGGTGGACGTCAAACTCGACACGCGCAAGCCGCGCACCATGGGCCTGGGTCTCGGTTATTCGACCGACGTCGGCCCGCGCATCAAAGCCAACTGGACACGCCACTGGGTCAACCCACAAGGCGACAGCTATGGCTGGGAAGCCGAACTGTCGGCGCCACGACAAAACGTCGGGCTGTTCTATGACATCCCGCTCGACCCGCCGCTGACCGACAAACTGCGTTGGGCCGGCGGTTATCAATTCGAAGACATCGACGGCTCCGACACACTGAGCAAACTGCTGACCTTCGGCCCGGAATGGCACAGCAAATTACCGAGCGGCTGGCAGCGGGTTATTTCGCTGAAGTGGCAGCGCGAGGAATATGAACTCGGCGACGACTCGGGCCTGAGTACCTTGCTGATGCCCGGCATCAGTTATTCGTACCTGAAAAGCGACAACCGCATCGACCCGCACAATGGCTATCGCCTGAGCTTCGAAAGCAAAGTGGCGAAAGAAGGCCTCGGCTCGGACAACAACCTTTTATATGGCACCGCGCTGGTCAAAGGCCTGACCACGGTGTTCGACAAACACCGCTTGCTCGGTCGTGTTCAGGTCGGCGGCAGCGCCACCAATGGCTACAACTCGATTCCGCCGTCGCTGCGCTTCTTCGCCGGTGGCGATCAGAGCGTGCGCGGTTACGACTACCAGAGCCTGTCGCCGAAAAACTCCGACGGTGATCGCATCGGTGGCCGCTACATGGTCGCCGGTAGCGTCGAGTATCAATACTCGATCGCCGAGAAATGGCGCGTCGCGACCTTCGTCGACCAGGGCAACTCTTTCAACAAACTCGAACTGCCGAACCTCAAGACCGGAGTCGGTATTGGTGTGCGCTGGGTCTCGCCGGTGGGGCCGATCCGCCTCGACCTGGCCCACGCACTCGATGACGACGGCGGCATCCGGCTGCACTTTTCCATGGGGCCTGAGCTGTGAAGCGTGGTTTGAAAATAACGGCACTGGCGCTGTTGGCGCTGGTGTTGTTGATTGTATTGAGTATCAGCGTCGTACTCGGCACCGCGGCTGGCAGCCGTTGGGTGCTCGGCCTCGTGCCGGGGCTGACGGTGGAGAATTTCCAGGGTCGCCTCGGTGGGCAATGGAGCGCCGATCATCTGCTGTGGCAGCAAGACAGCAGCCGCGTCGAACTGAACAAGGCGATCTTCGCCTGGTCGCCGCTGTGCCTGACGCGCATGACCCTGTGCATCGAACAGCTCAAGGCTGATCAGGTGATTCTGCAATTCCCGCCAAGTGAAGAAACCACCGAGAGTGGCCCGATCAAACTGCCGGATCTGCAATTGCCGGTGGCCATCGAATTGGGCGATGTGCAGGTCGGCAGCCTGTTGTTCAACGGCAGCGAGCAGCTCAAGGGCTTGCAACTGGCGGCGCACTGGACCGCCCAAGGCATGCAGATCGACAGTGTGAAATTGCAGCGCGACGACCTCAGTCTGAACCTGTCCGGCACCCTCGCGCCAACCGGCAACTGGCCGCTGAACATGGCCGGTGACCTGACGTTGCCATCGCCGGGCACCGATCCGTGGACGCTGGCCTTAAAGGTTGACGGCGATCTGCTGAAAACCCTCAACCTGCACGCCGACAGCCGGGGCTACCTCGACGGCCAGTTGAGTGGCCAACTGCAACCGCTGGCGGAAAACCTGCCGGCAAAAGTACGCATCACTTCCGAGGCGTTCAAACCGAGCGCTGACCTGCCGGACACCCTGCAACTCAATCAACTGCTGCTGACCGGCGAAGGCGACCTGAAAAACGGCTATCAGCTCAATGGCAACGCCACACTGCCGGCCGACAAAGGCCCGGTGGCGCTGCTGCTCAAAGGCAAGGTCGACGCCAGCGGCGCGCAAATCGCTGGTCTTGATCTGACGGCCAACGACAAACAAAGCCTGAAACTCTCCGGCAGCGTCGACTGGAGCAAAGGCCTCAGCGCGCAAGCCAACATCAACTGGCAGGATTTTCCGTGGCATCGGCTCTATAACGAAATCGACGAGCCACAGGTCGCTTTGCGCACCTTCACTGGCGAGGTTTCCTACACCGACGGTCAATACCTCGGCAATTTCGCCGCCGCGCTGGATGGCCCGGCGGGGGCGTTTACCCTGAGCAGTCCGTTCAGCGGCAGCCTTAAACAGATCGCTTTGCCGCAGTTGAAAATGGAGGCCGGGCAGGGCAAGGCTGAAGGGCACGTCAACGTCCAGTTCGCCGACGGCATCGCCTGGGACACGGCGCTGGATCTGTCGGCGCTGAATCCGGCGTACTGGGTCGCCGAGTTGCCGGGCACGTTGGCTGGACCGCTGAAAAGCACAGGCGAAATGAAGAATGAACGCCTGAGCCTCACCGCTGACCTCGACTTGAAAGGCAAACTGCGCGGCCAACCGGCGATCCTGCAAGCCAAGGCCGACGGCGCTGGTGAACAATGGAACCTGAATGCCCTGCAAATCCGCCTTGGCGACAACAGCATCAGCGGCAAGGGCAGCTTGCAACAGAAACTCACCGGTCAGATCGACATCAAGTTGTCGCGACTGGCTCAGCTCTGGCCGCAACTGCGCGGGCAGGTCAACGGCCAGGTCAATGTCGCCGGCACGTTGAAAGCGCCACAGGGCAAGCTCGGTCTGCAGGGTTCGCAATTGGCCTTCCAGGACAATCGCCTGCAAAGCCTCAACCTCGACGCCACGCTCGACAGTGCGCAACGGGCGAAAATCGATCTGAAGGGCAGCGGCATTCAGGCCGGCGATACCGCGCTGGGCACGCTGACCGCCAACGCTCAGGGTGATATAAAAAACCAGAAACTCAATCTCGATCTGGTCGGGCCGCAGCTGAAACTGGCCCTTGGCCTGGACGGCAATCTGGATAAGGGCAACTGGCGCGGGCGCCTGGCCAGCGGCGATATTCAGGCCGGTGGCCAGAACTGGAAACTGCAAAGCCCGGCCAAACTTGAGCGTCTGGCCGACGGCAAAATCAACTTCGGTGCGCATTGCTGGGTGTCCGGCGATGCCAGCCTGTGTGGTGAAGATCAGCGCCTGATGCCGGAGCCGAAACTGCGCTACCACCTCAAGCAATTTCCGATCGAAAGCCTGGCGCAATGGCTGCCAAAAGACTTCGCCTGGAAAGGCAGGCTCAACGCCGATCTGCAACTGGATCTGCCGGCCAGCGGCCCGAACGGCGTGGTCAGTGTCGACGCCAGCGGCGGCACTTTGCGCATGAAGGACAAGGATCAGTGGCTGGACTTCCCGTACCAGACCCTGAAACTCACCAGCAAACTGACGCCGAAACGCGTCGACACCGAACTCAATTTCGTCGGCGGCAAACTCGGCGAACTGATGGTGCAGGCGCAGCTCAATCCGTTGCCGAAAAACAAACCGCTGAGCGGCTCGTTCCGTCTTTCCGGGCTGGACTTGTCGGTGGCGCGGCCGTTCGTGCCGATGGTCGAGAAACTCACCGGACGCCTCAACGGCAGCGGCACCATCTCTGGTGGATTGCTGGCGCCGCTGGTCAACGGCACCGTGCAACTGAGCGACGGCGAAGTGTCCGGCGCCGAGTTGCCGATGGAGCTGCAGAACCTGCAACTCACCGCCCTGATTGCCGGCGAATCGGTACGCCTTGACGGCGGCTGGAAAAGTGGCAAGAGCGGGCAGGGCAGCCTCAACGGTAACGTTGCCTGGGGCCAGGCGCTGGCGGTTGATCTGGCGTTGAAAGGCACGCAATTACCGGTCACCGTCGAGCCGTACGCCAAGCTTGAAGTGGCGCCGGACCTGAAGATTTCCATGGCCGGCGACGAGCTGAAAATCGCCGGCAAAGTGCAGGTGCCCAAAGGCGAAATCACCGTGCGGGAGCTGCCGCCGTCAACGGTGAAAGTCTCCGATGACACGATCATCGTCGGCGCGCAGACCGAAGAGGGAAAACCGCCGATGGCCATGAAAATGGACATCGACGTGGTGGTCGGTGAGGACAAACTGGCTTTTGCCGGCTTTGGTCTGACCGCCAACGTGCAAGGGCATGTGCACATTGGCGACAACATGGACACCCGTGGTGAACTGTGGCTCAACGACGGCCGCTACAGTGCCTACGGCCAGCGCCTGCAAGTGCGCCGTGCGCGTCTGTTGTTCGCAGGTCCCCTCGATCAGCCGTATCTGGACATCGAAGCGATTCGCCAGACCGACGACGTGATCGCCGGTATCCGCCTGAGCGGCAGCGCCGAGCAACCGACCACGCAGATCTTCTCCGAACCGGCGATGAGTCAGGAGCAGGCCTTGTCCTATCTGGTGCTGGGCCGTCCGCTGAGTACCAGCGGCGAAGACAACAACATGCTCGCGCAAGCGGCGTTGGGTCTGGGCTTGATGGGCAGTTCCGGGGTCACCAGCGGCCTGGCCAAGGATCTGGGCATTCAGGACTTCCAGCTCGACACCGCAGGCAGCGGCGATGCCACCAGCGTGGTGGCCAGCGGCAATATTACCGAGAAGCTCAGTTTGCGTTATGGCGTCGGCGTGTTTGAACCGGCCAGCACCATCGCGTTGCGTTACAAGCTGAGCAAGAAAGTGTATGTCGAGGCCGCCAGTGGTGTGGCCAGTTCGCTGGATATTTTCTACAAGCGCGATTTCTAGATCGTAACTGGTTATTTGAACCGAGGCGCGGCCTTCGCGAGCAGGCTCGCTCTTACATTGGGAATGCGTTCCCTTTGTAGGAGTGGGCCTGCTCGCGATGGCGTTGTTTCGGTCAACATCAATGGTGCGTCTGATGGCCTGATCGCGAGCAGGCTCACTCCTACATTGATCTGTGGCGGGCTAGAATTTTGTGTTACCGGCACACCAGCGACACCCGCTCATAGTTCAGCGCCTTATTGCGTTCCGGCAGTGTGTAAGGCGCCTCGCAGCGCTGGCCTTGCCAGACGATGACGAGGCTGCCGGTGTCGCTTTCCACCAGCGCCAGTGCTTTGCCGCTCGGGTCGGAGATCGCCAGTTGTTTGCCGGCGCTGTCTTCCAGCGAAGCACCGAACGGGATCGGCTGGCGCTGCGCATCGAACAAGGCAAATTGCACGCGCCGTCCAGTCTTGCTGGCATAGCGCGCCAGCACCACTGCTCCACGGCGCGGCACCACTTGCCGGGTCGCATTGTCAATTTCGATATCGGCGCCCAGATCGCGGGTGTCGAGGTTGATCCAGTTGACCCGATAGGGTTGCGCATTGGGCACCACGGCATAGCCGTTACGCCCGGTTTTCGCCCCGGAGAAGCTGCCGATTTTCACCCCGGAAACGCCTTCGACCTGCGCCAGTGCAAACGTCTCACCGACGGTTTGGCCCAGGTTGATACCGCCGCCGTGACCGACGATCGAGCCGGCCAGATTAAGGTTCTGCGAGTTGTAGCCGCGCCCCTGGCTGTATCCGGCGCTGATGTCCATCACCGAGGTGCGGGTGCTGAGGTTGGCTGAACCGCTGCTGCCACCGGTGCTGCTGGTGCCGCCCTGCACCGAGTAATAAGTGTCGCTGCCTTGCGTCAGGTAGCCGTTGATCCCGACCTGAGTGCTGTCGGTGGCTTTCTGTGTACTGGCGGAAACAAAGGCGCGGGGTGCACGAGGTTTTGAGCCGAGCGGGAATGACAGTGACAGGTTGACCAGGGTGTCGTTGTTCGCCGGCCCATAGTTGCCGACATCCTTGGTGTAGGTCGCGCCGAGGTTGTAGCTGACATCGCCCCAATAATTGCTGTAACCCGCCGACAGGCTTTGCGAACCCCCGCGCCCCCAATAGCGCTGGTCACTGGCATTGAGGTAGACGCTGCCAAATTGCTGGTTACGCCCCAGGCTCTGGTTGACGGTCAGGTCGGTGCGGGTTTTCGAGTTGCCCGTGCGCTTCTCGCCTTCGTTGCTCAGTTCCTCGACGTGCTCGGTGAGGGTGCGATAGCCCTCGGTCGAATAGCGATAGGCAGCGAGGGTGAAGCTGGTGTCGGTACCGGTAAAGGTCTTGGCGTACAGCGCCCGCAAGCTGTTGCCTTTGACCACTTGGCCAAAGGTGCGACTGGCGGAATGCGTCACGTCGAGCGACACGGCGCCGATGGGTGTATTGCGTCCTGCGCCCACGGACAACGCCTGGAAGTCCTCGGTCGCTTGCACGCCGACAATGCCGGACAAGTTACTGCTGACACCATAGGCCAGCGTGCTGCTGAGAAACTGCGGCGACTGCTGATCGTCGCTGTTGCTGTTGTAGCGGCCGACCGAGACGCTGTACTTCAACTGCCCTTGGCGCACCATGATCGGCAGGCTGGAAAACGCCTGCACCGTCACCCGGCGCTGACCGTCGGCCTCGATAATCGTCACTTCCAGATCACCGTTGGAGCCACTGGGATAAATATCGCTGATCTCGAATGGACCCGGCGGCACGTTGGTGGTGTAGAGGATGTAGTTGTTCTGGCGAATTTCCACGGTGGCGCTGGACTGTGCAATCCCGCGAATGATCGGTGCATAGCCGCGTTCGCTGTCGGCGCGCATTCCGTCGTCGGAGGCCAGTTTCAGGCCGCGATAACGCACGCTGTCGAACAGGTCGGCATCGGAAAAAATATCCCCGGCGCTGAACTGGCCCTTCAGCGCGGTCAGGTCATGTTGCAGATAGCTGCGGTTGCTCTTGAACGTACTCGGCTGGCCGGTGCTGCTGTTGAAGTTGGACTCGTTGCGCAGGCGCCAGCCACCGAGGTTGATGCCGTTGCGCAGGCCGACGTTGTTGGAAATCGTGTCGGCGGTCTGCGTGCTGTTGCGGTTGCTGCTCACTTGATAGTTGATAAATGCCGCCGGCACGCCTTCGTCCCACAGGGCCGGGTCGACGTAGCCACGTCGACCGCGCTCCATGGCGCTTTGCGGCACGCTGACCAGCAAACGCAAGCGCGGCACGTCATAGCGCACGGTGGCATGCTCGATCAATGCGGGGAGGTCGAGGCAGGCGTTTGGATCGTCAGCGTCGAGTTTGCCGCTGGCCTGCAACCGGGCAATGTCGACGCCCAACTGCTGGACCGTCTCCAGGGTCAGGCAGGCCTGAATTTTGCCGCTGCCGGGGTGGCGGCGGAAGTCGATGTCGCGACGACCGACCAGCGTGTCATTGCTGTACAGGTCAACCCGGTAGTTGCCGGGGAGTACGCTGTTGCTGGCGAGCAGCGATTGCACATCGACGGTGGACGCGGCGCCTTGCAGAAACGACGTGTTGAACTGTTCATCGCCATCAGCCTGGCATGCCGTGCTGATGGCGGAGGCGATCAACAACGACGCCAGACTGTCGCGTTTGAGTAAAAACATGCAGGAACCCTATATCACCTCCGATACGAACTAACGGAGCGAAGAGAAATACAGTGAAAGTGCGCTATCAAAGCGACTCGCGACTTATGGAGATTCGTTCTTTGGGCGAGCGCGGGTTTCGGCGCTGTTGGAAAGTTGCGCGGTAAAACGATCTTGGGCGCCATAGTCATTAATGCTGCTGAACAACAAAGTTGGCGTGTTCGTCGAGTGAAGTTGTTTTAGGGCGAACTCTTTGCGTTCGCCGGGGGCGATCATCAGCGAGTCAAACGGATGCTCGCTGAGTGCGCCGGATTGCAGGGTGATATCGGCAATCGACACGTGATAAAGACCGGGGTTGTTCACCACCAGCACGCTTTTGCCGGCGCGCTCGGCCAGGCGCCAGGTCAATTCACCCGGTGCCAGATACGCGTTGTTTTTCATGCCTGCGGGGCGGAAGAACACCTTGATGCGCTGGCGTACGGCGAGCTGCAAGGTGTTTTCGGTCTTCGCGGTCTGGGGGATTTCCTGCACGTTGAGCCAGACCACCGATTCGCGGTCGGTCGGCATGCCGGTGCCTTCGTAGATGACCCGCAGTATTTGCTGTTCTTCGCCGCTGACGCGCACCAGCGGCGGCGTCACCGCAAACGGCACGGAAGCGGTTTCGCTGGCATCGGTGTCGATCCATGACTGGATCAACACGTCTTCACCGCTGTTGCGCACGGTGATGCCGGCTTCCTTGTGCTGGCCGTCGAAGACCAGGCGGGTGCTGCTCAAGGAAATCCCGGCCGTGGCCTGATTAACTATCAACAGACCCAGCAGGCCCGCACAAAACGACAATGAATGACGATAAAACATGATGGCTACCGCGCAGATAATTGAAAGCACGGGGCCGCGAGGCCCCGCACCGGGTTCGAAAGTTCGCGCGGGTTATTCGTATTGCAGGGTGAACGGCAGGGTGGCGTCGCCGCGACCGGCAACAGCCAGTTTCGGGTCAACCGTGGTGACGTAGGCGGCCGAAAATTTCAGTGTGGTATTGCTGTCCTGCAGGGTGTTTTCGATCTTCGCGGTGGCTGGCGAACTCAAGTCGATCACGGCGCCATTGGCGTCGAGCAAGGCGATACCGATGCCTTTTGCAGCCCCCAGGCCGCTGATCAGTCGCAGCACTTTAGTGCCAGGTTCGATGCCCGAGCCGGCGCCCTTGGTCGGTTCAAAGATCATCGCAACCTTGGTGCCGGCGTTGCAGTTGATCTTCATGTCGAAGTTCTCGACGCTCAACGTACCGTTGCCTTTCGGCGCGGTGGCGGTGCCCATGTCCTTGATCGACACTTCCCCCATGGCGACGGAGATGGTTTTGTCCTTGCCGGCGCTTTCAACCGAACAGGCGTCGTTGTTGATGGTGCCGGTGAAGTTGATGGTGCCGCTGCCGGCTTTGGTCGGGGTCACTGGCGGGTCGGCTGCCAGGACATTGCCGGCCGCAGCAAACATCGAAAGGGCGAGAAGCGTTCGGGACAACTTTTTCATGTTGCTTTTTCCATTGGTGGGGATAAGGCAACACAATAAAATGCGGTTTACCGGTGGAACATCAGACGATCCTTAGAAGTTCGGAAACTGCCGGAAAGTGTCTTTTTCATTAGTTAAACAAGTTACGTTCTATGCAGTAAGTCAATAACTCTTGGTCGCTGCTGACGTCCAGCTTGCGCATTGCCGAGATTTTCTGCGTGCTGATGGTCTTGGCACTTCTGTTCAAGTGGCGGGCAATGTCGTTGACGCCTTGGCCCTGAACGAACAAACGCAGGATTTCATGTTCCTTCGGCGACAGCCTTGAAAAGCGTTCGTCCAGATCAGCGCCGTCGTTCACTACGGATGTCGGCGCGGGTGCCTGCCAGCGCACCGGGTTGCCTTTGGCGATGGCTCTGAGTGCTGTCTCGATTTCGTCGTGCAACTGGTTTTTCTGAATGACCGCCAGCACACCCAGTTCCTGCAGGCGCGTGAGGATCAACGGATTGGAAATCATCGTCAGTACCAGTACCCGAACCTTGGGAAAGTGCCTTATCAAGTACTCCACCAGTTTCAGGCCGTCACCGTAAGGCGAAGCGGCGGGCATGTTGAAGTCGGTGATCAACAGATCTACAGGCTTGGTCTCCAGCAGCTTGATCAGCTCATCGGAGCCAACGGCTTCGCCCACCACGCGAAAGCGTTGGTCACGCTCGACCAGTTCCCGCACCCCCAGCAGCACGATGGGGTGATCATCGGCAATGACAACGTTGAAGGTTTCCATGAGTGATTTATCCAGAGTGAAGTTATTCGAGGGAGTCGAGCAGATCTTGCAGCCGCGTCAGATTCTGTCGCACCGCCACGGCCAGAGCGGGCGTCACGGCCATGCCGGTCAAACGACATTCCAGCTCGACAAACGCGCTGGCCAGCGCATTGATCTGCACCGCCCCCAGCGCCCCTGCCATGCTGTGCAGTTGCTGCGCCACGCTGTTGGCGTCTGCCGCATCCAGTGCCGCCAGGGTGGTCTGAATATCCTGGTGCAGGGTCTCGACAAACAGCTCGCGCATTTTTGCTGATAGCGGCGGCGGGGCATCGATAACGGGGGCCACAGCGATTTTGCAATGTTGCTCAAGTTGCGTACGCAGGGTGGCAAGGTTAAGCGGCTTGACCATCCACGCGTTCATGCCGACGGCGGCGCAGCGCTCGCCTTCTTCGCGCAGGGCGTTGGCGGTGACGCCGATGATCGGCAGTGTCGAGTCCTGCTGGCGTACTGCTTCAGCTAACCGGTAGCCGTTCATGACCGGCATGTTGACGTCGGTCAGCAGCAGATCGAAGCGGCCGGGCGCCCACTGCGCCAGGGCCTGTTCGCCATTCGCAGCGACGATCACCGAGCAGCCGAGGGCTTCCAGTTGTTCCTTGATGATCGCCGCGTTGATCACGTTGTCTTCGGCCACCAGCACCTGCAGATTCAGTGGGCGAGTCTTTGCCTGCAACGCGGCGGGGCGCTGCGCATTGGCGCCGTGTTGTGCCAGATAAATCGCCCAGGCAATCGCGCGTACATCGTCGGCGTCGACCGCCCAGTCTGCATCGCTTGGCTGCGCCGGATTGGGGCCGCCCGCAATGGCAACGATCCTTGGCCCGCTCCAGTGCGGGGCGTTGTCGAGCGGGGTGAGGTCCACCAGCAGCGCCGAGGATGGCGGCATCTCGGTCGTCACCAAGCGGCAATCCAGACCAAAACGCTTGAGCCAGGCCATCAGGTGCAGCGCCAGTTCGCTGATCGGTGCACGTACATAAACGGCGGGGCTGCTGGCCACGAAAGCGGGGCAGTCGGCCAAACTGCCCGGCCTGTTCTCCAGCGTGAGTTGCAGGGTAAAACTGCTGCCCAGTCCCGGTTCGCTGACCACGCTCAACTGGCCGTGCATCAACTCGCACAGCCATTTGCAAATGGCCAGGCCCAGACCCGCACCGGCCTGACTGTCGGCGTCGTTGACCTGATAGAACGGGTCGAACAATTGCTGTTGCTGCGCTTGGGAAATCCCCACCCCCGAATCGCTGACCTGCCACTGTACTTCGGCGTTATCGGCGGCGTTTTGCAACACGCGTACGCGCAGCACCACGCGACCGTTGTCGGTAAACTTGATCGCGTTGCTCAGCAGGTTGTTGAGGATCTGGCGGATGCGCAACGGGTCACCGCGCAGTCGATCCGGCAACGTCGAATCGATGCACGCATACAGTTGCAGGCCTTTGGCGCGGGCAAAGGCGCTGTAAGTGCGCACTACGTCTTCAGTCAGCTCTAGCGGACAGAAGTCCTGAAGCTCAAGGGTCATTTGCCCGGCTTCGATCTTCGACACGTCCAGCACATCGCTGATCAGCTTGAACAGGCTGGCGGAGGAGCGCTGGATGGTGTCCAGATAATCCTGCTGGCGCGGCGCGAGCGGCGTCAGGCCGAGCAATTCGAGGGTGCCCAGCACGCCATAGAGAGGGGTGCGAATCTCATGGCTCATGGTGGCGAGGAAGCGGCTCTTGGCCTGGTTGGCCGAGTCGGCGGCCTGACGGGCTTCTTCAAGAGCGGCGGCGTCTTCGATATGCCGAGTCACGTCATGCAACGCACACAACCAGGCATCCTGGCCTTGATAGCGCGTCGAGACGAAGGCCAGATGCAGATGACGCCCGTCGATCTCGAGATCGGCATGCCCGGACTCGCTGTGCGCCTTGAGCAGGCTCATCAAACGGCTGCTGTCGTGCCATTGCTGGGCGCGCTGGTTTTCCAGGAGCACTTGGTGATCGCTGCGGCGGATCACACAGAGGCCGGTCGGCGCGGTGTCGATCACCGCACGGCTGAACGCCTCGCTTTCGGCAATGCTCGCGTGCGCACTTTGCGCGGGGATGATCACGCGCGCGGTGTACCAGCGATTGATGACGCGACCGCAACCAAGCAACGCCAGCACCACCGCCACGAGGCACAGCAATGGCCACAGCGCGTAACTGAGAAAACTGCGCAGGCTGATGACGTAGATTGCGGTCCAGTGCTGTGCGCCGGGGCTGCTCAGTTTGAACACCAGGCCGTCACGGTCGAAATTTATCCCCTCATCCAGTACCTGGTCGGATCTCTGTGCGCCGGTCAGGACCACGCCGGCCGGGGTGATCAAGGTGAAGTCATCGTAAATCGACCACTCCATCAATCGCTCGATGTTGTTGACCTGAGACAGTTTCAGCAGCGTCCCGACCACCACCCAGGAATCGGCGCCCTCGATGGTCAGCGTTGGCTGCAGCAGATTGATCCTGACGTAGGCCAGCAACGTCGGTGTTGCCTCGTGGTCCTGAGTGGGCGGGTAGGGTGCCCAATGCACTTGATGATCGGCCGCTGATGAAGGCTGTTCGCGTGTGTGCTGGTTCACCTGGCTCATGACTTGGGCAAACGCGCCGATCTGCATCGGGCCAGCACCGCGCAAGCGCCCGGCGGAGGGCACGGCCACGTCGAAATTGTCGGGGCCATTGAGCAGGATCACTTGCGGCGACTGATAGTGCGATGCCGCCCAGAACGCGCTGTAGTAGGCGGCCAGATAACTTCCCAGCGCGAAAACCTTGGGGTATTGGTCGGCGGCGATTCTGTGCGGATCGATCTTGACACTGAACGGCAGTGAAAACGGCAAGCCGCGACCTTCATAGATATTCGGACCTTCATCGGGCAGCAGCTTTTGCGAATAGGTGGGCAACACCACCAAAGGGAAATATCGACCCTTGGCACTGGCCTGGGAGATATCGCGCAGAAACACTTCCTGCTCGTGGATGTTCTCCATCAATCGGGCGAAGTGAAACTGCAGGGTGTCGCGCTGCTCTTCGAGCATGCGCAGCACCCCCACATAGCTGATGCCCAACAGCAGCAACACCAGTGCGCCGAGCAGCAGCAGCGTTTTGTTCAAACGCAGCGAACTGCTGGCCAGTTTGTCCAGAAATGCATTGGTATGCGGCATTACAGCGCCTGACCAGCGGTGATGGGGCAGTCTTGGGGCACAGTGACCTCGGTAGCAAGCGACGTTCAACAATAGCCACGTGCCGCTCACCAGGCGTTCGCTGGCCCGTCGTGGGTCAGCAACTGCTGGAACTGATCTGCAGAGACGGCGTGGGAGATCAGGAAACCCTGAACCTGAGTGCAGTCGATTTTACGCAACAGAGCAAGTTCTTGTGCGGTTTCTACACCTTCGGCCACCACCGTCAGGCCCAATTGCCGACCGAGGCTGACAATACTGGTCAACGCCTGCGCGAGTTCGGCGTTGGCATGGCAACCCTGGACCAGTGCGCGGTCGATTTTCAGTTCGGTGAACGGCGCCGACACCAGGTTCATATACGAGCTGTAGCCCTTGCCAAAATCATCCTGCGACAGACCGAAACCTTTGATCCGCAAGCGGCAGGCGCCGGCGTAGAAATTGCTGATGTCATCGGGCACCGAGCACTCCATCAATTCGAAACAGATCCGCGCGGGCAAGCCTTGATGGGCAAGCACGAAGGCGAGAATGCGATCAGGCAGGTCATGGCTGTTGAGCAGGTGCGTGGGCAGGTTGACCGAGACCGGAATGTCATAACCCTGCTCGCGCCACGTAGCCTGGGCGGCGATCGCCTGTTTCAGCACGCACCAGAGCAACGGCTCTTCGAGACCAAAAGCAATCAACGCCGGCAAAAATACCCCGGGCAACAGCGTGCCATGTTCAGGATGATTCCAGCGTATCAGCGCTTCGGCGGCGACGATCCGGCCATTGTTCAAAGCCTTCTTCGGTTGAAACCACGCTTGCAGCTCACCGTTGTCGAGGGCATTGCAAATACTCTGGCGATCAATGCCGGGATGCGTCGCCGCCGGGACGCTCTGGCGCAGCGCCTGCAATTGATCGATCAGGCAGCGCAGGGCGGCCGCATTCACCGGTTTCGAAATCAGTCCGATGACTTTCACTTGCAGGTTGCTCGCGACCAGACTGGCGCCCATCAACATGCGTCGCGAGGCGGCGCTCATGATCGCCAGTGCCGGGCGCGAACGCTGCGCGGCGAGGCCCTGAATAAACTGCACGCCGTCCATGCCCGGCATCAGCAAATCGGTGAGCACCAGATCGAAGTCGCGGTGTTTCAGGCAGTCCAATGCTTCTTCGCCGTCCCTGGCGCACGCCAGATCGAAGTCGCCCAACTCGCTGAACAGGTTCTGCAAATACAGGTGCTGGAAGGGGTGGTCTTCGACAATCAGAATGCTACAGGGCTTCATGGGCGACTCGTTCGTAGGGAGCCAGGACAGCGAACAAGGCTCGAAGCGTAAAAGGTTTGACCAGGCAGTGATTCATGCCGGCAGCCAGGCACAGCGCGTCCTCACCGCGCAGGGCGTTGGCGGTCGCGCCGATGATCGGAATGCTGCAACCGAGGCGCCGCAGGGCTTTGGCCAACTCGTAACCGTTGAGACGGGGCATGTTGACGTCGGTCAGAACCAGGTCGAACGCAGCGTCGGGCCACAGCGCCAAGGCCTCTTCACCATCGCTGGCCAGCGCCACCGTGCAGCCGAGTTCTTCGAGCTGATCGCGCAGGATCAGTTGATTGATGACGTTGTCTTCGACCACCAGGATGTGCAGGTGCAACGCGCTCATCGCGTGGGGCTCACTGTCTTGCGGGCGGTGAACGATCTGGCCGCTCTGGGCCTGGCGAACGGCCCGTTGAATCGCCAGCAGATCATTCAGATTGACCTGCCAGCCGTCGCCGCTGAACTGCGGCTCGTGGGCGCCGTCACCGCTGGCCAGTACGCGCGGCCCACGCCATGTCAGGTTCGGGCGCTGTCCGAAGGCCGCGGGATACAGTTCCAGCAACACTGCCGTTGTATCAGGCTCGATGTCGTCCGGTGCGCCGATATGCGCGCGGGCGCCCCAACGATGCAACCAGCCACTGACGCTGTCGGCCAGTTCGCGCACGGGCGAAACGACATAGACAATG
Organism: Pseudomonas sp. MYb2; assembly: GCF_002979955.1. Lineage (NCBI taxonomy): Bacteria > Pseudomonadati > Pseudomonadota > Gammaproteobacteria > Pseudomonadales > Pseudomonadaceae > Pseudomonas > Pseudomonas sp. MYb2. The sequence continues at coordinate 158,507 of NZ_PCQC01000002.1, forward strand.
TCCGCTGCCAAGGGCGGCAAAGCTGCGGATGGTGTGTTGCTGCAGCGTTGCTCCAGCGGCACGCTCAGGGAAAAACTGCTGCCAAGGCCCGGCTCGCTGACCATGCGCAGGGTGCCATTCATCAAGTGGGTCAGACGCTGGCAGATCGGCAACCCCAGGCCGGTGCCGGCAACCACATTGGTGTTGCCGGCGGTCTGGTAGAACGGTTCGAAAATAAACGCCTGATCGTCATGGGCGATGCCTTTGCCGGTGTCCGAAACCTGCCATTGCAGACACACGCGTTCGCCTTCGCGAGCGAGCAGTCTGACCCGCAACACCACGCGCCCGGAATCGGTGAACTTGACCGCGTTGCTCAGCAGGTTGTTGAGGATCTGTCGTACCCGGCTGACATCGCCGATCAAGCGCTCAGGCAGTTGCGGGTCCAGGCAGGCATAGAGTTGCAGGCCTTTGCTTTGCGCGGCAGCGGCGTAACCCTGCACCACCTCGTGCACCAGGTCCGGGACGGAAAATTCGCTCAGCTCCAGCGCCAGTTGCCCGGCCTCGATCTTCGATACATCGAGCACGTCGCAAATCAACTGCAGCAACGTCGCCGATGATCCCTCGATCGCCCGCAGGTAACTTTTTTGCTGAGTGTCCAGTTGCGTGCGCGCCAGCAATTCCAGGGTGCCCAATACACCGTAGAGCGGGGTGCGGATTTCGTGGCTCATGGTCGCCAGAAACAAGGTCTTCGCTTCGTTGGCGGCATCCGCCGATTGGCGTGCCTGTTCCAGTGCTGCTTCGATTTGCCGCCGTGCGCTGATATCGCTAAATGCACAGAGCAACACGTCTTCACCCTTGTAGCGGGTGGGCGCACAGCTCAGGTACAGGTGACGGCCGTCGGCGGTCTCGAAGTAATCGGTCAGGCATGGTGTGGTTTCGTCAAACGCATCACGGATCCAGCCCGCGCCCAGTTGCTCGCTGCACTGGCCCAGCCATTGCCGGGCGAGGGTGTTATCCAGCACCACTTGGCCGTCACTGCGGCGCAGCACGCACAGCGCCACCGGCGCGGTCTGAATCACGTCGCGGCTGAACAGTTCGCTTTCCACCAGCGCCTGTATGCGCTGGATCGCCGGGGTAATGACGCGATGCTCCAGACGACGAACCAACAGGCACACCAGGCTGATACTCAACACGCAGAACAGCAGCGCACCGAGCATTTGTGGCCACAACGCACGCAGCACTGACAGCAAATCAATGGAGTAAGTCAGCTGCCAATCCGACGATTTCAGCTGTTTGCGCAACACCAACTGCTCGGGCAGCCAGCCATCGCCGACGAAGCCGAAGAAATCCTGTTGCCTTAGGAGCGGCAGGTTCTGTTCCGGCGGAGGTCTATGGCTGTTGCTGAACAGCGGTTTGCCTTGTGAGTTGAACATGGTGAACTCGCCGGCACTGTGGTCGTTCAAGGCTCTGGACACTTCACGGTCGTCCATTTCCAGACCAAGCCAGCCGGAGTGGACATCACGTTCATCCAAGCGAATGAAGATGTACAACTGCGAGTGCCCGTCTGCGGCATGGGTCAGCCACAGTTCCGACAAAGTCGCCGTGAGCTTGAGCGCTTCCAACTGATCCAGCGTGGCCTGTGGCAAACCGACGACCAGCGGTGTCGCGTTGTATAGCCGCAATACATGACCGCCGTTGCTGACATATAGCAGGTTGAGCTGCTTGGCTTTCAGGTAATCGCGCATGCGCTGGGTCAACCAGATGCTCCACTGTTTGCCCGGCGTTTGCCCCAGCAGCAGACGGATTTCTTCTTCGGACACCGGCACGTTTATTTTCGCCTTGCGTGTGGCCGACAAGCTCAGGCTCTCCAGCAGCGCTTCACGGGTGGTGAAAAAGGTGTGCGCTTCGGCGATGGCGCTGCTCATGTAGCTGCGCCGTTGGGAAATCTCATTATTGAAGGTAAACAGCAGGAAGCTGTAGACGCCGCCAAGGATGCCCACCAGCAGCACCAGGGCAAAAATGCGCAGCAGGCGCCGCGCCGCATCGGGCGAGGACAGCAGCGGGCTGATCTGATGGAGGTAGTTCTTCAATCTCATCGCGGCACTCTATGGAGGGCCGGCAGCGAGGAAAATCAGACGATCCTTAGAGTGCTACAAGTAATTGACGATGAAGGTGACTTCGGTGTTGGCGCTGCCGGCCTTGAGTTCGCCCGTGGGCAGACGGTAGTACGCGGCGGTTAACGGGATCTTGAAATCGGTGCCGGTGGTGGTGAAGGCGTTGAACGGGTAGGTGGTGTCGAATACGATCGGTTGCCCGACATCGTTCATCAATTGCAGGCCGATGCCGCTGGCGGTGGAGGTGCTATTGAGTGCAACGATGCCCTTGGTCGCGTCGATGACGGGCGTGGTGGCCTTGAGCGAATAGGTGACTTTCTTGATGCCGGTCTGGCACTGATTCAAGGCGATGTCGAAGCGCACGGTGCGGGGTTTGGCGCCCGCTTCGCTAAACTCCTGGAGTTGATAGTCATCGCCCATGGCGACCGGCACGGCAGGGGTCTGGCAGGAGGCTGCATTCAACACCAGCGCATTGGCCAGATTGAAGTTATTCAGAATCAGCTCGCCGGCTTTCAGGCTGCCGAGGTTGCCGGCCGGTATCGTGATCTGCGCCGCCAACGGGCCTGACTTGACGATTTCCAGGCGGATCGAGCCTGACATCACGCCGTAGCCTTTTGGGGCGACCGAAAAGAGCGAGGGCTCATAGCGATCCAGCATACCCATCCAGATACGGAACGACAGCCCGGTCTTGCCCAGGGGGAAGGTCGTGACGCTACTGGTCGGGGAGCCAAATGCGGGATTGACCGCTATTCCGTAGAACGAGCTCGCATTGCACGACCAACTGTGCGAGCTCGATTGCTGCGCGGTTTCCTGATAAACCACCGTGCCATCCGGTGTGTCGGCGGGGATGGTCAGGCCGCCATTGGCCAGGCTGGCGCCGTAACTGAGCGTTTGCGTGGAAGGGGAACTGTTGAAGCTACACGTCGCCATTGCGTCCGTTGCGCATGCCAGCAACGTCGCTGCGGCAAGAGTGAGCAGGGGGCGCTGCAGAGTTATTCGCTTCATGAAAAGGGCTATACGTGTCGGCCAAAGAGCGCCGTACGTTAAACACGCCATCTGCCAATGGACATCAGGCGATTCTTAGAACACGTTCCCGCGAATGCGCAAACGCGGCGATGTATTAGACTCAGCAAAGCCTGAAAACCGTGCAGGTTGTGCGGCCCCCGGTTCATAAGAGAGGTCATATGGTCCGCTTGAGTATGGTCTTGCTCGGTCACGAATTCGTCCGCAAGCGTTGGTCTGCGCTGGCGCTGACGGGCATCGCCTGGGGCGCGGCCGGTGTGGGCATCTTCATCGATGCGCTGGACGGCGTACTGTATTTCCCGCTGCATTTCTTTGGCTATCTGTTGTTGCTCGAAGCGCTGATCCTGCTGCTAGTGCCGGCACCGCAAGCCGGCACCGCTGCGGCCCTGCGCAGAGCGCGAGGTCTGGCGTTTCTCTTGTTGGGACTGCTGATCGTCGACCGGCAACACGCCGCCGGGCTGATTCTGGCGGTGCTGTTTGGAGGGGCTTTTTTGCTCGATGGCGGCTTTCGGTTGGCGGCGGCGCTGGTGGTGCGCTTTGCCGGTTGGCAAGTGTCGCTGCTGGCGGGGTTATTCGAAATCGGTTTTGGCGTATTTATCCTCGAACCGTACCCGACGCTTTATAAGGGCACGGTGCCGTTCTGCATTGGCATGAGCCTGTTTCTCTCGGGCTGCGCGTTGTTGCGGCAAGCGGTGCGCTTTAAAAACCAGCCGCCGCTGACCAGCCCTTTGTCGGTCAGTGTGCCGGCCAGCAGCAACGCGTTGGTGATTCACGTCTGGACCCCCAGCGGCACCGTGGATGACACTTTGGTGCGCAATCGGCTGCTCAACCGCTACATCGCGGCGGTCGACATCAATGGCGTTATCTCCGCCGGTCACGCGGCACTGGAATGCGGCTCGGACATTTACATCAGTCATTACCCGCAGGATGACATTGATCGTTCGGCCGGGGATTTCGTGCGCTTGCTGCGGGCGACGCCGAACAATGATGTTGCCGGCCGGTTTCTGCCGCACTATGTCGGCGAGGTGGCGGACTGGTGCCCGTCTTCGGTGCAGGTCAGTTTTGCCCGCTATGACGCCCGGCGCCTGCATGCGTTCTGGACGGAGTATCGGCAGAACAGCACGTACAACCTGACCAGTCGCAATTGTTCCAGTGCCGTCGCCCATAGCCTCGAAGCCGCGCTGGAAGGGGCGATGAACCGCGGCCATTCGAGCATGCTCGATTTCGCCCGAATCATGTTCAGCCCCGAGTTCTGGGTCGCCGCGCAAGTGCGCAAGCGCGCCGAGGTGATGGCCTGGACGCCCGGGCTGGTGCTCGACTATGCGCGGGCGCTGCATGCGGCCATCGAGCCGGCACCGCCGGGCTGGCACAGCATTTATGCGGTGAGCAAGCGTGCGTTTGGGTATGTGGCCACTGCGTTGCGCGGGCGTGAGGTGCATCCTGTGCAACCGCCATCTGTGCATCCTTCTGACGAATCCTGACCGACTTCACACCGAGTCGCTCCAATCGCGAGCAGGCTCACTCCTACATTTGAAATGCGTTCCCTTGTAGGAGTGAGCCTGCTCGCGATGGCGTCCGCCTGTGCGACACAAAAAAACCAACTCCACTGGTCAACTAATTGCAAAGCAACCTAACTATTGCGTTGACATTCGCTGCCTAGGCAGTAACATCTCGACATACATTCACTGCCTAGGCAGTTATTAGGTGAGCAAATGAAGCATTTCACCCCGGACGAATTCAAACACTGCCATCTCGGCCTGTTGCTTGGCCGTGCTGCGCTGCTCAAGGACCGGATCATCGACACCCACATGGAACCCCACGGCATCACCGCCGCGCAGTTCAAGGTGTTGATCATCATGGCTCAGTTCGGCGTCGATACCCCGGCCGAACTGTGCCGGCATCTGTCGCTCGACAGCGGTTCGATGACGCGCATGCTCGATCGTCTGGAACAGAAAGGCTTTCTGGCTCGCCACCGCAGCGAAGGCGATCGCCGTCAGGTGCAACTGAAACTGACCGAGCAAGGCCAGCAACTGGCCGATCGCCTGCCGCATATCGGCGCCGACGCAATGAATGAACTGGCCGGTGCCGTCACTTCGGACGAGTTAAAGACCCTGGAATACATCCTCAAGAAAATCCTGCTGGCAGCCGGTGACCCGATCACCATCCAGCGCTTAGGTGAACACAATGAGCGGTAAAACCTTGCGCAGCAGCCTCACTTTGGTGCTGTCGGCGATGATCCTCGCCGGTTGCGCCAACTACAGTGGCCTCGACACGTCGGGCGCGAGCCTCGATGCGAAAAGCCTGAAAGTCGGCCAGTCCCTCAACGGCGTGACCCTGTCGCCGGCCGCGTGGCCGAAGAGCGACTGGTGGGCCAGCCTTGGCGATCCGCAGCTCGACGGTCTGATCCGCGAAGCGTTGCACGACAGCCCGGACATGCAGATCGCTGAGGCCCGCGCGCATCAGGCCAGCGCCGCCGCGTATGCCGCCGATGCCGAACGTTATCCGACCCTCGACGCCAGCGCCGGCATCAGCCGTTCGCGTCTGGCTCGCGATCAGGATCCGCTGGGGCAGGGTGGGGCTTATTCGACGGTGCGTAACGTCAGTGCCGGTTTCAATTACAACTTCGACCTGTGGGGCGGTCAGCGTGATGCCTGGGAAGCCGCACTCGGTCAGGCTCGCGCCGCCGAAGTCGATCGTCAGGCTGCACAGCTGACGCTGGCCGCTGATGTTGCTCGCGCTTACAGCGATCTCGGTCAGGCGCACATCGTTTATGACCTGGCCAACGAAGACCTCAAGCGCACCAAGCAGATGCTCGACCTGAGCCAGCGTCGCCTGAGTTCCGGCATCGACAGCCAGTACCAGTTCCAGCAAACGCAAAGTCTGGAAGCCAGTTCCGAGGCCAGCCTGATCGACGCGGAAAAACGCCTGAACAGCGCCAAAATCGCCCTGGCCGTGCTGCTCGGCAAAGGCCCGGATCGCGGCAACGAAATCGCCCGGCCGAAAGTCCTGCAAGCCAGCGCGGTCGCCGTGCCTTCAGTACTGCCGGCAGAACTGCTCGGTCGTCGCCCGGATCTGGTCGCCGCGCGCTGGCGCGTAGAAGCGGCGAGCAAAGACATTGATTCGGCCAAGACCCAGTTCTATCCGAACTTGAACCTCACGGCCTCGGCCGGCGCCGAATCGTTGTTGGGTGACGCGATGTTCGGTTCGGCCAGTCGCTTCTTCAACATTGCCCCGACCATCTCGGTGCCGATCTTCGACGGCGGACGCCTGCGCGCCAACCTCGATGCGCGCGACGCCGATTACGATCTGGCGGTGGCGCAGTACAACAAAAGTCTGGTGAAAGCACTGGGCGATGTCAGCGACACGATCAACCAGTTGCGTGACATCGGTCGGCAGATCGGTGCGCAGCAGCACGCCACCGACATTGCCCAGGATTCTTACAACACCGTCGTCCAGCGTTACGGTTCCGGCATCGGCAACTACCTGGACGTGCTCAGCATTGAGCAGCAATTGCTGCAGGCCCAACGTCAGTTGGCCAATCTCAATGCCGAGCAGATCGACCTGTCGATTCAACTGATGCAAGCGCTGGGCGGCGGCTTCCAGGGTGACACCCTGACCGCAGCCAACGCCAGCCCAGCCACGCCGCACAACTAATTCAAGGTAATTGTCATGGCCACTGCCGAAAACACTCAATCTTCAGACAACACCCCCGACACCGGCAATCCGCGCAAACGCAAAGTGATGCTGCTGGCGCTGACCGTCATCGTCCTGCTCGCGTGTGCGGGCGTCTGGGCCTATCACGAATTTATCGGGCGCTTTAACGAAAGCACCGATGACGCCTACGTCAACGGCAACGTTGTCGAAATCACTCCGCTGGTGACCGGCACCGTGGTCAGCATCGGTGCTGACGATGGTGATCTGGTTCACGAAGGTCAGGTGCTGATCAACTTCGACCCGAACGACGCTGAAGTCGGTCTGCAAAGTGCGCAGGCGAAACTGGCGCGCACCGTGCGTCAGGTGCGCGGTCTGTACAGCAACGTTGACGGCATGAAAGCCCAGGTCAACGCGCAACAGGCCGAAGTGCAGAAGGCCCAGGACAACTACAACCGCCGGAAAAACCTGGCGCAGGGCGGGGCGATTTCCCAGGAAGAACTGTCCCACGCTCGCGACGACCTGACCTCGGCGCAAAACGCCTTGGCCAACGCCAAACAGCAACTGAAAACCACCAGCGCGCTGGTCGATGACACCGTGGTGTCGTCGCACCCGGACGTAATGTCGGCCGCCGCCGATCTGCGTCAGGCTTACCTGACCAATGCCCGCAGCACCTTGATCGCACCGGTCACCGGTTACGTGGCCAAGCGCACCGTGCAACTCGGTCAGCGCGTGCAACCGGGCACAGCGTTGATGGCGGTGATTCCGCTGGATCAACTGTGGATCGACGCCAACTTCAAGGAAACCCAACTGCGTGACATGCGCATCGGTCAGCCGGTCGATATCGAATCCGACATCTACGGCAGCGACGTGAAATACAGCGGCACCGTCGACAGCCTCGGCGCCGGTACCGGTAGTGCGTTCGCTCTGCTGCCAGCGCAGAACGCCACCGGTAACTGGATCAAGATCGTGCAGCGTGTGCCGGTGCGGATTCACATCAACGCCGAAGAACTGGCCAAGCACCCGCTGCGCGTCGGTCTGTCGACCAATGTTGAAGTGAACCTGCACGACCAGAGCGGCCCGGTGCTGGCGCAGCAGCCGCCGCAAAAAGCCTCGTTCAGCACCAGCGTCTACGACCGCCAACTGGCCGAAGCCGACGCGATGATTGCGCAGCTGATCCACGACAACAGCGCTGCGCTCAGCAAAACCGCGCAACGCTGATACCGACGCCGACCCTGTGGGAGCGAGCCTGCTCGCGAAAGCGGTGGGTCATTCAGCATTTAACTGTCTGAAAGGCCGCCTTCGCGAGCAGGCTCGCTCCCACAAGGGCATGGCGCCAACCCGGTTTCATAGGATTCACAATGAGCAATAACGCCTCTTTCACGCCGCCCAGCCTGTTGCTCAGCACCATCGGCCTGTCGCTGGCGACGTTCATGCAAGTGCTCGACACCACCATCGCTAACGTGGCGCTGCCGACGATTTCCGGCAACCTCGGGGTGAGTTCGGAGCAGGGCACCTGGGTGATCACTTCGTTCGCCGTGAGCAACGCAATTGCGCTGCCGCTGACCGGTTGGCTCAGCCGCCGTTTCGGTGAGGTGAAGCTGTTTCTCTGGGCCACCATTCTGTTTGTGCTGGCCTCGTTTCTCTGCGGTATCTCGACGTCGATGCCGGAACTGATCGGTTTCCGCGTCCTGCAAGGTCTGGTCGCCGGGCCGCTGTACCCGATGACGCAAACCCTGTTGATCGCGGTTTATCCGCCGGCGAAGCGAGGCATGGCCCTGGCGTTACTGGCGATGGTCACGGTGGTCGCGCCGATTGCAGGGCCGATTCTTGGTGGCTGGATTACTGACAGCTACAGCTGGCCGTGGATTTTCTTCATCAACGTGCCGATCGGGATTTTTGCGGTGATGGTGGTGCGTTCGCAATTGGCCAAGCGCCCGGTGGAAACCAGCCGTCAGCCGATGGATTACGTCGGTCTGATCACGCTGATCATTGGTGTTGGCGCCTTGCAGGTGATCCTCGACAAGGGCAATGATCTGGATTGGTTCGAGTCGAACTTCATCATTATCGGCGCGGCGATTTCGGTGATCGCGCTGGCGGTGTTCGTTATCTGGGAAATGACCGATCAGCATCCGGTGGTGAATCTGCGGCTGTTCGCCTACCGCAACTTCCGCATCGGCACGTTGGTGTTGGTGCTGGGTTACGCCGGGTTCTTCGGTATCAACCTGATTTTGCCGCAGTGGTTGCAGACGCAAATGGGTTACACCGCGACCTGGGCCGGTCTGGCCGTGGCGCCGATCGGCATTCTGCCGGTGCTGCTGTCGCCGTTTGTCGGCAAGTACGCGAACAAGTTCGACCTGCGTCTGTTGGCCGGGCTGGCGTTTCTGGCGATTGGGCTGAGTTGCTTTATGCGGGCTGGGTTCACCAATGAAGTGGACTTCCAGCACATCGCTCTGGTGCAGTTGTTCATGGGTATTGGCGTGGCGCTGTTCTTTATGCCGACCTTGAGCATTTTGATGTCGGACTTGCCGCCGAGCCAGATTGCCGATGGCGCGGGTCTGGCGACTTTTCTGCGGACGTTGGGCGGTAGCTTTGCGGCGTCGCTGACCACGTGGATCTGGATTCGCCGCGCGGATCAGCATCACGCGTATATGAGCGAAAGCATCAGTACCTTTGAACCGGCGACGCGCGAGACCTTGAATCATTTGGGCGGGGCAAGCCAATCGGCTTATGCGCAGATGGATCAGATTTTGACGAGCCAGGCGTACATGCTCTCTACCGTGGATTACTTCACGTTGTTGGGCTGGGGCTTTATGGGCTTGATTCTGATTGTGTGGCTGGCCAAACCGCCGTTTGCCGCCAAGGCAGGGCCTGCTGCTTCCGGGCACTGATCCCGCAAGATCGTTCCCACGCTCTGCGTGGGAATGCCTCAACGGACGCTCTGCGTTCGGCTCTGGATGGGACGCGGAGCGTCCCGGGCTGCATTCCCACGCGGAGCGTGGGAACGATCATGCGCTCGGGGCGGGCAGGGCTGGCGGCGGGGCGAAGTCGAATGGCGCGAGGGCGTACCCGCTCTCATCCACCTGCAACGCCCAACCCTGGCGATCCCAATCGCCCAGCACAATCCGCTTCGCCGCTTCATCACCGATCTGCAACTTGTGAATCGCCGGGCGATGGGTGTGGCCGTGAATCAGGGTTTTCACCCCGTATTCCTGCATGATCCGCGGAATTTCCTCAGGCGTGACATCGACAATGTCATTGGCCTTCATCCGCGTCTGCGCCTTGCTCTCGCTGCGCAATTTGCGCGCCAGTTTATGGCGGCTGCTCAGTGGCAGGTTGCGCAGGATAAACAGGGTGATCGGGTTACGCAGATAACGCCGCAGCTTCATATAGCCAACGTCGCGGGTGCACAGGCTGTCGCCGTGCATCAACAGCACCGGCTCGCCATAGAACTGCACGACACTCGGGTCCTTCAACAACGTACAGCCGGCCTGCTTGCAGAAGGCCTTGCCGAGCATGAAGTCGCGATTGCCGTGCATCAGAAAAATCGCCGTGCCGCTGTCGCTCAATTGGCGCAGGGCCTGGCAGATGGAACGCTGGAAGGGCGTCATGGCGTCGTCGCCAATCCACGCTTCGAAGAAGTCGCCAAGAATGTACAACGCACTCGCCGAGCGGGCGCGTCCGGCGAGCAAATCCAGAAACGCCCGGGTAATGTCCGGGCGCTCCTCTTCCAGATGCAAGTCTGAAATCAGCAATATCACGCTTCGATGATCTCGGCTTTCTCGATGATCACGTCGTCTGCTGGTACGTCCTGGTGGCCGGCCTTGGAAGTGGTCGAAACACCTTTGATCTTGTCGACAACTTCAGTACCGGCGGTCACTTTACCGAATACTGCGTAGCCCCAGCCTTGAGCGTTCTTGCCGCTGTGGTTGAGGAAGGTGTTATCGGCAACGTTGATGAAGAACTGTGCGGAAGCCGAATGCGGCTCCATGGTGCGGGCCATGGCAACGGTGTACTTCTCGTTGGAAAGACCGTTGTCAGCTTCGTTCTGGATGCTTGGACGCTTGTCTTTCTTTTCCTTCATGCCTGGCTCGAAACCGCCGCCCTGGATCATGAAGTTACCGATGACACGGTGGAAAACGGTGTTGGTGTAGTGACCGGCGTTGACGTACTCGATGAAGTTGGCGACGGTGATCGGCGCCTTTTCAGCGTTCAGTTCGATGACGATGTCGCCATGATTGGTGGTCAATTTAACTTGAGTCATGATCGCTACTCTTTAGAGGAATTCGTGGTTTTGGGACATCGAGCCCCCAAACCGGTTCAGCCAGCGTGGGCCAAGGTGCGCAGTTTAGCGTGACAGGCGCGAATTTCGAGGTTGTTTTTCAATTCCCGGCGATAAAAAGCACACCTTTATAGGGCCTGCTCTGTCAGCCCCTTGACAGCATCGGCTATGATAGCGGCTTTGTTTTGTCTGGCCCCCTCTGCGGCCGCGCACACGTAAGTCAAGGATCCTATGAGCAAGCCCACTGTCGACCCTACCTCGAATGCCAAGTCCGGCCCTGCCGTGCCGGTCAATTTCCTGCGGCCGATCATCCAGGCAGACCTGGACTCGGGCAAGCACACGCAGATCGTCACCCGTTTCCCGCCTGAGCCCAACGGCTACCTGCACATCGGCCACGCCAAGTCGATCTGCGTGAACTTCGGCCTGGCCCAGGAGTTCGGCGGCGTCACGCACCTGCGTTTCGACGACACCAACCCGGCCAAGGAAGATCAGGAATACATCGACGCAATCGAAAGCGACGTCAAATGGCTGGGCTTCGAATGGTCCGGCGAAGTGCGCTACGCCTCGCAGTATTTCGACCAGTTGCACGATTGGGCCGTCGAACTGATCAAGGCCGGCAAAGCCTACGTCGACGACCTGACCCCGGAGCAGGCCAAGGAGTACCGTGGCAGCCTGACCGAGCCAGGCAAGAACAGCCCGTTCCGCGACCGTTCGGTTGAAGAGAACCTCGACTGGTTTGCGCGCATGCGCGCCGGTGAGTTCCCGGACGGCGCCCGAGTGCTGCGCGCGAAGATCGACATGGCCTCGCCGAACATGAACCTGCGCGACCCGATCATGTATCGCATCCGTCACGCGCATCACCACCAGACCGGTGACAAGTGGTGCATCTACCCGAACTACGACTTCACCCACGGTCAGTCGGACGCCATCGAAGGCATCACCCACTCGATCTGCACCCTTGAGTTCGAAAGCCATCGTCCGTTGTACGAGTGGTTCCTCGACGCACTGCCAGTGCCGGCGCACCCGCGTCAGTACGAGTTCAGCCGCCTGAACCTCAACTACACCATCACCAGCAAGCGCAAGCTCAAGCAGCTGGTCGATGAAAAGCACGTGCATGGCTGGGACGATCCGCGCATGTCCACGCTGTCGGGCTTCCGCCGCCGTGGCTACACGCCAAAATCGATCCGCAACTTCTGCGAAATGATCGGCACCAACCGTTCCGACGGCGTGGTCGACTTCGGCATGCTCGAATTCAGCATCCGTGACGACCTCGACCAGACCGCACCGCGTGCGATGTGCGTGCTGCGTCCGCTGAAAGTCGTTATCACCAACTACCCGGAAGGCCAGGTCGAAAACCTCGAACTGCCGCGTCACCCGAAAGAAGACATGGGCGTGCGCGCTCTGCCATTTGCCCGGGAAATCTACATCGACCGTGACGACTTCATGGAAGAGCCGCCGAAGGGCTACAAGCGCCTCGAACCGGCCGGTGAAGTGCGTCTGCGCGGCAGCTACGTGATCCGTGCCGACGAAGCGATCAAGGACGCCGACGGCAACATCGTCGAACTGCGTTGCTCGTACGATCCAGAAACGCTGGGCAAGAACCCTGAAGGCCGCAAGGTCAAAGGCGTGATCCACTGGGTGCCGGCCGCGGCCAGCGTCGAGTGCGAAGTGCGTCTGTACGATCGTCTGTTCCGTTCGGCCAACCCAGAGAAGGCTGAAGACAGCGCGAGTTTCCTCGACAACATCAACCCTGACTCACTGCAAGTGCTGACCGGTTGTCGTGCTGAGCCATCGCTTGGCAATGCACAGCCGGAAGACCGTTTCCAGTTCGAGCGCGAAGGTTACTTCGTTGCCGATTTGAAGGACTCGAAACCAGGTCAGCCGGTATTCAACCGTACCGTGACCCTGCGTGATTCGTGGGGCCAGTGATTCAGCGTCAAAGGAAATAACGTGCTTACGATCTACAACACGCTCACCAAGAGCAAAGAAGTCTTCAAGCCGCTGGATGGCAACAAGGTGCGCATGTACGTCTGCGGGATGACCGTGTACGACTACTGCCACCTTGGCCACGGCCGCAGCATGGTCGCGTTCGACCTGGTGACCCGCTGGTTGCGGTTCAGCGGTTACGACCTGACCTACGTGCGCAACATCACCGACATCGATGACAAAATCATCAACCGCGCCAATGAGAACGGTGAATCGTTCGAAGCGTTGACCGAGCGCATGATCGCCGCGATGCACGAAGACGAAGCGCGCCTGAACATCAAGAAGCCGGACATGGAACCGCGCGCCACGGATCACATTCCGGGCATGCACGCGATGATCCAGACCTTGATCGACAAGGGTTACGCCTACGCCCCGGGCAACGGTGACGTGTACTACCGCGTCGCCAAGTTCATGGGCTACGGCAAGCTGTCGCGCAAGAAAATCGAAGACCTGCGCATCGGCGCCCGCATCGAAGTCGACGAGTCGAAACAGGACCCGCTCGACTTCGTGCTGTGGAAAGCCGCCAAGCCGGGCGAGCCGAGCTGGGAATCGCCGTGGGGCGCCGGGCGTCCGGGCTGGCACATCGAGTGCTCGGTGATGTCCACCTGCTGCCTGGGCGAGACTTTCGACATTCACGGTGGCGGCAGCGACCTCGAGTTCCCGCACCACGAAAACGAAATCGCCCAGAGCGAAGCGGCCACCGGCAAGACCTACGCCAACGCGTGGATGCATTGCGGCATGATTCGCATCAATGGCGAGAAGATGTCCAAGTCCTTGAACAACTTCTTCACCATCCGCGACGTGCTGGAAAAGTACCACCCGGAAGTCGTGCGCTACCTGCTGGTGTCGAGCCACTACCGCAGCGCCATCAACTACTCGGAAGACAACCTCAAGGACGCCAAAGGCGCTCTGGAGCGTTTCTACCACGCGTTGAAAGGCCTGCCGACCGTGGCGCCTGCTGGCGGCGAAGCGTTTGTTGAACGTTTCACTGCGGTAATGAACGACGACTTCGGTACGCCGGAAGCCTGTGCCGTGCTGTTCGAGATGGTGCGTGAGATCAACCGTCTGCGTGAGAGCGATCTCGATGCGGCGGCGGGTCTGGCGGCGCGTCTGAAAGAGCTGGCGAGCGTGTTGGGTGTGTTGCAGCTCGAAGCAGATGACTTTTTGCAGGCGGGCGCTGAAGGGCGTGTCGATGCGGCTGAAGTTGATGCGCTGATTGCGGCGCGTCTGGCGGCTCGGGCGGGTAAGGATTGGGCTGAGTCCGATCGGATTCGTGATCAGCTGACGGCGATGGGTGTTGTGCTGGAAGACGGCAAGGGTGGGACTACCTGGCGTCTGGCTGACTGATAGCTGTGTTTAGCTGATGATCGTTCCCACGCTCTGCGTGGGAACGCCTCCTCGGACGCTCCGCGTTCGGTTTTGCAGGGACGCAGAGCGTCCCGGGCTGCATTCCCACGCGGAGCGTGGGAACGATCAGAACAAAACCCGCCTAGTGCGGGTTTTTGTTTGGCCGCGAAAAAAGCCCCTCACCCTAGCCCTCCCGAAACGTCGGACCGCCCGGAGGGAGAGGGGACTGATTGGGGGATGTTCAGGAAATACGCCGACTTGAAGGTGCTGCTTTGAATCCATAATCAACTGGTTTTTTCAGGTCGATGCACAACGCCAGACTACTCGGTCGACTCCCTCTCCCTCCGGGCGGTCCGACGTTTCGGGAGGGCTGGGGTGAGGGTTGCTTTTGACGTTCGCGTAGGTCTAGATGTCGGCAACGCGTTCAGCCGGATGCTGAGCGGTGACGATCATGTAAGGGAAACCCAATGGCTAATCACTATCGCGAACTGCTAACGACCCCCGGCGCCACCGGGCTAGTGCTCGCGAGTTCCATCGCCCGATTGCCTCAGGCAATGATCGGCATCGGCATCATCACCATGCTCGTGCAGCAAACGGGTGTTTATTGGCTGGCCGGTACCGTCGCCGGTACCTTCACCCTGTGCAACGCGCTGCTCGGCCCGCACATCTCGAAACTGGTAGACCAGCATGGCCAGAGCCGCGTGCTGCCCATCGTCACGGCGTTCAGCATTGTCATGTTGCTGGCACTGATCATCGCCGTTTATTTGCGCGCGCCAGCCGCACTGCTGTTTGTGCTGGCGGCACTGGCGGGGACGATGCCGAGCATGCCGTCGATGATCCGCGCGCGATGGTCGCAATTGTTCCGGGGCAAGCCGCAGCTGCACACGGCGTTTTCGCTGGACACGGTCCTCACCGAAATGGCCTACATCGTCGGTCCGCCGCTGGCGATCGGTTTGAGCGTGAGCTTTTTCGCTGAAGCCGGGCCATTGGTCGCGGTCGGATTGCTGGCCGTCGGGGTGACGGCGTTTCTCTTGCAACGGCAGACTGAACCCAAGGTTGTCGTGGGCCACGCTAGCCATAGTGGCTCGACCTTGCTGATCCCCGGCGTTCGCACCATTTTTCTGGCGCTGTTGGCGATGGGGGTTATCGGCGGAGCAATCGATGTCGCCGTTGTGGCCTTCGCCAATGCGCAGGGCTGGCCAGCCTCCGCAACCTTCATCCTCGCAGCCTATGCGTTTGGTTCATTGGTGGCGGGCCTGACGTTTGGTGCGATGAGGGTTTCGCTGGCGATCGAAAAACAGTTTCTGATCGGGATATTGGTCACGGCGTTCACCGGTGTGCTGCCGGTTTTTGCGACGGATGTTTATGTGCTGACCGCGGCGCTGTTTATCGCCGGCATCTCGTTTGCGCCGACGATGGTCGTGGTCATGAAAATGGGGACGATCATTATTCCTCCTTCGCGGATCACGGAAGGACTAACGTGGATGACTACCGGTATCAGCGTGGGTGTTGCACTCGGCGGCATGCTGGCGGGGATGGTGATTGATGCCTTTGGCGCGCGCGCGGGATTTGCGGTGGCTATTGGTGCAGGTTTAATGATGGTGGTGGTTGTGCTGGTGGGGTTGCGCACATTGGAGGCGGCTTCGGCTGTGCATGTTGAGCCGGAATTTTCGCCCTCACCCTAACCCTCTCCCGCAGGAGAGGGGACTGAATGGGGGATGCTCACGAGATACGCCGACCTGAGCGCTTTGCGCCGAATCCATAATTGCCACGATGTTTCAGGTCGATGTCCAACGCCATCTCGGTCCCCCAAGAGAGGGGACCGATTGGGGGATGTTCACGAGAAACGCCGACCTGAACGTGCTGTGCCGAATCCATAATCAACCCGGTCTCTCAGGTCGATGTACCCCGCCAGACACCTCGGTCGGCTCCCTCTCCTGGGGGAGAGGGCTGGGGTGAGGGGAAGGGCGGTTCACTCAACCTTCAATCTGACGCAACCGCTTATAAAGCGTATTCCGACTCACCCCCAACCGCCGCGCCAGATGCGAAATATTCCCTCCGGAAGCCTTCAGCTCCCGATTCAAAGCCTCCACATCATTCAGATCAACCCCCAACGGCACCGCGCTCTCAACCGGCTCCATCTCCAGATCAACAAAAAAATCATCAGGCAAATGCTCCAGCCTCACCGGCTGCTCCTCAGCCATCGCCAACGCCACCTGCATCACGCTACTGACCTGACGCAAATTCCCCGGCCACGGATGCCGATCGAACAATTCCAACACTTCCTGACTCAATCCCGCCCACTGCGTCGGCTCACGATGCTGTTCCCACAGCCGTTTAAACAACGCCTCCTTATCACTGCGCTCGCGCAGCGGCGGCAGTTCCAGGGTCAAACCACCAATGCGGTAATACAAATCCTCACGAAACCGCCCCAGTTGCACTTGTTCACGCAGCGAGCGGTTAGTCGCCGAGATAATCCGCAGATCCACCGCAAACAACTCGCTACTGCCCACCGGTTGCACGCAACGTTCCTGCAACACCCGCAACAATCGCGCCTGCGTCGGCAGCGGCATGTCGCCGATTTCATCAAGGAACAGCGTGCCTTTATCCGCCTTGCGAATCAGGCCGATGCTGCCTTTCTGGTTGGCGCCGGTGAACGCGCCTTTCTCGTAGCCAAATAACTCGGACTCAACCAGTTCGGCGGGGATCGCTGCGCAGTTGACGGCGATAAATGCCTGTTTGCTACGCGAGCTGGCTTGGTGCAGAGCTTTGACGAAGACCTCTTTGCCGACCCCGGTTTCGCCATGGATCAGCAGCGGAATGTCTTTCTCCAGCAAACGCTCAGCCTGACGCACGGCTTTTTCCACGCGGCTGTCGCCGAAGTGCAGGGTGTTGAGACTGATGGCGGTGGGCGCAACGTTTTTGGGTTCATCAGCAAAAACGCGCGGTTGAATCGACGCCTGCTTCGGCCGCTTCAACAAACATTGAAAACGGTTACGCCCGGAGGTCTGCAAGGCAAACGGCAAGCCGTCCGGCTGATTGATCAACTCCAATAACGACACTTTGAACAGGCTCTCAACGCTGACCCGCGACAAACGCACGCCGAGCAGATTATCGGCACGGCGATTGGCCGACAGCACTTGACCGCTCTCATCAAAGATCAACAACCCGGCCCACTGACTGTCGAGGTTGTTCAACCCGGTGTTGAAGGTCAGTTGAAAATGCTGGCCATGGAACAGATTGAGGATCAGCCGGTTCTCCACGGTCTGGCTCATCATCTTGACCATGCCCAGGGTGTGCGAGGGCGGTAGGTAGCTGTCGCTGGACACGTCGAGCACCGCAATGACCTTGCGCTCGGCGTCGAAAATCGGCGCGGCGGAACCGGTCATGAAGCGGTTGGCCTTGAGAAAGTGTTCATCGTGTTCGATATGCACCGCTTGCTCGCAGGCCAGCGCCGTGCCGATCGCGTTGGTGCCACTGGTGCGCTCCACCCAACTCGCCCCGGCCTGAAAACCCCGCGCCAGATTCGGCTCGATAAAGCGTTGCGTGCCCCACGAGGTCAGAACCTGGCCCTGATTGTCGGCGAGCATGATCAGGCAGTTGGAATTACTGAGGATGTTTTCGTAATAGGGCAGGACTTCCTGATGCGTGGTCTGCACCAGCGAGTGATGGCTGTCGAGCAACTGCGCAATGCCGGCGGCAGGTAATTGATCGAAGGCCGGCGTGCTTTGGTGGTCGAGACCGAACGCGCGGCAACGTTGCCAGGATGTCTGGACGATCGCGTCGTGGGACAGCGGCGGGGCAGGTGCGGCCATGGCAGTGGGCCTCTGATGCAGCGATTTTTATTGTTGTTATGAACCCGATCTTCGAAACCTGCACAGATCCCTGTAGGAGTGAGCCTGCTCGCGATAGCGGTCTATCAGACGGATTTGCATTGACTGACACACCGCTATCGCGAGCAGGCTCACTCCTACAGGGATCTTCCGTGTTTACGAGATCGGGCAAAAAGCGTTCATAGAGTGTTGTTCACTATTGTTCATTGTCAATCGCCCAACTGTTCAAATGTGTTCAGCAATGAATGCTCAATCCCCACGCTTTCAACGATTTTCACGCCAAATCAACCACTTGCCATTTCTGGCACGAAACTCGCTCCCGTGCACAGGTCGCTTGACTCCAATAATAAAAAGGCCGAGCCATGTCACTCACCCTGGAGCACGTCAGCCGTACCGTCGAGGGCCAGACCTGGATCGACGATGCGTGCCTGAAATTCGAACCCGGTTCGTTCAACGTTTTGCTCGGCCGCACGCTGTCCGGCAAGACCAGCCTCATGCGTTTAATGGCCGGGCTCGATAAGCCTGACAGCGGCCGCATCCTGATGAACGGCGTCGACGTCACCCAACGCCCGGTACGCTTGCGCAACGTGTCGATGGTTTATCAGCAGTTCATCAATTACCCGACCATGACCGTGTTCGAGAACATCGCCTCGCCGCTGCGCCAGGCCGGTGTGCCCAAAGAGATCATCCACAGCAAAGTGCAGGAAACCGCGAAGATGCTGCGCATCGAGAAGTTTCTGCAGCGCTATCCGCTGGAACTGTCCGGCGGTCAACAGCAACGCACGGCCATGGCCCGTGCGCTGGTCAAGGACGCCGAGCTGATCCTCTTCGATGAGCCGCTGGTCAACCTCGACTACAAACTGCGCGAAGAACTGCGTCAGGAAATGCGCGAGCTGTTCAAGGCGCGCCACACCATTGCGATTTACGCCACCACCGAGCCCAACGAAGCGTTGGCGCTGGGCGGCACTACGACGATTCTTCACGAAGGCCGGGTGATTCAGAGCGGCCCGTCGACCTCGGTGTATCACCAGCCGCAAACCGTACTCGCTGCCGAATTGTTTTCCGAACCACCGATCAATTTGATGCCCGGCCGGATCGCCGGCAACGAAGTGAGTTTTGCCAACTTCGTACACTTCCCGTTGAACGTCGATCTGCGCCCGGTGGGCGAGGGCGAGTTCCGTTTTGGCGTGCGGCCCAGCCACATCTCGCTGGTGCCGAGCAACGATGACGACCTCGAGCTGGCGGTCACCGTCGAAGTCGCCGAGATCAGCGGTTCGGAAACCTTCCTGCACGTGCGCAACGAACATTTCCTGCTGGTGCTGCACCTGCCCGGCGTTCACGAATACGACGTCGATGCGCCGATCCGCATTTACATCCCGACCCACAAACTGTTCGTTTTCGATGCGCAGGGCCGTCTGGTGCAAGCACCGGGCCGGCGTGTCGCGAGGGTTGCCTGATGGCCGAAATCCGTTTGCAGCACCTCGCCCACAGCTACAGCAAGACCCCGAGCGGCGCCGAGGATTACGCGATTCGCGAGATGGATCACGTCTGGGAGCAGGGCGGTGCCTACGCCTTGCTCGGGCCGTCGGGTTGCGGCAAGTCGACTTTGCTCAACATCATTTCCGGCCTGCTCAGCCCCTCGCAGGGCCACGTGTTGTTCGACGGCAAAGCGGTCAACGACCTGACGCCGGAGAAGCGCAACATCGCTCAGGTTTTCCAGTTTCCGGTGGTCTACGACACCATGACCGTGTTCGATAACCTCGCCTTCCCCCTGCGCAATCAGGGCATGGCCGAGGCGAAAGTGCACAGCAAGGTGCAGGAAATTGCCGAAGTCCTCGACCTGCAAAACCTCCTCAGCAAAAAGGCGCGCAACCTCACCGCCGACGAAAAACAGAAAGTCTCCATGGGCCGTGGTCTGGTGCGTGATGACGTTTCAGCGATCCTCTTCGATGAACCGCTGACAGTGATCGACCCGCACCTGAAGTGGAAACTGCGGCGCAAGCTCAAGCAGATCCACGAGCAGTTCAACATCACCATGGTCTACGTCACCCACGATCAACTGGAGGCCTCGACCTTCGCCGACAAGATCGCGGTGATGTACGGCGGCCAGATTGTGCAGTTCGGCACGCCACGGGAATTGTTCGAACGGCCGAGCCACACCTTTGTCGGCTATTTCATCGGCAGCCCGGGTATGAATCTGATCGAAGTGCAACCGCAGCCCGGTGGCGTCGGTTTTGCCTCGACGCACCTGCCGTTGTCCGACGCCATGCAGCGCCATATCGAACACGGTCAGTGGAAAAATCTGAAGGTCGGCATCCGCCCGGAGTTTATTCATGTCTGGGACGAGCCGTTTGATGACGCGATGCAGGCAAACGTCGTACACGTCGAAGACCTCGGCACCTACAAGATCATGACCCTCGACCTCGACGGCGCGCCGTTGAAAGTGCGTCTGGCCGAAGACAAACCGGTGCCCCAAGGCACGGCGTACATCAGTTTTCCGGCGCAGTGGCTGATGGTCTATGCCGATGAGTTTTTGCTCGAAGCCGATGAAGAGGTGCAGCCATGAACAAGGTGCAGAACAACAAAGCCTGGTGGCTGGTGTTGCCGGTGTTCCTGCTGGTGGCGTTCAGTGCGGTGATCCCGATGATGACCGTGGTCAACTATTCGGTGCAGGACATCTTCGACCAGTCCAGCCGCTACTTCGTCGGCGCTGACTGGTACAAACAAGTGCTGCTCGATCCGCGTCTGCACGACTCGTTGCTGCGCCAGTTCATCTACTCCGCGTGTGTGTTGCTGATCGAAATTCCGCTGGGCATTGCCGTTGCGCTGACCATGCCGACCAAGGGTCGCTGGTCATCAGTCGTGCTGATCATTCTGGCGATTCCGCTGCTGATCCCGTGGAACGTGGTCGGCACCATCTGGCAGATCTTCGGCCGTGCCGACATCGGTCTGCTCGGTTCCAGCCTCAACGCGATGGGCATCAGCTACAACTACGCGGCCAACACCATGGACGCCTGGGTGACGGTGCTGGTGATGGACGTCTGGCACTGGACTTCATTGGTGGCGTTGTTGTGCTTCTCCGGTTTGCGCGCGATTCCCGATGTGTATTACCAAGCGGCGCGCATCGATCGAGCCTCAGCCTGGGCGGTGTTCAGGCACATTCAGTTGCCGAAGTTGAAGAGCGTGCTGCTGATCGCGGTGATGCTGCGCTTCATGGACAGTTTCATGATCTACACCGAGCCGTTCGTGCTCACCGGCGGCGGGCCGGGTAACGCCACGACCTTCTTGAGTCAGACGTTGACCCAGATGGCCGTAGGGCAATTCGACCTCGGTCCGGCAGCGGCGTTTTCGCTGGTGTACTTCCTGATCATCCTGTTGGTGTCCTGGCTGTTCTACACCGCCATGACGCACTCCGACGCCAACCGCTGAGGCCCGGCCATGAGCAAAAGAAAGCTTATTCCGTTGCTGGTGTACATCCTGTTCCTGCTGGTGCCGATCTACTGGCTGCTGAACATGTCGTTCAAGAGCAACACCGAAATCCTCGGCGGCCTGACGCTTTTCCCACAGGCGTTCACGCTGGCGAACTACAAGGTGATCTTCACTGATCCGAGCTGGTACACCGGTTATCTGAACTCGCTGTATTACGTGAGTTTGAACACGGTGATCTCGCTGAGCGTGGCGCTGCCAGCGGCGTATGCGTTTTCGCGCTACCGTTTTCTCGGCGACAAGCACCTGTTCTTCTGGCTGCTGACTAACCGCATGGCGCCACCGGCGGTGTTTCTGCTGCCGTTCTTTCAGCTGTATTCGTCGATTGGTCTGTTCGATACGCACATCGCCGTGGCCTTGGCGCATTGCCTGTTTAACGTGCCTTTGGCGGTGTGGATTCTCGAAGGTTTCATGTCTGGGGTTCCCAAAGAAATTGACGAAACCGCCTACATCGACGGCTACAGTTTCCCCAAGTTCTTCGTGAAGATTTTCATCCCGCTGATAGGCTCCGGCATCGGTGTCACGGCGTTTTTCTGCTTCATGTTTTCCTGGGTCGAACTGCTGCTCGCACGCACGTTGACCTCGGTCAACGCCAAGCCGATTGCGGCAGTGATGACGCGCACGGTGTCCGCTTCGGGTATCGACTGGGGCGTGCTGGCAGCGGCGGGGGTGTTGACCATTCTGCCGGGCATGCTGGTGATCTGGTTTGTGCGCAACCACGTGGCCAAGGGCTTTGCCCTCGGTCGAGTCTGAGGAGCTGATGATGGAATGGATGAGCTGGACGACACCTACCGCAGCATTCTTCATCGTCATCGGCCTGATTCTGGTCGGCATGACGACGTGGGAACTGCGCTCGCCGAGCATCTTGCGGCGAGGTTTTCTGCCGATTGCCACCACCCGTGGCGATCGCTTGTTTATCGGTCTTCTCGGCAGCGCCTACCTGCATTTGCTGGTGATCGGCGCCACCGACTGGAGCATCTGGGTGGCGTCCGCGTTGTCCCTGGTGTGGCTGTTGGCTGTGATGCGTTGGGGCTAGTCGAGTCGTTCGGCAACGCGGCTCCACAACTTAAACAGGAGGTCTCTATGTTCGACAAAAACAATAAGCTGCGACATAGCATTTCATTGGCAGCCATGCTGGCACTCAGCGGTTTGAGCGCATCCGCCTGGGCCGATGCCTACGAGGACGCGGCGAAAAAATGGATCGGCAGTGAATTCAAACCGTCGACCCTGACGGCCGAGCAGCAACTCGAAGAACTGAAGTGGTTCATCAAGGCGGCCGAGCCGTTTCGCGGCATGGACATCAAGGTCGTCTCCGAAACCCTGACCACCCACGAATACGAGTCGAAAGTGCTGGCCAAGGCCTTTAGCGAAATCACCGGGATCAAGCTCACCCACGACCTGCTGCAAGAAGGCGACGTGGTTGAGAAAATGCAGACGGTGATGCAGTCCGACAAGAACATCTATGACGGCTGGGTCAACGACTCGGATCTGATCGGCACGCACTTTCGCTACGGCAAGACCGAATCGATCACTGATCTGATGGCCAACGAGGGCAAGAACTTCACTTCGCCGACCCTCGACATCAAGGACTTCATCGGCATCTCGTTCACCACCGCGCCGGACGGCAAGATCTATCAACTGCCCGACCAGCAATTCGCCAACCTCTACTGGTTCCGCGCCGACTGGTTCGAGCGTGCCGATCTGAAAGCCAAGTTCAAGGAAAAGTACGGCTACGAATTGGGCGTGCCGGTGAACTGGTCGGCCTATGAAGACATCGCCAAATTCTTCAGCGAAGACGTCAAGGAAATCGACGGCAAACGCGTTTATGGGCACATGGATTACGGCAAGAAAGACCCGTCGCTGGGCTGGCGTTTCACCGATGCCTGGTTCTCCATGGCCGGTGGCGGCGACAAAGGCATTCCCAACGGCTTGCCGGTGGACGAGTGGGGGATTCGTGTCGAGGACTGCCACCCGGTCGGCTCCAGCGTAACCCGTGGCGGCGACACCAACGGCCCGGCAGCGGTGTTTGCCACCACCAAGTATGTCGACTGGCTGAAGAAGTACGCGCCACCGGAAGCGGCGGGCATGACCTTTTCCGAATCCGGCCCGGTGCCGTCCCAGGGCAATATCGCTCAGCAGATTTTCTGGTACACCGCCTTCACCGCCGACATGACCAAACCGGGCCTGCCGGTGGTCAACGCCGACGGCACACCGAAATGGCGCATGGCGCCGTCGCCGCGCGGGCCGTATTGGGAGGAGGGTATGAAGCTTGGGTATCAGGACGTGGGTTCGTGGACGTTCATGAAATCCACGCCTGAAAAACAGAAACTGGCGGCGTGGCTGTATGCCCAGTTTGTGACCTCGAAAACCGTGTCGCTGAAGAAAACCATCGTCGGCCTGACGCCGATTCGCGAGTCGGACATCAACTCGCAAGCGATGACCGATCTGGCGCCGAAGCTCGGTGGCCTGGTCGAGTTCTACCGCAGCCCGGCCCGCGTGCAATGGACCCCGACCGGCACCAACGTGCCGGACTATCCGCGTCTGGCACAACTGTGGTGGAGCCACATCGCCGAAGCGGCCAGTGGCGAGAAGACCCCGCAACAGGCGCTCGATGGTCTGGCCAAGGATCAGGACGCGATCATGACGCGTCTGGAACGCTCCAAGGCTCAGGCCGTTTGCGCACCGAAGATGAACCCGGAACGCGATGCCCAGTACTGGTTTGATCAGCCAGGAGCCCCGAAACCGAAACTGGCCAACGAGAAGCCGAAGGGCGAGACCGTGAGCTACAACGAGTTGCTGAAATCCTGGGCGGATGCGCGTAAGTAAAAGCTGAAATGTGAAAGGCGAACGGCACCGCAAGGTGCCGTTTTCTTTGCTGCCTGATCTACCGCAATCGCGAGCAGGCTCACTCCTACAGGGGGCTGAGGCGTACGCATCATCTGTGAACGACACAAAAACCTGTAGGAGTGAGCCTGCTCGCGATAGCGGTGTGTCAGATAACAAAGATATCGAGTGACCCACCGCCATCGCTGGCAAGCCAGACTCCCACGGGTTTCTGTGAGTGCACAAAACTCTGCGTACACTGCAAATTACTTTGGGAGCTGCGGTTCGACGATTCGACTTGCCAGCGATGGCGGCCTGGCAGCCAACATTGATGTGTGCCGGTACTGGATGTGTCTTGATCAGACCAGAACAGCCAGATCGGTGTAACGGGCAACCAAAGCATCAGCCGTGAGCAACTTCATCGGTTCAGTCATTGCCGTGGCCACGATAATGCGGTCAAACGGATCGCGATGATGGTGCTCAAGATCCTTCACGGCAATGGCGTGCTCTGCAGTCACTGGCAGTTCAATAAAGCCACTGTCGAGACAATATTGGCGGATTTCTTCCAGATCAACATTCAGCTTGCCGAGCCCGACCTTGATCGCCATTTCCCAGAAGGTGGCGGCGCTGATGTAGATTTCGGCGGCGTTCTCAATCAATTTTCTGGCTTTGCCGGACAGTCTGGCGTCATCACTGAGCGTCCAGAGCAAAATGTGCGTGTCGAGCAGAAGCCTCATGCTTGAGTACCCTCAAATGCATCAAGCATGTCATCGGGCAATGGTGAGTCGAAATCGTCGGGCAACACCAGTTTGCCCTTCATTGCGCCAATACGCTGAGCGCTGGGTTTTCCTACGGGAACGAGGCGAGCCATCGCCCGCCCATGCTTGGCAATCGTGATGACTTGGCCAGCAGCGGCATCATCGACGAGTTTGGATAGATTGTTTTTGGCTTCAGCCAGCGGAACGATGATCATCAGCTCACCCCTGTATTCTGGACAAATATAGCCAGAATATTTCAACGCTGCCAAACCATAGACTTCTTCAGCCCATTCGCAAACGATATCCCTGTTCATTTTTAGCCTCTCGTCGGTATTCCATCTGCCAAGGCCTCCACCATAGAGCTATCTACTCAAAACTGGCTGTAGGACAAAACGGAGGTTGCGGCGAGAGCTTTCGGTGTTTGTGTGGGGACGGGAGCAAATCGTTAAAAAATCGTACAAAAATGACGACCGACACGATGTCCGAAAATCGATGTAGGAGCTGCCGCAGGCTGCGATCTTTTGATCTTGATTTAAAACAAGAGCAAAAGATCGCAGCCTGCGGCAGCTCCTACAGGGATGATTCGGGGGTGGGGAAGCCCAATCGGAACACCGTCATCACCCCCGGCAAGCTCTTAACCTCCGCCACACCCTGATGCAGGCTCATGATCGAGCGCACGATGGCCAAACCCAACCCGGTGCTGCCCTGCGAACGTGAGCGGCTGCTGTCGACGCGGTAGAAGCGGTCGAACAGATGTGGCAGGTGTTGCGCCTCGATCCCGACGCCGGGGTTGCTGACCAGCAGGGAGGCCTGGGTCGCACCTTGTTCGATCAGCAATGTCACGGTTTTCCCGTTCGGGCAGTGGCGCAGCGCATTGGACAGCAGATTGGAAATCGCCCGCTGAATCATCAGCCGATCCCCCAGAACCGATGCGCTGCCGAGCACATTCAAATGAATCTGCTTATCCTGCGCCGACAACGAAAACATCTCGGCCACCTTCGCCACTTCAACCTCCAGCGCCACCGGTTCAAACGGCGCTAGCGCCGACGGATGACTGACCTGCGCCAGAAACAACATGTCCGAGACAATCCGCGCGACCCGCTCCAGCTCCTCGGTGCAGGACACCAGCACATCCTTGTATTCCTCAACCGAGCGCTCGCGGGAAAGCGTCACCTGCGCCTTGCCCATCAGATTGTTGATCGGCGTGCGCAACTCATGCGCCAGATCGTCGGAGAACTGCGACAACTGCTGCACCCCGGCATCCAGCCGATGCAGCATGAAGTTGATGCCCCGCGCCAGTTCACTCAACTCCTGCGGCATGTTTACCACGGACAATCGATGGTCCAGATCCTGGGTCGAGACCATCGCAGCCACTTTGCGAAATTCACGCAGCGGCGCGAGCCCACGCTGCACCGCACCCCACGCGGTGAGGCCGATAAACACCAGCAACAGCGGCAAGGCAATCAGTGTCGAGCGCAGATAGGCACTGAGCAAGGCCTGATCGTGGGCGTTGTCCATCGACAGCAGCACCGGCACGCTGCTGCTATCCTTGAGGCGAATCAGCTTCGACACGGTGAGGAATTTCGCTCCCTCAGCATCAATGCTGTCGGAGTAAGCCAATTGATCAGTGGTCGCCCGCACCGCCTTCAATTCAACCCGTGGATCGCTCAAGCCGCTGCCGGACTTGAGCAGCGGCGAACGCAAATTCAAGCGGTCATAAATCGTCAGCGTGAGGTTGTCATGGCCCATCACCTGATCGAGCAGGATGTGCGGTTTACCGCTGATTTCATTGGCGTCTACGTACAGCGACAGGCTGTGCTCAACCTGCGCCATCTTCTTTTCCAGGCTGTCCCGAGACAGCGCATTGAGCTCATGGGTCAAGGCGAAATAGGCGAGGATCGCCAAAAACACCACCAGCAGCGCGCCGAGAATACTCACCGTCAGACCCAGGCGCATCGACAGGCTGGCCGGCTTCATTCCCGTGCCTCCAGCACGTAGCCGACACCGCGCAGGGTGTGGATCAGTTTGCTGTCGAACGGGTCGTCGATCTTCGCTCGCAAGCGGCGTATCGACACCTCGACCACATTGGTGTCGCAATCGAAATTCATGTCCCACACCAGCGAGATAATTTGTGTGCGCGTCAGTACTTCGCCGGACTGGCGCATCAGCAGATGCAGCAGGGCGAACTCCTTGGTGGTCAGGTCGATACGCTGCGCACCACGAAACGCGCGGTGGCGGCCGGGATCGAGTTCCAGATCAGCGACTTTCAGCACCTGCGGCACCGGGATGTTTTCGCTACGGCGCATCAACGTACGCACCCGCGCCAGCAGTTCGGGAAACTCGAATGGCTTGACCAGATAATCGTCGGCGCCGAGATCGAGGCCGCGAATCTTGTCGGCCAGACGCCCTCGCGCAGTCAGCATCATCACCCGCGTGGCATGGGTGCGGCGCAGTTGTTCCAGTACGCCCCAACCGTCCAGTTCGGGAAGGTTCACATCGAGAATAATCAGGTCATAGGTCTGTTGTTGCGCCAGGTGCAAACCATCGGCGCCGGTGGCGGCGTGGTCAACAACATAACCACTTTCGGTCAAACCCTGATGCAAGTATTCGGCAGCTTTAAGCTCGTCCTCGACGACAAGGATTCGCATGATCTATCACCACTTATATTTAATGGGTATTTAATTTAGGTGACTGGGAAATTTATTGTTTTTGTAAGGTCTTCCGGACGTTGTTCAATAACGATAAGAAGCCCCTCACCCTAACCCTCTCCCAGAGGGAGAGGGGACTAAACGAGGGATGCTTCAGAACTGCACCGACGTGGAACATCTTTACGGAATCCATAGTCGACTTGATTTAACAGGTCGATGGAAAGTGTCATACACCTCGGTCGGCTCCCTCTCCCTCTGGGAGAGGGCTGGGGTGAGGGGAGTGCGGACGATAAAGGTTGTAGTGGCTACAGGGTCAACCACCCAGCGCTTTAAAACGCTGCTCTGCGACAGTCGGTCGCAGCACAAACCATAAAATCCCCATCAGTTTGATTCCGGCAAGTGCAATTCAGCAGATAACTACCGTGTTTTTGTTTCGATGTATTTCGATAAAACCATTTGCACTTCGCATCCTAGAGCAAAACAACTTCTGCAAACCGTGGATAACGGATTTGTAATGTTTCAGTCACCTTGTCGATAAGTTCAAAACCCTACCGTGGCGGCATCAAAGGTTCTTCACTAAAGGAAGTCTTCCATTGCCCGGTTTAATTGAACGGACGGCGCGATCACGCCTGCAAAAAGCCGTCAGCGGCATGCTCTTGTTGGCCAGTGCGAGCCTGGCCAGTGCCTCGACCCTGACCCTCGATCAAGCCCTGCAAAGCGCCTTCGCCAGCAACCCGGATTTAGCCGCTGCGCAATGGGAAATCGGCATCGCCGAAGGTGACCGCCAACAGGCCGGCCTGATCCCCAACCCCGAAGTGTCGTGGGAAGCCGAAGACACTCGCCGCGAGTCGCGCACGACCACGGTAATGCTCAGTCAGCCGATCGAACTGGGCGGCAAACGCGGTGCGCGCATTGATGTCGCCAGCCGCGCGCAGGACGCCGCCGGCATCGAATTGGAGCGCAAGCGCAATGCCTTGCGCGCCGATGTAATTCAGGCGTTCAACAGCGCGCAAACCGCGCAACAACGCTTGCAGCTGTCGCGCCAGTCGCTGCAATTGGCCGAGCACGGTTTGCGTGTGGCGCAGGGGCGAATCGAGGCGGGTAAATCGTCGCCGGTCGAAGGCACGCGAGCACAAGTGCAGCTCTCGGAAGTGCGCCTTGAATTGAGCCGCGCCGAACGCGATCAGGCCACCGCGTACCAACAACTGGCGCAGGTCATGGGCGCGCCGTTGCCAACGTCGACGAAGGTGCAGGCGCCCACGCAAAGCATGCCGGCCGTTCCACCACCGACAAGATTGCTCGAGCGTCTGAACGAGACCGCCGAACTGCGTCTGGCCAAGTTGCAGATCGATCAGCGCGAAGCATCGCTGGGCCTGGAAAAGTCCCAGCGCATTCCCGACCTCACCGTGAGCATCGGCAGTCAATACAGCGAAACCGAGCGCGAGCGGGTCAACGTGGTCGGGCTGTCGATGCCGATTCCGTTGTTCAACCGCAATCAGGGCAACGTGCTGGCGGCGGCGCGTCGAACCGATCAGGCGCGGGACTTGCGCAATGCCACCGAACTGCGTTTGCGCACCGAAATCCAGACCAGTCTAGAGCAATGGCAGACCGCCAACGGCGAAGTCACCGCGTTCAACCAGACCATCCTGCCCGCCGCGCAAAGTGCGGTCGACAGCGCCACGCGCGGTTTTGAAATGGGCAAGTTCGGCTTCCTCGATGTACTCGACGCCCAACGCACACTGATCGCCGCGCGCAGCCAGTACATCCAGGCCGTCAGTGAAGCCACCGACGCCCGCGTTCGCATCGAACGGATCTTCGGCGACCTCAGCGTCCGCCCTTGAATTTCACTTTTCAGACAACTGCGCGCAGGTACGGCGCAGAGGAGTTTCCATGGATAAAAAACTGATGGTGGTCGCGGTGGCGACGTTGGCGCTGGGCATTGGTATCGGCTCGCAGTGGTCAGGTAACGCAAGCATCGACGCGCATGCCGACGACGCTTCCGAGCATGCCGATCACGCTGAAGAAGGTGCAGCGGCTGAACATGCCGAAGAAGGGCATATCGAATTGAGTGCCGAGCAGATCACGGCTGCCGGTATTCAACTCGCCGAAGCAAAGGCGCAGAACATCAACCGCGGCCTGCCGTTCCCCGGCGAAGTGCGCTTCGACGAAGACCGCACTGCCCACGTCGTGCCACGCGTGCCGGGCGTGGTCGAGTCGGTGGCAGTCAACCTCGGGCAAACGGTGAAGAAGGGCCAGTTGCTGGCGGTGATCGCCAGTCAGCAGATCTCCGATCAACGCAGCGAGCAAGCCGCCGCGCAACGTCGTTTGGCCTTGGCGCGTACCACTTATGAACGGGAGAAAAAACTCTGGCAGGACAAGATTTCTGCCGAACAGGATTTCCTCCAGGCGCGCCAGGCACTGCAAGAAGCCGAAATCGCCGTGAGCAATGCGCAGCAAAAGATCAGCGTGCTCAGCGGCAGCGTGGTCGCCACTGGCGGCAACCGCTACGAATTGCGCGCACCGTTCGATGGCGTCGTGGTGGAAAAACACCTGACGCCGGGCGAAGTCGTCGATGAATCCACGGCGGCCTTCACGCTCTCGGATTTGTCGCGGGTGTGGGTGACGTTCGGCGTTTCACCAAAGGATCTGAACAAAGTGCAGGTGGGCAAAGCGGTGACCGTCAGCGCCCCGGAATTGAACGCGGAAGTGGTCGGCAGCGTGGCCTATGTCGGCAGTTTGCTCGGCGAGCAAACCCGCACTGCGACCGTTCGCGTCACTCTGGAAAACCCGCAAGGCTCGTGGCGTCCCGGCCTGTTCGTCACTGCGCTGGTCGCCACCGACAGCCGCGAAGCCAAAGTTGCCGTGCCGGAAACCGCGATCCAGACGGTAGAGGACAAACCCACCGTGTTCGTGCGCACCGATGACGGCTTCGAAACACGAACGGTGGCGTTGGGCAGCCGTGCGGACGGCCACGTGGAAATCACCCAAGGGCTGGAACCGGGCGCGCAAGTCGCCAGCGCCGGCAGCTTCGTCCTCAAGTCGGAACTGGGCAAAGCCTCAGCCGAGCACAGTCATTGATTGCGGAAGACTCCCATGTTCGAACGCCTGATCCAGTTTGCCATCGAGCAGCGCATCATCGTGCTGCTCGCCGTTCTGCTCATGGCCGGCCTCGGCATCGCCAGTTATCAGAAACTGCCGATCGACGCCGTGCCCGACATCACCAACGTCCAGGTACAGATCAACACCGGCGCCGCCGGGTTCTCGCCGCTGGAAACCGAGCAGCGCATCACTTTCCCGATTGAAACCGCGATGGCCGGTCTGCCGTCACTCGAACAGACCCGATCGCTGTCGCGCTCCGGCCTGTCGCAAGTGACAGTGATCTTCAAGGACGGCACCGACCTGTTCTTCGCCCGCCAATTGGTCAACGAGCGCTTGCAGATCGCCAAGGAGCAATTGCCCGAAGGCGCGGAGGCGGTCATGGGGCCGATTTCCACCGGCCTCGGCGAGATCTTCTTATGGACGGTGGAAGCCAGGGAGGGCGCACTGAAGGACGACGGCACAGCCTACACGCCGACCGATCTGCGGGTGATTCAGGACTGGATCATCAAGCCGCAATTGCGCAACGTGCCGGGCGTGGCCGAGATCAACACCATCGGCGGTTTCGCCAAGGAATACCAGATCGCGCCGGACCCGAAACGGCTGGCGGCGTACAAGCTCACGCTGACCGATCTGGTCACCGCGCTGGAACGAAATAACGCCAACGTCGGTGCCGGTTACATCGAGCGCAGTGGTGAGCAATTGCTGATACGCGCTCCGGGGCAAGTGGCGAGCACCGAGGACATCGCCAACATCGTCATGGCCAATGTCGACGGCACACCGATCCGGGTGAAGAACGTCGCTACGGTGGAAATCGGTCGCGAACTGCGCAGCGGCGCGGCCACGGAAAATGGCCGGGAGGTGGTGCTCGGCACCGTATTCATGCTGATCGGCGAGAACAGCCGCACTGTTTCGCAAGCGGTCGCCAACAAGCTGGAACAGATCAATAAATCCTTGCCCCAAGGCGTGATTGCCGTGCCGGTGTACGACCGCACGCACCTGGTCGACAAAGCCATCGCCACGGTGAAAAAGAACCTCATCGAAGGCGCGATTCTGGTCATCGCGATTCTGTTTCTGTTCCTCGGCAACATCCGCGCGGCGCTGATTACCGCCATGGTGATTCCGCTGTCGATGCTGTTCACCTTCACCGGGATGTTCAGCAATAAGGTCAGCGCCAACCTGATGAGCCTCGGCGCGCTGGACTTTGGCATCATCGTCGACGGCGCGGTGGTGATCGTCGAAAACACCCTGCGAAGGCTGGCCCATGCGCAGCAGCATCACGGGCGTTTGTTGACCCGTGCCGAGCGCTTCAAAGAGGTGTTTGCGGCGGCGAAAGAAGCGCGACGTCCGCTGATTTTCGGCCAGTTGATCATCATGGTCGTGTACCTGCCGATCTTCGCCCTGAGCGGTGTCGAAGGGAAAATGTTCCACCCGATGGCGTTCACCGTGGTCATCGCTTTGCTTGGCGCGATGCTGTTGTCGGTGACCTTTGTGCCGGCGGCGATTGCGCTGTTCGTGACCGGCAAGGTCAAGGAAGAAGAGGGCGCGGTGATGCGCGGCGCACGTCGTGTGTATGCGCCGGCGCTGGCGTGGGTGATGTCCCATCGCGCCGTTGCTGTTGGCGCGGCGCTGGGGGTGATTGTGCTCAGCGGCGTACTCACCAGTCGCATGGGCAGCGAGTTTGTGCCGAGCCTCAGCGAGGGTGATTTTGCGCTGCAAGCGCTGCGCGTGCCGGGCACCAGCCTGACGCAATCGGTGGACATGCAGCAACGCCTGGAGACGTTGATTCTGGCGAAAATGCCGGAAGTCGAACGCGTCTTCGCCCGTACCGGCACGGCGGAAATCGCTTCTGACCCGATGCCGCCGAATATCTCTGACAGCTACGTGATGCTCAAGCCGAAAGAGCAGTGGCCGGATCCAGGCAAATCCCGCGAAACCTTGATGGCGGAACTGCAAACTGCTGCGGCGACGTTGCCGGGCAGCAACTATGAACTGTCGCAACCGATTCAGTTGCGCTTCAACGAGCTGATCTCCGGTGTACGCAGCGATGTTGCGGTGAAGGTCTTTGGCGATGACATGGAGGTGCTCAATGCCACGGCGGCGAAGATTGCCGCAGCGATGCAGAAGGTCGATGGCGCCTCTGAGGTGAAGGTCGAGCAAACCACCGGGTTGCCGGTGCTGACCATCAACATTGATCGCGATAAAGCCGCGCGTTATGGGCTGAACGTCGGTGATGTGCAGGACACCATTGCCGTCGCGGTGGGTGGACGGCAGGCGGGGACGTTGTATGAGGGCGATCGGCGTTTCGACATGGTTGTGCGTTTGTCCGATGCCATGCGCAAGGACATCGACGGCTTGGCGGCGTTGTTGATTCCGGTGCCGGCGGTGACTGGCGCGGCGAATCAGATCGGCTTTATTGCGCTGCAAGAAGTCGCCAGCCTCGACCTGGTGCTCGGGCCGAATCAGGTCAGCCGCGAGAACGGCAAGCGTCTGGTGATTGTCAGCGCCAACGTGCGCGGGCGTGATATCGGTTCATTCGTCAGCGAGGCCGGCGCAGTGATCGAACGTGATGTGCAGGTGCCGGCCGGTTACTGGACCAGTTGGGGCGGGCAGTTCGAACAACTGCAATCGGCGGCCAAACGCTTGCAGATTGTCGTGCCGGTGGCGTTGCTGCTGGTGTTCGGCCTACTGTTCATGATGTTCAACAATCTGAAGGACGGCTTGCTAGTGTTTACCGGGATCCCGTTTGCGTTGACCGGGGGCGTCATGGCGTTGTGGGTGCGCGATATTCCGCTGTCGATTTCGGCGGGGGTCGGGTTTATCGCGTTGTCCGGGGTGGCGGTGTTGAACGGCTTGGTGATGATTGCGTTTATTCGCAATTTGCGCGAGGAGGGGCGTTCGCTTTCGGATGCGATTCACGAAGGTGCTCTCACTCGTTTGCGGCCAGTGTTAATGACAGCACTGGTGGCGTCGCTGGGGTTTATTCCGATGGCGCTTGCCACCGGCACCGGCGCCGAAGTGCAGCGGCCGCTCGCTACCGTAGTGATCGGCGGAATCCTCTCCTCGACGATTCTCACACTGCTGATCTTGCCGGCGCTCTACCAACTCGCCCATCGCCGGGATGAGGACACCGTTCCATCTGAATAGGTAATCCCCCCTGTAGGAGTGAGCCTGCTCGCGATAGCGGTCTATCAGTCAGATCTACATTGACTGACCCACCGCTATCGCGAGCAGGCTCACTCCTACAGGTTTTGTGTTCGACTTCAGAAGAGGGCCCGGGAGATAACGGATATGTAATTTCCCCGCCACCGTCACGAAAGGTGCGCCTTGTTACCTTGATCCCGTCAGCTACTTAAACGAGGAATCAAAGATGAAACTTGCCCAACTCAGTGCTTTCGCAGTCGCTCTGGTGATCTCTTCCGTGGCCCTGGCCGAAGGCGGCGGCGACCGTACTTTCGAGCGGATGATGACCAACAACGACCGCTCCATGGAGCTGTTTGTCGCCAAGGAAAAAGCCGCCGGCAACCCGGTTGTCGTCACTGACAAGAAAGACGACAAAACCCGCGATCTGTAAGCCTGCTGCAGCTGAACAAGCCCTTCATCGCGCATCGATGCCGGGCTTTTTTTACGCCCGGACGGGAAGGAAATGGATATGAAATTACTCAAGTTGATCGCATTCGCCGCTGTCATGGCGATGTCACTGAATGTGCTGGCTGAAGGCGGTGGTGACCGCACCTTTGAACGCGCGCTCAGCACCAACAGCAAAGCCATGGAACAGTACGCTGCCAATCAGGGCAAAGCGCCGCCGGTGGTGAAGGATTACGAATACGGCATGAAGCTGGACGTGGTCAAAGTGGTGAGCGTGGTGAAGCCGCAGCCTGGGTGCAAAGTGGTGCCCACCGCGATGACCTACGAGGATTCCAAAGGTCAGATCAATACCATCAAGTACAGCGTGATGGGCGTGTGTCGGAACGGCGGCAGCTGAAATCTGTAACGTCTAAACGCGGTCCCCTGTAGGAGCTGCCGAAGGCTGCGATCTTTTGACTTTAATGTTAAAGATCAAGATCAAAAGATCGCAGCCTTCGGCAGCTCCTACACGTTCTGTGCGCGGGAGACTTCGAGTCTGTCGGGTTTGCTCAGTTGCCCGGGTTCCAATCTGCGTACAGCTGCCACCCTTTCGCTTGGAACCGAAAGGGCCAACTCCACTTTCAAACTGAGTAAAACATTATGAAAAAGCCAACCCCAAATCCCCCAGAAACAGACGCAATCCCCGACGCCAACTCAACATCCCCCTACGCCTCCGTCGACACCCGAAAACTCCACGAAGCCGCCGACCGCGCCCTCGACTTCTAGCTCAAACCGTCGGCCGCCATCATGTCCGCACCGTACATCCCCAACCAGATGTTCCTGGTCAATCCCAAAGACGACACCGAATCATTACTGGCCAACGTCAGCGAATCCCTGGCCTCGGCCACAGTGATGCTCGGCGACTTCGCCGCGCTGTTGGGCGGCACCCATCGCGAGACCCTGCTGGGTATCGCTCAGGTCGTCATGCTCGGCGAACTGGCGGTGAACGAAGCACTGGATAACGTCGATGTCCACCGCATAACCCTTGTAGGAGTGAGCCTGCTCGCGATAGCGTCGGTACAGC
Source organism: Pseudomonas sp. MYb2 (assembly GCF_002979955.1). Classification (NCBI taxonomy): domain Bacteria; kingdom Pseudomonadati; phylum Pseudomonadota; class Gammaproteobacteria; order Pseudomonadales; family Pseudomonadaceae; genus Pseudomonas; species Pseudomonas sp. MYb2. The sequence goes on from NZ_PCQC01000002.1 coordinate 194,184, forward strand.
CAACATCTTCATCGACTGGCCCAGCGCCATCGCGAGCAGGCTCACTCCTACAGTTGACCGAGTGAAGTCCAGACATAAAAAAAGCGCCCCGAAGGACGCCAAAGGATTCACCTCTTACCAAAGGAGCAAGGAGCTTCTAAAGGTGAATTTGCATCAACCGCGCAATCAAAGAATCGCCAACGGATACTCGACAATCACCCGCACTTCATCCAGATCCGACTCGAACGCCGTGGCGCGGGTGGTGGCCTGGCGCAAGCGCAGTGACAGGTCTTTCATCGAACCGCTTTGCACCACGTATTTGACTTCGATATCGCGCTCCCAACGCTTCTGATCGGTCAGCGGATTGCCCTCGGCATCGCGGCGCATGTACACCGCGTTGGCGTTGGAATAGTCGGCATCCGTACCGCGCGCGTAACGGGTCATGAACGACAAACCCGGTACGCCGTAAGTGCTCATGTCGAGGTCATAACGCGCCATCCACGAACGCTCTTTCGGCGAGTTGAAGTCGCTGTACTGGATCGAGTTGTCGAGGAATATCGAATCGGACTGGCGCAGGTAATCGAAGTCGTCATTGCCGTTGTTGCGCTGGTGGGAGAGGGCGACCGAGTGGGCGCCGAGCTTCACGCCAATGCGCGCGCTCCAGATGTTGTTGTCGAATTCGCCGAGCAGTTGTTTGCCTTCATCGACGGCCTTGTAATAGTTCAGGCCACCGAACAGCGACACATCATCGGACAGTGGATAGGTCCAAGCGGTACCGGCGTAATACTGATTCCACGCGTCTTTGAGGCGACTGGAATAGAGGCTGACGCTGAGGTTCTTGTTCAGCGCATAGTCGCCGCCGCCATAAGCAATCCACGGTGAGTTGACCGGTCCGGCGTAGAACGTCGCGAAGTTTTCACGCATGTCGCTGGACACCGGCTGGCTCATTGCATGCAGTCGCCCCCCCTGTACCGACAGACCTTCGATGCTGGTGTTGGTCGCCGTTACACCGCGAAAGCTTTCCGGCAGCAAGCGTGAGTCACCTGCCGCGACAACCGGGTTGGCCGGGAATACATCGCCGATCCTGAGCACCGTATCAAACGCCCGCACTTTTGCCGCACCACCGACCTTGGTGTATTCATCCCGCGCCTCGCCGTCGCTGTTGACCGGTAGCACATCAAACGAGCTGCGACCACCATTGCGCCCGTCGCCGGTGTCGAGCTTCAAGCCGATCATTGCAAATGCATCAACACCCACCCCGACGGTGCCTTGAGTGAAGCCGGATTCGAACTTGCCGATCAGCGCATGTGCCCAGGCTTCTGAATAGCCATTGCCTGTAGGGCTGGACTGGCCGTTGCGGTGATCTCGATTGAAGTACAAGTTGCGGTTGAGTAGCGTCAGGCTGCTGCCTTCGATAAAGCCTTCCGGCTTGTCCTCCGCCAACACTATGGATGGTGCGCAACCAGCCACTACCGCTAATGCGGCCATCGACATTCTTGAATTGTTAACCATCATTCACTCCTGAGGTTGGGCAGAACGGGAACGTGCTTCGGCGTGGGTTTTATTGTGCGGCGGGCAAGGCAAGGGCCGCCGGGACGGTCGCCGGGTGACATCGTTGCAGGCTGCTGATAACGCCAAGGTGATGAGGGCGTTACAATTTCGTCATGTGCAGGTGTATCGATTCAGATCCGCCAACCCGAAAATGTGGCGAACGCGCAGGGCGACAAACGGTCGATAGTGGCCACTGAATCAACACGGTTTTACCCGGTCGTATGGGCGGCTGCGCGCACCGCGTCCCGAAGGTGAGGGCGTGGGCAGCGCGGCCGATTCCGTCGTCAAGACCTTGGTTTTAGGGATGTGTTGAATGAAGCGCGCAACAACGATGCTGCTGACTGTGACCGCCGCCGTATTGCTCGGTGGCTGTGTCGCGGATTTTGATGATGACCACCGCCATGGCCGGCATTACGACCGCGATCACGGGCGCAATTACGATCATGATCGACGCTGGGACGACCGCGATGACCGCCGCGATGGCCGTCGTTACTATCGTGATCGGGATGATGACTGATTGATTGACCGGCCAGAGGGCGTTCCCGTCAAGGAACGCCCTCTGTCATTGCCTCTCAATTAAAAATGAGCGCTCGCCTGGACGCTGGATCGCGCAGGCCTTGAGGCCTCGATGTCCAGCAAATGGGTGGCGAGAATGTCGCTCAGAAAGCGGAATTGATCGTTGATGCCGACCACTTCATTGCTGAAATGGTTGCTCGCAGCAGGCATCAGCAGATCGTCGAAATCTTCGTTGAACACCAGCGCCTGAGTCTTGTGCGATACGGCGTGCTGATCGTAATAGTTGCTGCCGAACACCGGGAAACTCACGGAGAGTGTGACGTGGGTGTGAATCATGTTGTGAACTCCTCGTTGTGTCTCGGATGGGGCAATCGTGCCTTTCGTTGGCTGCGAGCGGAAGGCATTCGTGGCGATGGTGAATATCGACGGCAGTGATGGTCCGGGTTTTCGGGTGTCGCTGATGGCGCCATCGCGAGCAGGCTCACTCCTACATTTGAAATGCATTCTTCTGTAGGAGTGAGCCTGCTCGCGATGGCGCCAGACCAGGCAAAACCGGACAAACGGCCTTAAACCCACACCTATACTCAAATCTGTCTCCCCGGATCTTCAAGGACACCCTCACCGTGAATCCGCGTGCGCTGCTCGTCGCCGCCCTGTTGCTACTGGCCGGTTGCGCCACCTCGGCGCGGGCACCGGTGTCAGCGCCGCAAGCCGTGTTCGTCTCGCCGCAGACCTGGCAGCAGATCGACCGCGAAATCATCAGCGCTTCGCAGCAGTCCACCGAGCAGGTCAAGCTGTTCGCCCGTGGCTCGATGGAACATTGGCGTACTCGCGTCTATCAGCAAACTGAAGAAAATTTCATCCCGTGGTTCAGCAGCTACTGGACCCAGGAATGGCTATCGATGAAGGTCAGTTGGTACACGGTCAGCGCTGGCGGCGAACAGGACGCTTCAGCCAAGCGCCTGGCGGCGTATCTGCTTGAGCAATATCAGGAAAGAGTGCTGGCGCCGGTGGCGGTGGAGATCGACCCGGACGCGATCCTCGGACAGGCCACCGAGTTTTATACGCAACTGATGGCCAAACAGATGCCGCTCATCGCCCAGCGTCACGGCGTGCCGGTCGCGCAGCTCAACGGGCATTTGCAGAAGATCCCGGCCATCGCCCTCGGCCCGCCGCCGGCACGGGATGCGTCGCTGCTGCAAGTCATCAGCATCGCGCCGTTGAACACCTTGCCGGCGTATGCCGCGCTGATCGACAAGATCCACACCGAGGGTGGCGCCAAGGGCATTGCCTCGACGGATGCCGGCATGGCCCCGGTGGCCAAGCGTGCCAGCCAGCGGATGGAGGCGGAAATGGCCCCGCGCGGGGCTGCCAGTGCGGTTGCCGCCGCTGCAGGTAAATTGGCTGGCGGGCTGATTTCGGTGGGTGTGGCGGGCATCCGCGCGATCATCCAGGCCAATGATCGGCCCGACAGCGAAGCGTTGATCCGCAGCAGCCTTGGCAGCACCTTCGACAAAGCCTGGCTGAAACTGGTGCAGAACCCGACGACTGGCGTCATGGCCGGCACATTGCACATGGCCGGGCAGGTTGAGCGCAATCTGGGTGAGGGCGATGAGCCGTCGGTCGGGTTGGGTGTGAATCATGTCGAATGGCAACCGCCGCAATCGACCAGTCAGCAGATCGAACCCAACGTACAAGGAGAATGATCATGGCTTACATCGATATTTTTGTGGCGCCGGTGCCGACTGCCAATCGTGAGCAGTACAAAAAACACTGCGATATCGCGGCAAAACTGTTCAAGGAATACGGCGCGCAGGACGTGGTGCAGTGCTGGGGCGATGACGTGCCGGACGGCAAAATCACGTCATTTCCGATGGCGGTCAAACTCGAGGAAGGCGAAACGGTTTCGGCTGGTTGGCTGATCTGGCCGGACAAAGCCACCCGTGATGCCGGCATGGCAAAAATGATGGAAGACCCGCGCATGCAACCGGACGTCAACCCGATGGGGTTTGACGGCCAACGGATGATCTTTGGCGGCTTTAAAATCATCCTCGAACCCTGAGGCCAGCGCAAATCTCTTGTAGGAGTGAGCCTGCTCGCGATCGCGGTGGGTCTGTCAATTAAGCATTGAATGTGCAAACGCCATCGCGAGCAGGCGAAGGCCTACAGGTTTTGTGTTCACTCCGATGTGGGGGTGATACGGCAGCTTTTGCGCTCGCGGATCTGCTCGTCCGTCGGGCGTTCGCGGACGAATTCAAAGCGCGGCTCACCCTCGCTGTAGTGCACCAGCCAGCCCCATTCCAGTTCCTTCTCATCCTGCCCGGGATGCGGCGGGCGGGCCCACCACGGTTCTTTGCTGAGGATCTCGCGCATGGCCGCCTCCGGTTTGATGGCAATCCTTGAACTATAGCTGCCTGTCGCGAGTCGTCAGATCAGGCTGTGTAGAATCCGGCAGGTCACGATGAACAGGGGAGCAGGGCCATGACCGATGAAACAAAGCGACTGTTTTTCGCCCTCGATTGCCCTCCGGTGCAACGCAAGGCGATTGCACAATGGCGAGCAGAGCTGGGCTTGCGAACCGGCAAACCGGTACCGGCCGACAATTTTCATCTGACGCTGCTGTTTCTCGGCGCGGTGCCATTGGCGCAGATCAACGAAGTCTGCGAGGCCGCCGGGCAAGTGCGTACGCCGGGTGAGGCGTTGAAGATTGCGCTGGATCGCTTGCAGGTCTGGCATCGCGCCGGGGTGTTGTCGCTGGCGCCGGAGCAGGCGCCGCAGGCGTTGTTGCGCCTGGTCTATGCGCTGGAGGAGGCGATGTTGCCTTTTGGCTTTGAAGAGACGCCTCGCGAGTTTCGCCCGCATCTGACGCTGGCCCGTGAGTACCGCGCGCCGGAGCCGGAATCCGCTACGCCGCCGGCGTTTTTTCTGCGCGCTGAACGCTTTGCTTTGTTCGAATCACACAAGGGCCGCTATCGGATTTTGCAAGACTGGCCGCTGATCTGAAGGTACAAAAAAAGGCGCCCGAGGGCGCCTGAGAATTCACCTGAACCGAGGGAGCCAGGTGAGGCCGTTCATAGCAGGGTGCAGCGGTGGTAAGGCGCTGCGTGAACGGGAAATTTTTCAGCACTGCATTGCTTCATTGTGGGAGCGAGCCTGCTCGCGAAGGCGTCGGCACATCCAATATTTTCGTCGCCTGTCTTACCGCTTTCGCGAGCAGGCTCGCTCCTACATTGTTGATCATCGGTGTTTTTATTTACCGAGCTTCACCCGGGTCCAGCCACGGGTCATGATCCGCTGGGTGGCAATCGGTTGATCCGGCACCGCATACAACGTCGCCATCACCGCTTGCGACGGGTACGAGCCCGGGTCGTTGCGGATCGCTTCATCCACCAGTGGCGTCGCCGCTGCGTTGGCGTTGCTGTAGCCGTTGCTGTTGGTGATCTCGGCGATGATGTCCGGACGCATCAGGAAGTCCATGAACAGGTAGGCGTTCTCGACGTTGGCGGCATCGCGCGGGATGGCGACCATGTCGTAGAAGCTGCCGGCGCCTTCCTTGGGAATGCTGTAGTCGATCACCACGTTGTTGCCCGATTCCACCGCGCGGGCCTTGGCCTGCAGCACGTCACCGGAGTAACCGACCGCCACGCAGATGTTGCCGTTGGCCAGATCGGAGATGTATTTCGAGGAATGGAAGTACGCCACGTTCGGGCGAATCTTCATGAACAGCGCCTCGGCTTCCTTGATGTGCGCGGTGTCCTTGTCGTTCACCGGATAGCCCAGGTAGTGCAGGGCGGCCGGGATCATTTCCGTCGGCGAGTCGAGGAAACTGATGCCGCAGGCTTTCAGTTTTTCAGCGTTTTCCGGTTTGAACAGCAAGTCCCAGGAATTGGTCGGGGCGTCGGCGCCGAGCACTTCCTTGACCTTGGCCGGGTTGAAACCGATGCCGATCGAGCCCCACATGTACGGGAACGCGTGGGCGTTGTCCGGATCACTGGCGGCGGCGTTTTTCAGCAGCACCGGGTTGAGATTCTTCCAGTTCGGCAGCTTCGATTTGTCCAGCGTCTGATAAACGCCAGCCTTGATCTGCTTGGCCAGGAAACTGTTCGACGGCACGACCAGGTCATAGCCGGATTTGCCCGCCAGCAAGCGCGCCTCAAGGGTCTCGTTGCTGTCGAAAACGTCGTAGGTCACGCGGATGCCGGTCTCGTCTTCGAACTTCTTGACGGTGTCCGGCGCGATGTAATCTGACCAGTTGTAAACACGCAGCACCTTGTCGTTGGCCTGGGCGCCCATGACCATTGCGCCCATTAAGGACAGTGTCAGCAGAGTCCTGCCAAACATTTTCATCGGTACAACTCCATTCTTTTTATTCACATTGCACGAAGCCCCCTCACCCTGACCCTCTCCCGAGGGAGAGGGGACTGACCGAGGGGCTGACTATATTTGTGTAGGAGCTGTCGAGTGAAACGAGGCTGCGATCTTTTGATCTTCAAAAACAACGTCAAAAGATCGCAGCGTGCCGCGGCTCCTACAGGGTTATGCGGTGGCGGCTTGTTGCGGTTGCTGCCACGACTCATTCGCGGTTTGATCCATCGCTTCCTGAATCGCCCGTTTGCGGTTGGCTTCTGCCTTGCGGCCGAAGTACCAGACCAGGAAGGTCACCAGCGACACCGCCAGCAGAATCAGGCTGGCCACGGCGTTGATTTCAGGCTTCACGCCCAGACGCACGGCCGAGAACACTTCCATCGGCAAGGTCGTCGAACCCGGCCCGGAAACGAAGCTCGCCAACACCAGGTCATCCAGCGACAGGGCGAACGACATCATCCCGCCCGCCGCCAGCGACGGCGCGATCATCGGAATGGTGATCAGGAAAAACACCTTGAACGGTTTCGCACCGAGGTCCATCGCCGCTTCTTCGATCGACAGATCCAGCTCGCGGAGGCGGGCGGAGACTACCACCGCGACATAAGCGGCACAAAACGTGGTGTGGGCGATCCAGATGGTGACGATGCCACGCTCCTGCGGCCAGCCGATCAACTGTGCCATCGCCACGAACAGCAGCAACAGCGACAGACCGGTGATCACTTCAGGCATCACCAACGGCGCGGTCACCAGACCACCAAACAGCGTACGACCCTTGAAGCGCGTCACACGAGTCAGCACGAAAGCGGCGAGGGTGCCCAACGCCACTGCAGCAATCGCGGTGTAGCAAGCGATTTCCAGCGAGCGCACCACCGAGCCCATCAGCTGCGTGTTGTCGAGCAAGCCGACGTACCACTTCACCGACCAGCCGCCCCACACGGTCACCAGTTTGGATGCGTTGAACGAGTAGATCACCAGAATCAGCATCGGCAGATAAATGAACATCAAACCGAAGATCAGCATGAACTTGGAAAAATTGAAGCGTTTCATCCCCGCGCCTCCATTTCTTTGGCCTGACTACGGTTGAACAGCAGAATCGGCACAATCAGGATCAACAGCATCACCACTGCCAGCGCAGATGCTACCGGCCAGTCGCGGTTATTGAAGAACTCTTGCCACAGCACGCGACCGATCATCAGCGTCTCCGGGCCACCGAGCAGCTCCGGAATCACGAACTCACCGACCACCGGAATGAACACCAGCATGCAGCCAGCAATAATGCCGTTCTTGGCCAGCGGCACGGTGATTTTCCAGAAGTTGTTGAAGTTGCTCGAGCCCAGATCCTGCGCGGCTTCCAGCAAGCTACCGTCGTGCTTCACCAGGTTGGCGTACAGCGGCAACACCATGAACGGCAAATACGCGTACACGACACCGATATACACGGCAGTGTTGGTGTTGAGGATCTCGATCGGGTGATCGGTCAGCCCGGTCCACATCAGAAACGCGTTGAGCAAACCGTTGTTGCTGAGGATGCCCATCCACGCGTAAACGCGGATCAGGATCGCGGTCCAGGTCGGCATCATGATCAACAGCAGCAGGACGTTTTGCGTTTCCTTGCCGGTCTTGGTGATCGCGTAAGCCATCGGGAAACCGATCAGCAGGCACATCATCGTGCTCAGCGCCGCGACCTTCAGCGAACCGAGGTACGCCGACAGGTACAGCTCGTCTTCGCCGAGCATGGTGTAGTTGCCGATGTTGAGCAGCAGCTGGAATTTCTGTTCGGCGTAGGTGTAGATCTCCGAGTACGGCGGGATCGCCAGTGCGGCTTCCGAGAAGCTGATCTTCATCACCAGGAAAAACGGCAGCATGAAGAACAGGAACAGCCAGATGAACGGGATGCCGATCACCAGTTTTCGCCCGCTGGGCACCAGGCGCAGGAATTGCTGATTGAAGGTTTTCATGAGCGCAGTACCACGCCGCTGTCGTCTTCCCACCACACGTAGACCTTGTCGTCCCAGGTCGGACGCGCGCCGCGGCGTTCGGCGTTGGCCATGAACGACTGGACGATTTTGCCGCCGGGCAATTCGACGTAGAACACCGAGTGACCGCCGAGGTAGGCGATGTCATGCACCTTGCCTTCGGACCAGTTGTAGCGGAACTCGGGTTGAGTGGTGCTGACGAGCATTTTTTCCGGACGGATCGCGTAGGTGACCGACTTGTCCTGCACCGAAGTGCTGACGCCGTGACCGACGTAGATCTTCTGCTGCAAGTCCGGGCTGTGGATGATCGCGTGACCTTCAAGGTCTTCCACCACGGTGCCATCGAAGGCGTTCACGTTGCCGATGAACTCGCAGACCATGCGGCTGACCGGTGCTTCATAAATGTCGATCGGGCTGCCAATCTGCGCGATCCAGCCGAGGTGCATGATCGCGATGCGCTCGGCCATGGTCATGGCTTCTTCCTGGTCGTGAGTGACCATCACGCAGGTCACGCCGACGCGTTCGATGATCTGTACCAGCTCCAGTTGCATCTGCGAACGCAGCTTTTTATCCAGCGCACCCATCGGCTCGTCGAGCAGCAACAGCTTCGGACGCTTGGCCAGCGAGCGGGCGAGGGCGACGCGCTGACGCTGGCCGCCGGACAACTGGTGCGGACGGCGTTTGGCGTATTGAGTCATGTGTACAAGGCGCAGCATTTCATCGACACGGGCGTCGATTTCGCTGGCGGGCAAACGGTCCTGCTTGAGGCCGAAGGCGATGTTCTGCGCGACGGTCATGTGTGGGAACAGCGCGTAGGACTGGAACATCATGTTGATCGGCCGCTCGTACGGCGGCATGTCGGTGATGTCCACGCCGTCGAGCAGAATCCGCCCTTCGGTCGGGCGCTCGAAACCGGCGAGCATGCGCAGCAGGGTCGATTTGCCCGAACCGGAGCCACCGAGCAGGGCGAAGATTTCGCCCTGATGGATCTCCAGGGACACATCGTCCACGGCTACGGTTTCGTCGAACTTCTTGGTGACACGATCGACTTTCACCAGCACCTTTTTCGGTTGCTGATGACCTTCAAGTGCCTTCCTGTAAGTGCTGGAGGCGTTTGCCATGTGAAACTCCCAACAGGTTTCGTTCGCCGGGCCAATGTGGCCGGGCTTAAGTGGATTGCAAGCCTGTAAGCACTGCTCTGGTCGAATCGCCGCAATACCCTGTGGGAGCTGGCTTGCCAGCGATGGCGGTGGGTCAGTCACCATTAATGTTGAAGGTGACGGCCTCATCGCTGGCAAGCCAGCTCCCACAGGGTTTTGCATTGTTCTGACAGGTATTGCACTTACCGATCCGGCTTGGTCGGCGCCGCCGTCCTGGCTGCCTGGGTCGTACTTGTTGTTATTACGGGTGTTGTTGTTCACGGATGACGGATGTGCGCAGGCACACCCGACGTCCGTGGGGGCAGTAAATCGTTATGTATTCTTTGCTTGGGTCAGCGCTGGTTGCGCTGCGCCGCCCGTTGTCGGCAAGCCGCGCCGAATGCCTGGAAAATCTTCAGGTAGTTCGGGTTGTCGAGCACTTGCCATTCCGGGTGCCATTGCACGCCGAGGGCGAAGGTCGGGCTGTGTTCGACCGAGACCGCCTCGATCAAACCGTCCGGCGCCACTGCTTCGGCACGCAGGCCGGGGGCGAGGCGGTCGATGCCCTGGCTGTGAATCGAGTTCACCTGGAACTCGCCCGGCAACTCCAGCGCTTCGAACACGCCGCCGGCCAATACCGTCACGGCATGGGCCGGTGCGTATTGCACGGCCACATCCGGGCTGTCGGCTTCGCGGTGATCGAGCATGCCCGGTAGCTCGTGCACCTTCTGATGCAGGCTGCCGCCGAACGCCACGTTCATTTCCTGGAAGCCACGGCAGATGCCGAGCACCGGAACGCCCGCCGCGATGGCTGCACGCAATAAAGGAAGGGTGGTGGCATCCCGCGCCGGATCATGATCCGTGCCGGGGGCGCTGGCCGGGCCTTGATAGTGGAAGGGTTCCACGTTCGAGGGCGAACCGGTCAGCAGCAGACCGTCGAGTTGACCGAGCAGGTCTTCGATTTCAGTCAGCTTGCCAAGGGAAGGAATGACCACTGGCAGCCCTTCAGCGCCAACGCTGACAGCACGTACGTACTTGTCGCCGCTGATGTGATAGGGGTGCAGGCCAATCTGTTTGACGCACGCAGTAACGCCGATCAATGGCTTGAATGCCATTTTTATTCACCTCGAAGTTTGACACTTGAACGAGCTTTTCCGGAGCTTAGCCTCGTTGATTTTAATTAACAACTGCCATGTAAAAAATTCTAAACGCCGTTCATCATATCTTCATGATTCTCGGGGCTCTGGCGCCTGTATTGGCACGCAAGTGTTAAAAAAAGCCCGAAAAATAAACCCTGAGCGGCCATCTGTTCGCTATTGACTTCACTTTGCCGTTCGGGTTGACTGGCTCGGCGAAACAGCAGTGAACATAATAATTAACAGCTAAATAGGTGCATCATGTCGGTCCCTCTGCGTACCGTTCAACTCAACGAAGCAAACGCATTCCTTAAGAAATATCCTGAGGTTTTGTACGTCGACCTTCTGATTGCGGATATGAACGGTGTGGTGCGCGGCAAGCGCATCGAACGCACCAGTCTTCATAAGGTTTACGAGAAAGGCATCAACCTGCCGGCCTCGCTTTTCGCCCTCGACATCAATGGCTCCACGGTGGAAAGCACCGGCCTGGGTCTGGACATCGGCGACGCCGACCGCATCTGCTACCCGATCCCCGGCACCCTGAGCATCGAGCCGTGGCAGAAGCGCCCAACCGCACAACTACTAATGACCATGCACGAAATCGAAGGCCAGCCGTTCTTCGCTGACCCGCGTGAAGTGCTGGCCAACGTCGTACGCAAATTCGATGACCTCGGGCTGACCATCTGCGCAGCATTCGAACTCGAGTTCTATCTGATCGATCAGGACAACGTGAACGGCCGTCCACAATCGCCACGTTCGCCGGTGTCCGGCAAGCGTCCGGTGTCGACTCAGGTCTATCTGATCGACGATCTCGACGAATACGTCGATTGCCTGCAAGACATCCTCGAAGGTGCGAAAGAGCAGGGCATCCCGGCTGACGCGATCGTCAAGGAAAGCGCCCCGGCGCAATTCGAAGTCAACCTGCATCACGTCTCCGACCCGATCAAGGCGTGCGACTACGCCGTCCTGCTCAAGCGTCTGGTGAAGAACATCGCCTACGACCATGAAATGGACACCACCTTCATGGCCAAGCCGTATCCGGGCCAGGCGGGCAACGGTCTGCACGTGCACATTTCGATCCTGGACAAAGAAGGCAACAACATCTTCGCCAGCGAGGATCCCGAGCAGAACGCCGCACTGCGTCACGCGATCGGCGGTGTGCTGGAGACCCTGCCTGCGCAAATGGCGTTCCTCTGTCCGAACGTCAACTCGTACCGTCGTTTCGGCGCGCAGTTCTACGTACCGAACTCGCCAAGCTGGGGCATCGACAACCGCACCGTTGCGGTACGTGTGCCAACCGGTTCGGCCGACGCCGTGCGTATCGAGCATCGCGTGGCTGGCGCTGACGCCAACCCGTACTTGCTGATGGCTTCGGTGCTGGCCGGTATTCACCACGGTCTGACCAATCAGATCGAGCCGGGCGCACCGGTCGAAGGCAACAGCTACGAGCAGAACGAACAGAGCCTGCCGAACAACCTGCGTGACGCATTGCGCGAGCTGGACGACAGCGAAGTCATGGCCCGCTACATCGACCCGATGTACATCGACGTGTTTGTCGCGTGTAAGGAGAGCGAGTTGGCCGAGTTCGAGAACTCGATCTCTGACCTTGAGTACAACTGGTATCTGCATACGGTTTGATTGGCTGAGGCCCTCAAAAGCTGAAGAGCCCCTCACCCTAATCCTCCCGAAACGTCGGACCGCCCCGAGGGAGAGGGGACTGACCGGGTTGTATCGATATATCCGGCGACCTGAACGATCCAGTCGATTATGGATTCGGCAAAGATTTTTCAGGTCGGCGGAGATTCTGAGCATCCCCGAATCGGTCCCCTCTACCCCTGGGAGAGGGCTAGGGTGAGGGCAGCCATCCCAAGCCAGACATCGCAGCCAGACAACACCCCCAAATCCCCCTTGTCGAGCCACAACAATGACAACGACCCGCAACGACTGGGAACAACGCTTCCAGTCCCTGACCATCGAAGCCCGCGCATTCATCAACGGTGAATACCGCCCGGCCATCAGTGGCGACACGTTTGAATGCCTGAGCCCCGTCGACGGCCGTTTCCTCGCCTCCGTGGCCAGCACCGATGAAGCCGACGCCAACCTCGCCGTTGAAGTCGCGCGCCAGTCTTTTGAATCCGGCGTGTGGGCGAAAAAAGCCCCGGCCGAGCGCAAGCGCATTCTGATCCGCTTCGCCGATCTGATCCTGCAGAACCAGGAAGAACTGGCGCTGCTGGAAACCCTCGACATGGGTAAACCGATCAGCGATTCGATGAGCATCGACATCCCGGCGACCGCCAACGCGATCCGCTGGAGCGCCGAAGCCATCGACAAGATCTACGACGAAGTCGCCGCCACACCCCACGACCAACTGGGCCTCGTCACTCGCGAGCCTTCCGGTGTGGTCGCGGCCATCGTGCCGTGGAACTTCCCGTTGATCATGGCCAGCTGGAAGTTCGCCCCGGCGCTGGCAGCGGGCAACTCGTTCATTCTCAAGCCATCGGAAAAATCGCCACTGACCGCAATCCGCATCGCGCAGTTGGCGCTGGATGCCGGCATTCCGAAAGGCGTGTTCAACGTGCTGCCTGGCTTCGGTCACACCGTCGGCAAGGCATTGGCGTTGCACATGGACGTCGACGTGCTGGCCTTCACCGGCTCCACGGCGATTGCCAAACAGCTGATGATTTATGCCGGCCAAAGCAACATGAAACGCGTCTGGCTCGAAGCAGGGGGCAAGAGCCCGAACGTGGTGTTTGCCGACGCACCGGACTTGCGCGCGGCAGCACAAGCGGCGGCCGGCGCCATTGCCTTCAACCAGGGCGAAGTGTGCACGGCGGGTTCGCGCTTGCTGGTCGAGCGTTCGATCCGTGAGCAGTTCATTCCACTGTTGGTGGAAGCGCTGCAAGCGTGGAAACCGGGTCATTCACTGGATCCGGCGACCACCGTCGGTGCCGTGGTCGATCAGCGTCAACTCGATAACGTGCTGCGCTACATCAGCATCGGTCGCGAGCAGGGCGCCGAGCTGATCGCTGGCGGCCAACGCACCCTCGAAGAAACCGGCGGCCTCTATGTGCAACCGGCGCTGTTCGACGGCGTGACCAACGCGATGACCATCGCCCAGGAAGAAATCTTCGGCCCGGTGCTGTCGCTGATCACCTTCGACACCGCTGAAGAAGCGCTGCAGATCGCCAACGACAGCATCTTCGGCCTCGCCGCCGGCGTGTGGACCAGCAACCTCAGCAAGGCGCACACCTTCGCCCGTGGCCTGCGTGCCGGCAGCGTCTGGGTCAACCAGTACGACGGCGGCGACATGACCGCACCGTTCGGTGGCTTCAAACAGTCGGGCAACGGCCGCGATAAATCGCTGCACGCGTTCGACAAGTACACCGAGCTGAAAGCGACCTGGATCAAGCTCTGACTCTATTACAGCGGTGGTCGCCTTCTATTGGCGGCCCTCGGAGAAACGTATGAAACAGCAACACGTAAACAGCTACTACGCCGCCACCCGCAACGAAGTCATCGACTTCCCGGTTCTGGAAGAATCGGTCGAGTGCGATGTCTGCATTATCGGCGCCGGTTACACCGGCCTGTCCTCGGCGCTGTTCCTGACCGAAGCCGGCTACAAAGTGACGGTGCTGGAGGCGGCGAAAGTCGGCTACGGCGCCAGCGGTCGCAACGGCGGTCAACTGGTCAACTCCTACAGCCGCGACGTCGACGTGATCGAAGAGCGCTACGGCGACAAGACCGCGGAAATCCTCGGCAGCATGATCTTCGAAGGCGCCGATATCATCCGTTCGCGCATCAAGGAATACGACATCCAATGCGACTACCGCCCGGGCGGCATCTTCGCAGCGATGAACAAGAAACAACTCAACGGCCTGGCTGAGCAGAAGCGCGGCTGGGAACGTTATGGCAACAACAATCTGAAGATGCTCGACGCGGCTGACATTCGTCGTGAAGTCGGTTCCGATGCTTACGTCGGCGGTCTGCTGGACATGCAGGGTGGTCACGTTCACCCGTTGAACCTGGCGCTCGGTGAGGCGGCTGCGATCACGCGTCTGGGCGGCAAGATTTACGAGCAGTCCGCAGCCGTCGAAATCAAATACGGCGAGCCGAACGTTGTGCGCACCGCCAAAGGCCAGGTGCGCGCCAAGTACCTGTTGATCGCCGGCAACGCCTACCTGCCGCAAGGTCTGGATAACCGTGTGACCGCGAAAAGCATGCCGTGCGGCTCGCAGATCGTCGTCACCGAGCCGTTGACCGAGAAGCAGGCGCGCAGCCTGATCACCAACAACTACTGCGTCGAAGACTGCAACTACCTGCTGGATTACTACCGTCTGACTGCCGACAACCGTCTGTTGTACGGCGGTGGCGTGGTCTACGGCGCGCGTGAACCGGACGACATTGAACAACTGATCCGCCCGAAGATCCTCAAGACCTTCCCGCAGCTCAAAGACGTCAAAATCGACTACCGCTGGACCGGCAACTTCCTGCTGACCATGTCACGCATGCCGCAATTCGGCCGTATCGAAAAGAACGCCTATTACATGCAAGGCTACAGCGGCCACGGCGTCACCTGCTCGCACCTGGCCGGCAAACTGATCTCGGAAATGATCCGTGGCGACGCCGAGCGTTTCGATGCGTTCGCCTCGTTGCCACACATGCCTATGCTCGGCGGTCGCACCTTCTCGGCGCCACTCACCGCCCTCGGTGCCGTCTACTACTCGCTGCGCGACCGCTTCGGCCTCTAGGTTACCTCCCCGGCGGCGGTCCCAAGACCCCGCCGGTTTTTTACCTGCCAGTACATGCACCATCAATCTGACTGAAACAACCCAGATCAAAATGTAGGAGTGAGCCTGCTCGCGATGAGGCCAGCTCAGCCACCATCCCTCCCACAGAAACACCACAAACCCTGTGGGAGCGAGCCTGCTCGCGAAAGCGGTCTATCAGTCAAAAAAGATGTTGAATGTGCCACCCAATCGCGAGCAGGCGAAGGCCTACAGGTCCGTATTACCAAGGCAACAAGAACTTTTGCCCCACCGTCCATCGAACCTGCTGAGCAACACCGGCAAACGTGATTTAATAGCCGCCTTTCACGGTTCCGGGACACGGGAGCAACGTGATCCGCGCCCCTCGCGCGGCACCCGCCACCCACCCCCATTACCCGTGGGTCTGCGCGAGAACCGCCGAGCGGCGATCAGGCAAGGCAAAAACAGGCGAGGAAGCGGAGTGTAGGGCCCTACATGAGCATTCCGAGCCTGTTTTTAACGCAGCATGATCGTCGCGCAGGCAGTTTTCGCGCAGAGCCTAAGTACTTCTCACATAAGGCAGTCATGGATACGGGTTCTCGACTCAAACTAGTACGCGAAAGCTACAAACTCTCCCAGCGCGAGCTGGCCCGGCGTAGCGGCGTGACCAATGCCACCATTTCCCTGATCGAACAGAATCGCGTCAGCCCCTCCGTCAGCTCCCTGAAAAAGCTGCTCGAAGGCATACCGATGTCCCTGGCCGACTTCTTCACCTTCGACCAACCCCCGCGCGAACACCAATACGTCTTCCGCGCCAACGAACAACCCGACCTCGGCCGCCACGGCCTGCGCCTGCTCCTGATCGGCGCCTCCGTACCCAGCCGCCAGATGCGCTTGCTGCGCGAGCAATACGCACCGGGTGCGAGTTCCGGGGAAGAGCCGATTGTGCATGCCGAGGGCGAGGAGTGTGGGCTGGTGACGCGTGGCACGGTTGAGTTGACTGTGGATGGGTCGGTGAGTGTGTTGAATGCTGGGGATGGGTATTACTTTCCGACGACGCTGCCGCATAAGTTTCGGAATATCGGGGCGGATGAGGCTGAGATTATTAGTGCGAATACGCCGGCGAATTTTTGATGGCAATAGATTCTTGTGGAGTTTAAGTTTAACTAAAATCCGGCACTTAGCGCCGGATTTGTATGATGCACTGTGATCGTTTTTGGTTTGGCTATTTTGCCGGCGGCGGCGGTGTATAGCTTTCGAGTCCATGGACGTGATTTAGCTTTTTCGCGTTTGGATTAGGCTTTGGTTTTTCGGACGATGGAGGAGACGGAGGCTTGGGGTTGGAGTGGTTGTTTTGTTCGCTCATGTTTTTTACTCTTGGTAAAGTGAAATTAAAAAGTACAATGAAATGGAGGCCGAAAGAAACCAAGTGGCGCAACATATTTCTTTGTAAGCGAGTTCGAGATGGCGTGCTTTTTGAGTAAGTGTTCTCCTTGTCTCTGTAATTGCCTCTCTACAATAATTTGCGAAGCAGCTGTATATGGTTAGCATGTCCTCTTCTTCTATTATTGAAATGGCAGTGTCATCGATCTCAACTGTTGAAATTCTAGTTAGTCTAATAGTTCTGAAAATTTTGTGCCAAGCAGAAAATAAAGCAATGTAAGTTATGATTATTAGTGTTATGAATGCGACTTTTAAAGAGCCGTTTGTTGTTATTATTGTGGGTTTTGATGCGCTTATTAGCGCAGTGTAACCTACGATGATCACGCTTAGGATATTGAGGAATTTAGCCGCCTTTTCATCAAGTTTTCTATATCTTTCAACCTCTTCGTCTAAAGTTTTTTTTGAGAATTCATATAAAAATTTGTATCGTTCCATTTTATGGTTCTTTGTGCTTAAGTGAAAAGGTGACAGATTAATCTTGTTGATGAACTGTTACCGTTGGTGGCTATTTATTTTTAGGGTTAGCTGCATCACTTCGCTTGTCGCGAACTTAGCCATCGTTATTTCTGGAGCGAGGCTGCTCACCACCGCCTGGCTTCGGTACAGTCACGTTTGGGTTAAAAGGTCTTCTGTCTGTCATTTTTTCTTCCTTACATTAATTGAAGGGATACATGAAAAAACACAGCCTTGATTCACTAAATATTCGGTGGTTTAAGTCTCACCGAACTGCTGATGGCCAATGGCTTATCCGAACGCTATCAAATCGCTATCGCTATTTCCATCCCTTATTGTGGAAAAATGGCTATCGAAAAATGGGGTAGCGGAATGACCTCCACATCCTGCTCCTGCTCTTACTACGATGCAGCCTCAAACCCCCGTTGCTCAATCACTCGAAACACATCACTCACATCCTGCACCATGATCCTGGCGATGTTGGTGACTGTGTTGATGTCGTGCTCAGCATAGTCAGGTAGGCGAGTGCAGGCGATGAGGTCGAGGTATTTGAGGACGGCGTTGAGGCGTTCGGCTGCGCAGGCGTGGAGATCGCGTAGTGGGGCGTTAGCGTCGATAAGGAGGACGCGGTTGTCGGTGGCGGGGTGGGACATGTGGGCGTAGTGGTGGAGCGGTGTTTTGATCGTCATAGGTTGCACTCTTCGATGGGTCAGGAAGTGCCACCTTTCTGCTGCGAAACAAATGGGTGGCAGCTGTATGCGGGTTCGCAGACCGGAGAAGAGTCAAACCGGCAGACCCGAAAGTCTCCCACACACAGCCGCCATAAAATGAAGCGGTGGCGGATTTTGCCACAGTTGTCATTTAGCGGTGTGTGTCACTTCTGAGGGCTGCGAAACCCATCGCCAACTGCGGTCAGCGACAGACCCACTCTAGGCAGCAATTCCGGCAGCGACAACCGACCTGTAGGACGTGATACGCGTACCTGTGGCGAGGGAGCTTGCTACCGCTCGGCGACGCAGTCGTCGTAATTCGGGGCGTGCGGTGTGTCGGGGGAAACGGACTAGCTGGTTTTGGATCTGTTTCGCAGCCCAGCGGGAGTAAGTTCCCTCGCCACACGGGGTGTTTTCCTACGAAGATTTCAGACATCGAAATTGCGCGAGCCTTTAGGCGATAACTATTGGTGTGGCGCACAGCACCTTCTTCGCACACCCTCTTCCAATGCTGTAACCGACCTTGGCCGTTACGACCGGCGCCTGTTGCTGATCGGCCTCTCCGTGCGCAGCCGCCAGATGCGTTTGCTGTGCGAACAACACGCACCGGGCGAAAGTTCTGGGGAAGAGCGGATTGTGCATGCGGAAGGCGAGTAGTGCGAGCTTGTCACCCGTGGCACGGTTAAGTCGACCGAGGATGGGACGATGAGCGTG
Source organism: Pseudomonas sp. MYb2 (assembly GCF_002979955.1). NCBI lineage: Bacteria > Pseudomonadati > Pseudomonadota > Gammaproteobacteria > Pseudomonadales > Pseudomonadaceae > Pseudomonas > Pseudomonas sp. MYb2. The sequence goes on from NZ_PCQC01000002.1 coordinate 212,911, forward strand.
TTGAGTGCGGGGGATGGGTATTACTTTCCGACGACGCTGCCGCATAAGTTTCGGAATATCGGTGCGGATGAGTCGGAGATTATTAGCGCGAATACGCCGGCTAAACTCTGGCTGGTGTCTGTAAGAAGTGTCGTAGGGTGTGAATAATCCGACATCTGTTTGGGTGTCGGATTTTTTTATTAATTTTTATTTTGATCGGGGCAGGTCGCTGCTTTGGACTCGACCAGTTCTATTGGGAAACGTTTGTAAGAGTTTTCGTGAAGTGCTGTAAGACGAGTATGAGTTTTTACTGGGGATTTAGTCAAGAAGTGCTCGTCCTTTCTGGTTATGTGTATATTGATTTTGTTTTGGTCTTTCACTAATTGTTAACGTGAGTGGAGATATGTTAATTCGAGAGTTTGGTGTTGTTATTGGTCTTTTTGTTGTCACTCTTCTTCTCAGTGCGCTGTATAGTGCTTTGCTGGTGCATAATTTGGAAAAGGTTGTTCCCCTGAGTGGTGTTGTCAGAAAAGTTATTTTGGGTGTTGTTTTTTCTGGAATGTTGTTTATTAATTTTCGTTATTTTTTTGTTGGGGAGCTTGCGGGGTGGCTTGGTCGAGATGCAGGGGCAGAAGAAACTCCAGTAATTGTCGGCTATATTTACATTTTTGTTTCTGCATTGTTTTGCGCTGAGATTGTGGTTAGATTCATCGTTCAATTTATCGGTGGTGGCTTCGATTTTACCGATCTTCATCGTGGCGTCATAGGTATAGTGGTGTTTGTAATAGTTTTTATTTGGCTCTGGTTGCGTACAATAGATTTATGATGGGGCTAGTTTGTTTTTGGCGTATTTGTGTTGTCTTTGTCTGTCATGCTTTTTATTGTAATTGAGTTGATCAGGGCTTCAAAAGCTAAGGCCAATTTACCCATCTGATTGTAGGCGTGATCATAATTCAAGGGGTCTCGAATAAATAGTTCGGTTGAGTTGGCTTTTCGAGTCAGCCTAAAGAAACCAATCATAGATAGGCTCAGGTCGGCCGAGTAATAACTAATGTTTCCATTGTTTTTTCCTAGATAATATTGATAGAACTGCCTGGTAGGGCCGGTGACACCCTCTTTGCCCGGGCCGTTGTAAATATTGCCTAGGCCCTCGTAAATATTATTGACGCCATGGGCGTAATAAGCCATCCCTAATGGCAGGTTGAGGCCTCGCCGCTGTCCCATCGTTATCGTGCCGGTTTGTATTTGCATTACTCCTGCCGCTACGCCAATGCCATTTTGCGTATAGAACAGTATTTTTTCCGTTAAGTCAGCATACTCAGCTTTCAGTTCCTGCAGCCCATGCTTCGCACTAATAACACCTTCATCCACCGCCCGAATAATCTCATTCGCATAAGACGACACAATCTCGCCAAACTTGAGTTGGCTGAAACTGTCGTACAACTGCGTGGCGCCAATCTGGCAGCCGAAAGCGACCAGGTCCGACGCGGCGCGAGTAACATCGTTAATGTCGCATGAGTCCTCATTCATCGTTATTTCCCCACGTGCTGTGGCCGCACGTGCCCGCTTGAATATGCGTCCAACTGATTTCGCGATAGGTGAATGACACCAGTTCCTGTGGCTGTGCGTCATTGAGGTGAATGGCATGGGGAACTTGAAGATTGATGTGGGCGACTTTGGCGCCGGTTATGTGGATTTTGAAATATTTATCTTGGGTGCCGGCGGGTGAGGTTCGGTAGAAAAATATTGTGCATTCCAGTACTTCGCGCTCGTGAAGAGCGGCGGACAGGAGAGGGGAGGATTTGTCTATATTCTTGGTAATCATGATTGGCAGGTGTTGGCCTCGGTCGGCGCCAACGCCACCGTTATTGCCGGCGGTCATGTTGTGTGAGTAGGCCAGCACCATGATTTCATCCAGGTGGCCCAGCTGGCATTTGTTGCCGATTGAGCTAGTGTCGGAACATCCGCCGGAGATCAGTCCTTGTCGGTTTCCGGTGATAGTCATGTAACTGTGATTGGCCATGGCTACTCTGCCTTATTAAAAGATTAGTCTTGTCTGCAGAGTAACCGTCAAATAAACCCATGGCGGAGAGGAAAAAGTTCAGTAGTTTTCAAACTCAGACGCGTCTTACAGGAGCTGCGGAAGTCAGGAAGTGAATGTTCTGAAGTGGTAAAAAGTTATGTCCGATTTTAAGGCCGCTTCGTATCCCGGCGGGAGCAAGCTCACTCGCCACATGGGGTGTTTTCCTGCGAAGTTTTCAAACATCGAAATGGCGCGAGCCTTTTGGGCGATAACCATTCGTCCGGCGCACCGCACGTTCGCCGCACACCTTCTTCCAATGCTGTAACTCACCCAGCAAAGGAAGAGTCACCATGCTGAACCATAAAATCGCGGTGTTTACCCTCGCGGCGTTGCTGTCCGGTAGTTCGCTGTATGCGATCGCGGCCGGCGAAACGTCCACCCCGACAGCGAACGACGGCACTAGCCAGACTCGCGACCCGGCGTCCCCCGCCACCAATGCCGATCCCGATGCTGATTCGCTGCCCAAAGGTGGCGACGGCGGCAAAACTGACAACGGACCGGTTCCGTCTGCCTCCAAGCCCAGTGGTGCGGGTCAAACGTCCGGTAGCAGCAGTGGCGGTAGCGGTGGCGGTTAATGAATGTCGCACACTGAAAAGCCCGGTTTTTTGAGCCGGGCTTTTCTTTGCGTATCGCCAGCGCAAATATCAAACGCTTACTTCGCCTTCCAATGCCCGCCGCCATTCTCACAATCAATCCGTGCCTGCGCCAAATGCTCCACGTCGTAGTAATACGTGGTCACTTGCGCGTTGTCGGGGATGTTCAACGCTTTGGCATTCTTGTCTTTGCTGGTGGAGTGCGGGTTGGCCAGGGATTCCTGGGTAATCGTGGCGATACACGTAGCCTGATAGTGATCGGCGCAGTGTTCAACCTTGGTTTTAGTGCTGCTGAGCATGTCTTTGCTTTCGTTGCTGCACGACCAGTCGATTGAGTTGACCGGCATGCCTTCGTATTCATAGCAACTGTGGGTTTCCACCGCCGGCACGGAGGCGCTGGAGGATTGGGTCTGGACGTCGCAGCCTTCGGCCATGACGCAGGTGGGGATGACGGCGAAGGTGGCGATCAGAAGCAGGAATCGAATGTTCATCGGGCTTTCCTCTCCAATGGCGCCGTGTCTGATCGATGATTTGGCGCTGATACAGTTTCGAGATTGTGCGGAGGAGGGAGGTTCCATCGGGTTTTTGATTTGCTCCTATCGCGTACACTGCGAAACAATCGGAAACATTCAGCGCCCAAGGATTGGAACATTGCCCATGATCGAAATTGGCAGCCGCAATAACGCGCCCCCCTCGCAGCATCCATTCCACGACATCTACCTGTTTCACATTGACCCTGCAAAGCCAGACACGCCTTTCTGTTTCGAGCAGTCGATGTCCGGTGGGCATATGGAGCACGGCGGTGCGCGGTGGTTGGCGCTGGATGAGCTGGACGCCTGGCCCGGTGAGTGGCGTGAGCATCTGCAGAAGGCTGATTGCGCTTGGGTTGCCGAGTTGATCGATGCCAATCCTAAAGCCGATCAGGCCACATTGGTGACGCTGATTCTTCAGCGTCATTGCGGGCCAGCGAAGCCGGTCAGTCGCCTGAAGGCGATCGGCAACTGGCTCAAGCGCAATATCCATGTCGGCGGCCGCTACGGCGTTTAATCCTCGGAGAATCCCATGACCCAGACACTCGAACGCGCTATCGCCATCGCCGCCACGGCCCACGCCGGGCAGGTCGACAAGGGCGGTGCGCCGTACATTCTGCATCCGCTGAAAGTCATGTTACGCATGAGCACGCTGGAAGAACGCATCGTCGCCGTGCTGCATGACGTGGTTGAGGATTGCGGTGTCAGCCTTGATGATTTGCGCAAGGAGGGTTTCAGCGAAGAGGTGCTGACGGCGATTGAGTCGGTGACCAAAGTGCCGGGCGAATCCTATGAAGACTTCGTAGACCGCGCCGCGCAGAACCCGATCGGTCGGGTGGTGAAACTGGCGGATCTGGAGGAGAACAGCGACCTGTCGCGAATTGCCTCGCCAAGTTGGGAGGATCTGGAACGGATCGAAAAATACCGCCGGGCGATTGCACGGTTGCGTTTGTAATAGAAACGACATCCTTGTGGGAGCGAGCCTGCTCGCGAAGGCGTCAGGTCAGTTACATATCTGCGACTGGCACGACGCTTTCGCGAGCAGGCTCGCTCCCACAGTGACAAGTGATTCTTCGACGATGTTGGGTCAGTTTATTAGCCAGGAAGGCGACTATGAAATCCATTTTCTGTTTGTTGATTGCCGCCGGTTTCGGCGCACTGTTGCAGTTCGAAGGCGTGCCCCATGGCCTGCTGTTGGGTTCGATTGTTGTTACCGCATTGTTCGCCAGCAAGACCGGCATCGCCCCGGCAACCCCTTATGGACTTGGCTACATCCAGGTCACGCTGGGCATTGCTACCGGGCTGATGTTCGAGGCGTGGGACAGTGAGACGGCCTCGACGATGTTGCCGAGCCTTGGTGTGTTGTTGATTTGCCTGACGGTGCAAATCGCGCTCGCCGGATGGTGGCTGATGCGTGGTGCAGGCTGGAATCGCACTGATGCGCTGTTGGCGGTTTATCCCGGTGCGCTGGCGGCGGTGTTTGATTTGCTCGAATCGGAAAAGGCATCGAGCAAGGTCATCATCGTGCACCTGATGCGCTTGCTGCTGATCACCGTGCTGGTGAGTTTCCTTATACCCGGCCAGGCCGCTGCAGTGGCGGTTGCCGATGGTGATCCTTTAACGACAGGGATGGCGCTGACCGCACTTTCGGTGATCGCTTTGAGCGTGCTGCTCGGGCGCTTGCTGCTGGTGATCGGCGTGCCGGCGCCGTTCATGCTCACCGCGATCATCATCACGGCAGTGTTTGTGAAATCGGGATGGCTGCACGGGTTTCACATGCCGGACTGGAGCCTGAATCTGGCCGCGCTGATACTCGGCGTGCGGATCGGCTCAAGGTTTCAGGGGCTTGGCTTCGCGGAACTGGGGCGCCATGGCCGCACGGCGTTGGTCTCGGTCGGGTTGATGATCGTGGTTGCGGCGGTATTTGCGGAAGTGGCGGCGCGGTGGTTGGGCAGTGATCCGCTGTCGCTGTGGCTGGCGTACATGCCGGGGGCGATTGAGACGATTGCGATTGTCGCGTTTGGTGGTGGGTTGAATGTGGTGTTTATCCTGACTCATCATTTGAGCCGGATGGTGTTGCTGCATTTTGCCCCGGCGTTGTTGGTGCAGGTGCGTCGGGCACGCGAAGAAGCCTGACCGGAGCTACTGATGCCTGCATGTTGCGGCGTGTCAGTTAGATCCATCCCCCTCACCCCAGCCCTCTCCCCCAAGGGGGCGAGGGGGAAGGGAGCCGATTGTGGGCTGTTCAAAACTTGAGTTCGGCTCGATATCCCAGGTCGGCGTAGCTCGAAAAAACAACACCAGCCCTCTCCCTCAAGGGGGCGAGGGGGGAGGGAGCCGATTGTGGGCTGTTCGAAACTTGAGGTCGGCTCGATATCCCAGGTCGGCGTAGCTCGAAAAAACAACTCGGTCAGTCCCCTCTCCCTTTGGGAGAGGGTTAGGGTGAGGGGCTTTTGCTCTACGTGGTCGATGCGGCGCTAGCGGATGTGTGCTGCGAAGCCTTCGCTATCCGGCGCGATATCGCTCTTCAAGGTCAAAGCAGGAATCTCATACTCCCCCGCATTCTGCTGCCGAAACCCGATCGGCCGTGCACTCCACAACTCATCCAGCCGCCGCCCCAACTCATCACAAGTCTCGGCATAGCGCGCCGCATCCATCCGACTGGTCCGATACACCACAAACGGTGGCACCACTTCAAAACCGGGATAGTACAAAATCCCGTGCTGAATCGGGAACAGCAAATCATTGATCGGCCCGTTGATCCCGCGCGGCGCATAGTGCGATTCCCAGCCGCCGGTGGTGACCATCAACATCGCCCGTTTGCCTTTCATTTTCCCTTCGCCATAACGCTCGCCCCAACGACTGTCGGAATGCTCGCCGACGCCATAGGCAAAACCGTAGGCGTACACCCGATCGACCCAGCCTTTGAGAATCGCCGGCATGGTGAACCACCACAGCGGAAACTGCAGAATCAGCGCATCGGCCCACAACAGCTTTTCCTGCTCGCGAGCGATGTCGGCAGCCTGGGTGCCATCGGCGTAAGCGACTTTCGAATCGAGCGAAGCGTGGAACGGTTTCGTCGCATCGCGCTGCGGGGCGTCGTCGGCGTCGAGGCTGGCTTTCCAGTTCATCGCGTAGAGGTCGGAGACCTGCACGGTGTGGCCGGCGGCTTGCAGGCGCTGGACGCTGAAGTCGCGAAACGAGCCGTTGAGGGAAGTCGGTTCCGGGTGCGCGTAAACAAGTAAGACGTTCATGTTGAAGCTCCGTTAGCTGAGTGACTGCAGGATCGGCGCTCAACCGGTATATTGGAAATGAATGTCTGATATGTCTGGTATAGCCATGAATAATTTGAGACGACTGGATATCAATCTGCTGCTGACCCTCGATGTGTTGCTGTCGGAGCACAACGTCACTCGCGCGGCGCAGCGCCTGAACCTGTCGCAGCCTTCGGTGAGTGTGCATCTGGCCAAGTTGCGCGACATCTTCGGCGATCCGCTGCTGTTGCCCGGGCCGCGTGGTATGCGCCCGACGGCGCGCGCCGATGAATTGCGTGAGCCGTTGCGCGAAGCGTTGGAGGCGTTGGAGAGGGCGGTGGCACCGGCCAGTGCGTTCGCCCCGGCGCAGGCGACGCACACCTGGAAAATCGCCGCGACCGATTACGGTGAGTCGACGGTGGTGTTGCCAGCGCTGGGTGGTTTGCGTGAACAGGCGCCGGGCACGCGTCTGGCGGTGATCGATCTGACGCCGGCGCATTTGGTCAAACAGGCCGAGCAGGGGGTGTTCGATCTGGCGCTGCACATCAGTGAAGACGCGCCGCCGGAACTGCATCGGCGACCACTGTTCACCGAACGTTATGTGCTGGCCGGTCGTGTCGGGCATCCAGGTTTGATGCGTGCGCCAAGCCGTAAACAATTCTGCGCGCTGGAGCACGTGATGGTGTCGCGCGAGGGCGGTGGCTTTTTCGGGGTGACCGATCGGGCGCTGGCCGATGTCGGGCTGATGCGCAAAGTGGTGTTGTCGGTGCCGCACTTTCTGATGGCGATGTCGGTGTTGGCCAGCACCGATCTGGTGGCAATGCTGCCGTCACGCCTGGTGCGCGGCAACCCGGCATTGCAAGTGGTCGACGCGCCGCTGGAAGTACCCGGTTACGAGATGGCGATGTTCTGGGGCGAACGTTCGCACCGCGATCCGGCGCACAAATGGCTGCGTGAGCAGTTGCTGGCGTCGGTCTGAGGCGCTGTCAGGCGTGACCCAGTGCCACCGCAAACGACACAACGATCATGCACGCAAACGCAAAATTGAGATTCATGAGGTGTTCATCCTGAGCCTTTTAGAAGTGGTGCCATTGTGAACAGGCTGAAAGCAAAGAAAAAATTCGCCTTGTTGATTCCAATGATCGAAACAATTGATACCCCGCCTGTTTGTGTTTGTTGAAGGCTTTCGCTACTCTCGCAAACCTGCAATTACAAGCATAAACAGGCATGACCATGCACGATCATTCTGCGGCTGAACTGCCGTCCCTGCGTCGACAGAAAATTCTTTTGCTCCTCGAACGCGACGGCAAAGTCATGGCGTCCGAGTTGAGCCAGCACTTTGCGGTGTCCGAGGACACCATCCGCCGCGACCTCGCCGAACTGGACAGCGCCGGGCTGGTGCAACGCGTGCACGGCGGGGCGCTGCCGCGTCCGAAAGACTCCGGCAAGGATTACTTCACGCGGCTGGACGAGACGGATGAGGTGAAAATTCACCTGGCGCAACGGGCGGCGCAGCAGATTGAAGACGGGCAGATTGTGCTGTTCGACTCCGGCTCCACCACGTTGCAGGTGGCGCGCTCGTTGCGTGCCGATATCAGCATCACGGCGGTGACCGCGTCACCGATGACGGCGATTGCCTTGTCCGAATTCAAGGCAGTGAAAGTGATTCTCGCTGGCGGCCAGCTGAATCCACGGACGATGGCGGCGGGTGGGCATGAGGCGCTGCGTTTGCTCGCGGGGATCAAGGCGGATCTGGCGATTACCGGGGTGTGTGCGATTCATCCGGAGGTGGGGATTACTTCGCTGCATTTTGATGAAGTGCCGGTGAAGCAGGCGATGCTCGATGGCGCAGCGCGGGTGATTGCGGTGACCACGGCGGACAAGCTCGGGGCGGTGGAGCCGTTTGTGGTGGCGCCGTGTACGCGCCTGCATACGCTGATTACCGAGCGGCATGTGGCGTCGGGGAGTGTCGAGGATTATCGGCGGTTGGGGATTGTGGTGGAGCAGTTGGCGGATTGAATTTTTGCTGGATTTGAGGGCCTCTTCGCGAGCAGGCTCGCTCCCACAATGGATCTTCAGTGAATCGATGACCCTGTAGGAGCTGCCGAAGGCTGCGATCTTTTGATTTTGATTTTTAAAGACAAGATCAAAAGATCGCAGCCTTCGGCAGCTCCTACAAGTGGAGGGTGTGTCAGCGAAAGCGCTCAAGCATCTGGTAGTACCACATCCCGGCAGCCAGTAACGGATTGCCGAGCAAATCCCCCATCGGCACGCGTATGTGCTGGCACTGGGCAAACGTATCGAACTGCTCCATCTGCCCGGTGATCGCCCGGCTCATGATTTCGCCCATGATGTGCGTCGTCGCGATGCCGTGCCCCGAGTAGCCCTGGCAATACCAGACGTTGTCCGAGAGCTTGCCCAGTTGCGGAATGCGGTTGATGACGATGCCCATCGCGCAGCTCCACTGATAATCGATCTGCACGCCTTTGAGCGCCGGAAAGGTTTGTTCGATGCACGGGCGCAGTTCGGCGGCGATGTCACGTGAATCCTTGCCGCTGTAGTTGGCGCCGCCGCCGAACAGCAAGCGGCCATCGGCGGTGAGGCGGTAGTAGTCGAGGACGAAGCGGCAGTCGTACACCGCCAGATCTTCCGGGTTGATCTGCTTGGCCAGATCACCGAGCGGCGCGGTGGTGACGATGCCGCCCATGGCCGGAAAAATCTTGCCCTTGAGCTGTCCCGGTTCGAGCTTGTGATAGACGTCGCCAGCGAGCATCACTTGATTAGCGTCGATCTGCCCGTGAGCCGTGCGCACACCGGGTGTAGCGCCATGAATAATCTCCAGCACTTCGCTGTTTTCGTAGATCAGCGCACCGAGACTTTCCGCCGCCCGCGCTTCACCGATGCACAGGTTAAGCGGGTGCAGATGCATGTTGCGGGTGTTCTTGATCGCGCCGTGGTACAGGTCGCTTTGCAGCAGGTCGCGTACCTGGCTGCGGTCGAGCAGGCTGACCTCATCGCCCAATCCGCGCCGCACGGCTTCTTCATAATCCTTGCGCAAGTCGGTCATGTGGCTGGGCTTGTACGCCGCGTGCAAATGGCCGTGTTTCAGGTCGCATTGAATGCCGTATTTGTCGACGCGTTGCTGGATGATTTCGTGTCCGCGCCAGCGCAGGTGCCAGATGAAGTCATCGACCTCGTCGCCGAGTTTCGCGCGCATCTGTTTGCGCATCGCGCCGTCGCCGGAAAGGCTGCCGGTGACTTGGCCGCCATTGCGCCCGGTGGCGCCCCAGCCGATCTTGTGGCTTTCGACGATGGCGACTTTCAGGCCTTTTTCCGCGAGTTCGACAGCGGTGGCGACGCCAGTGAAGCCGCCGCCGATGATCACCACGTCGACGGTGTGCCGACCTTGCACGGTCGGGTAGTCGGTGTCCTGGTTGAGGGTGGCGGTGTAGTAGGAATTGCAGCGTTCGGTCATGTCAGTGTCCACACGAATTCTTAGGTTGTACGCGGTCCCCTGTAGGAGTGAGCCTGCTCGCGATGAGGCCATGTCAGACACATTATTGCTGAATGACACTCCGCTATCGCGAGCAGGCTCACTCCTACAGGGGGTAGGGGTGAGTCTTCAGGCCTCGGTGAGATACCAGCGCCAATCCTGCTCACCCACCTCGGCCATGAACTGCCGATACTCGGCACGTTTCACCGCCAGATACACCCCGAGAAATTCCTGCCCCAAGGCATCCCGCGCCCACACCGAATTCTCCAGCGCCTGCAGCGACGTCAGCCAATCGGTCGGCAACAATTCCTTCGCCTGCGCATAACCATTGCCCTCGACCGGCGCACCCGGATCGAGGTCTTCACGAATGCCACGATGAATCCCGGCAAGGATCGCTGCCGCTGCCAGATACGGGTTGGCGTCGGCGCCGCAGATGCGGTGTTCGATGTGCCGAGTGTTGGCCGGGCCGCCCGGAACGCGCAGGCTCACGGTACGGTTGTCGACACCCCAGGTCGGCGCCAACGGTGCATAGCTGTTGGCCTGAAAGCGCCGGTACGAGTTGGCGTTCGGGCAGAACAGCAGCAGCGAATCGAGCAAGGACGCGAGCATGCCGCCAATCGCTGTGCGCAGCAGCGGAGTGCCGGCCGGGTCTTCCGAGGCGAACAGATTGTGCCCCGCGCCATCGGCCAGACTCACGTGCATGTGCATGCCGGTGCCAGCCAGATCATCGAACGGCTTGGCCATGAACGTCGCCTGCATGCCGTGCTTGTGGGCGATGGCTTTGACCAGACGTTTGTAGCGCACGGCCTGATCCATCGCCTCTAGTGCGTCGCCATGTTCAAGGGTAATTTCCACCTGACCCGGCGCGTATTCGGAGATCGCCGTGCGCGCCGGAATGCCGTGCAATTTGCAGGCGCTATAGAGGTCGGCGAGGAACGGTTCGATCTGTTCCAGCTCACGCAAGCCGTAAACCTGAGTATGTCGCGGTCGACCGCCGTCCGCGTCCAGTGCCGGTTGCGGGCGACCGTTGTGATCGCGTTTGGCGTCGAGCAGGTAAAACTCCAGTTCGCAGGCCATCACCGGGTAATAACCCTCAGCCTTGAGACCGTCGATGACCTTGACCAGCAAATGGCGAGGGTCGGCGATGCTCGCCGGCATACCCTCGGTCGGGTGCATGCTGACCTGCACGGCGGCGGTCGGAATCTGCCGCCACGGCAGGCGCACCAGACTGCCCTCAAGCGGATAGGCGCGGCAGTCGATATCGCCGACGTCCCAGACTAGACCGGAGTTTTCGACGTCTTCACCCTGCACGGTCAGACCGAGAATAGTGCTTGGTAGCGGCCGACCGCTTTGGTACACGGCGAGCAGTTCCTCACGGTGCAACAGCTTGCCGCGTGGCACGCCGTTGGCGTCGAGGATGAACAACTCGATCATGTCGATATCGGGGTTCTGTTCAAGGAACAGGCGGGCGTCTTCAAGGGCTGCGAATTTCATAACGATCACTCACGATGGCGCCGCACAGGCGCGCAGATTCGGGCCGGACACGACGCAGCAATAGGCGTGGCTGTCCTGGCAGGGATATCAAGGAATAGAAGGCTGTCGCGGTTCTTTAACGGACGCGATCAGACAGACCGGGCGATATCCGGCGGGCGTGCGGAGTGACGCAGCTTGGAACGGCGCAGGGCCATGGGGAGATTGACGATACGATTCATACGCCGCCCCTGTGAGAGAGGGCGCGCAGGGTAGAGACGTTCAACGATTCTGCTTGTTGTAGTGACGTACTCATAACGCGTGTTTCCGTTGGCGGAAAACGTCGGTGGCGGGCTGACCCGCCGACCGGTGTGCCCGGATAGTAAGGGGGAATTCCCGGGCGTGTAAACGGGAGATTCGCAGGCCAGGGTTCAGCGCATCAGGTGAAAGCCCAGCCCGGCGAGGGCGCAAACGATCAACACACTGATCACGCCGCGTTTGAAAACGAACAAGGCCAATGCTGCTGCAACCGCCAGCATCAGCGAAAACACATCAAGCGCCCCGGCAAAACCGTTTGGCCACAACACGTGATAGGCGAAGAAACACGCCAGATTCACAATCACCCCGACCACGGCAGCGGTGATCGCCGTCAGCGGTGCGGTGAACTTCAGTTCGTTGTGGGTCGATTCCACCAACGGCCCGCCGGCCAAAATGAACAGAAACGAGGGCAGGAAGGTGAACCAGGTCACCAGCGTTGCGGCCAGTGCGCCGGCGGCAAACGCATGTTCGGCGCCGAACGTCGGTTGCACGTAGGCACCGACGAAACCGACAAACGCCACCACCATGATCAGCGGGCCCGGCGTGGTTTCGCCCAGCGCGAGGCCGTCGATCATCTGTGTCGGCGTCAACCAGCCGTAATGTCCGACGGCGCCCTGATAGACGTAAGGCAGTACCGCGTAGGCGCCACCAAAGGTAAGCAGCGCAGCTTTGGTGAAGAACCAGGCCATTTGTGTGAACGTGCCATCCCAGCCGAATAACGCCGTCAACAACGCCATGGGCAAACACCAGAGCACTGCGCCGATCAACGCCAGACGCAGCAGCTTCGGCGGGCTGAAACGGGCATGTTCGGGGGCCGGCGTATCGTCGTCGATCAACGCCGGGCCGAAGGATTTCTCGCTGTTGCGCGCACCCGCGTTGCTGAACCGCTGCGGCGCGAATCGTCCGCCCAGATAGCCGATCAACGCAGCCCCGAGGACGATCAAGGGGAAGGGCAGATTGAAGGCGAAAATCGCCACGAACGAGGCTCCGGCAATCGCCCACAGCCACGCGTTTTTCAACGCACGCGAGCCGATGCGATGCGCGGCGTGCAGGACAATCGCGGTGATCGCCGGCTTGATCCCGTAAAACACCCCGGCCACTGCCGGCACGTCACCGAAGGCAATGTACAGCCAGGACAAGGCGATCAGAATGAACAACGATGGCAGCACAAACAGCGCACCGGCTATCACGCCACCCCATGTGCGATGCAGCAGCCAGCCGATATACGTTGCCAATTGCTGAGCCTCGGGGCCGGGCAGCAACATGCAGTAGTTGAGTGCGTGCAGGAAACGTTTTTCGGAGATCCAGCGCCGACGCTCGACCAGCTCCTGATGCATGATCGCGATCTGCCCGGCCGGCCCGCCGAAACCGATGCAGCCGAGTTTCAGCCAGAAACGCCAGGCCTGGCGCAGGGTCACGGGATCGGGGCGGGGCAGGTGGTTCGGCGCTGTGCTCAAGCGAGACTCCGGAGTTGGGTCCTGGCGGAGCGGCTATCTAATCAGACTTTCAACCCTCACCCCAGCCCTCTCCCAGAGGGAGAGGGGGCTGACCGAGGTGTCTGGCGTTATCCATCGACCTGAAAGACCGAGTCGATTATGGATTGGTCATCAGCCAAATGCTCGAGGAAGAGGGGCCGGCCAGCTACGCAGGGAGAGATAGCGGACCGGGGTTATGTGCGTTTCACATCGAGCTGAAGGGGTTTGATCAATTATGGATTCACCACAACTCCTTCACGTCGGCGTACTTCTGCAATATCCCCCAATCAGTCCCCTCTCCCTCGGGGAGAGGGCTAGGGTGAGGGGCTTTTGCTTTTCAGGCATGCGCCAGACTCCAACGCAACGCCGCATCCCGATCGCTTTCACGGCCCTCGACCCAATGCGCACCCTGCGCCGTAGTCTCACGCTTCCAGAACGGCGCGCGGGTCTTGAGCACGTCCATGATGAATGCGCAGGCTTCGAACGCCATATGCCGATGCTTGCTGCTGACCCCGACAAACACGATTGGCTCACTCACCGACAACGCACCGACCCGATGCACAATCTCCACCCCCAACAGCGGCCAGCGCTCGCGGGCTTCTTTGGCGATCTGTTCGAGGGCCTTCTCGGTCATGCCCGGATAGTGTTCCAGAAACAGCTCATTCACGCTCTGGCCAATATTCAGATCACGCACATAACCAATGAAATTCACCACCGCGCCCACCCGTGGATTGCGCGCGTGCAGGTCGGCAGTCAACTGGCCGACATCGAAACTTTTGTGCTGGACTCGAATAGCCATTGATCAACCCCCGGTCACAGGCGGAAAAAACGCGATTTCATCGAAATCCTCAATCGCCTGACCGGGCTGACACAACTCTTGATTCACCGCGCACATCAGGTTGCCGGCGCCGAGCACTTCACGCCACAGATCACCGCGCTGCATAAGCATTTGCCGCACATCTTCAACGCTGGCCAATGCAGCAGTCAGCGGAATTTTTTCACCACCCAGATTGAGCCGGTCACGGTAGCTGGCGAAGTAATTGATCAGAATCATTGCGCGTCCTCCGATTGAAAGTGACCGGAGCGCCCGCCCTGTTTGCTGAGCAGGCGGATATCGCCGATGACCATCGCCCGGTCCACCGCTTTGCACATGTCGTAGATGGTCAGCGCGGCAACGCTGGCGGCGGTCAACGCTTCGAGTTCGACGCCGGTCTGGCCGGTGAGGCGGCAGGTGCTGGTGATCTGCACACGATCCGGTTCGCAGGCCTTGAGTTCGACGTGAATCGAACTGAGCAACAGCGCATGGCACAGCGGGATCAGTTCATGTGTGCGTTTGGCTGCCTGAATCCCGGCGATCCGCGCCACCGCGAAGACATCGCCTTTCGGGTGCCCGTTGGCCTGAATCATCTGCAGGGTTTGCGGGCGCATCTGCACCCAGGCTTGCGCCGTGGCTTCGCGCCGGGTCGCGGCTTTGTCGCTGACGTCGACCATGTTGGCACGGCCCTGATCGTCGAGGTGGGTGAGGGTGTGGCTCATGCGGCAAACTCCTGGAGCGGGCTGTAAATTCGCGGGGCGTTGCGGTGCGGCACATGGATCAGATTGAGTCGATGCTTGAGCGCCCAACGCACGGTCAACGCGGTAGGTGCCGAAAGACTGACGAGGGTGCCGATGCGCGCGCGCACGGCTTTGTGGATCAGTTCGAGGCTGCAACGGCTGGTGACCACGACGAAGCCTTCAGCAGCATTGATGGCGTCGATCTGCATCGCGCCGATCAGCTTGTCGAGGGCGTTGTGGCGGCCGATATCTTCGCGGCACAGCAAGGCTTCACCTTCAGCGTCGAAGTACAGCGCGGCGTGCAGGGCGCCGCTGCTGCGCGCCAGTTGTTGAGCGGCTTCGATGCGTTGGCGGATGCCGTCGAAATGCTCGGCTGGCGGCAGCGGTGAAGGTTGCAGAATCTGCAGATGCGGCAGCGCCTGCTCCAGCGCTTCAACGCCACAGATGCCGCAACCGCTGGTGCCGGTCATTTGCCGACGATGATCCTTCAAGGCCCAGAATGCGCGGCTGGAAATCTGCACATCGGCCTGACAGGCCTGGTCGAAATGCGTGAGGCGGACGTCGTAGATCTCGTCAACGCTGTCAATGATCGCGTTGCTCAGGCTGAAGCCACGGATGAAGTCTTCGAGGTTGCCGGGCGAGACCATCATCACTGCTTGGCTCAGGCCGTTGTAGCTGATGGCGAGGGCGATTTCGGAGGCCAGCGCGGCGTGGGAGATGGCGGCGTCGGGCAGGTATTCGCGAAACGCCACCTGCGCCGGTTGCGGGGCGGGGGCGTTGGGTTCGCTGGTGGATTCTGTGATGGTTTCGAGGTGGCAGAGCATCTTGAAAGTCCCGAAGCGCTGAAGAGTGTTCAGGCTACGGGGGCGTTAAAAGTGCGTCCAATCGCTTGTTCCGATGTGGTGATTGCTTTGGTCGATCAACGCCGTCACATCCAGAATTTTTGCTGTCTGGTCGGGCCTCTTCGCGAGCAGGCTCGCTCCCACAGGGGAATGCATTTCAACTGTGGGAGCGAGCCTGCTCGCGAAGGCGGCCTGACATTCAACATCATTTACTCGGCAAAAACCTCAACCCCAAACAACTTCCGCGCCTCGGCAAAACACTTCTCGGCAATCGCCGAACGCGGCTCGGTCTTGCGCATCACCAGCCCCAACGGCGCGAGCACGCTGGCATCCGGCAGTTGCATGAACGACAGGTGTTCGATCGGCTCCTCCAGGCCACTGTCCAGCGGCATGATTGCACAGCAGAAGCCCTGGTGAATCGCCTGCAGCAGCTGATAGGTCGAGTCGCTTTCCATGATCGGCTGCGGACTCAGCCCACGGCTGCGAAAGCTCAAATCAATGGATTTACGGTAATGCATGCCGGCGGTGATCATCCCCAGCGGTAACTCGGCGGCGTCTTCCCAGCTCATCTGCGAGCCTTCGAACTGGAAGTGGCGGTTGTCGTAGAGCAGGCCGACACGGGTTTCGCCGATCTCGAAAAACTCGAAATAGTTCGGGTTGACGTGGTCCAGATAGCACACGCCGAGATCAAGCTGATTATTGCCCAGCCCGGCGATGATCTCGTCAGAACTTAGCGACGACAGGCTGAACTTCAACTCCGGATACGTCCCCGACAACCCCTGAATGTAATTGACCGGGTTGAAGCTGCTCAGCGGCACCAGACCCAGACGCAGACTACCCACCAGTTGCCCGCGACACGCCGCCGCTTCGGCGAACAAACCGTCATGCGCTGCGAGCAAGGTACGCGCCCAGGCCAGCACACGCTCGCCGGCCTGGGTGAAACCTTCAAAGCGCTGGCCACGGTTGACCAGCACCAGATCCAGCTCGTCTTCCAGATTGCGCAGGCGCATCGACAACGTCGGTTGGGTGATGTGGCAGCGTGCGGCGGCCTGGCCGAAGTGGCGGGTTTCGTCCAGCGCGATCAGGAACTTGAGTTGTTTGATGTCCACGATGGCACCTGCTCGATGAGGATTTTTTGATTGAGTATTGACGCAGATGCGCGAGGCGCACGAAAAGCGCAGGGTGCGACGATCTCATCTGAACGATTGTTCGTCCAATCGGAAGTATTTAAGGCACTATCGATCAGCTCTATCAGGGCCGGTTTTACTGGCCTTGAACAACGTGAAAGGCACCGATAGAGCCGGTCGATAATGTGGTTGGCCAGAGTGATTAGACAGTACTCATAAGTGGCACTTAGGCTGCTCGGCAATGTTGATTGACTGCTGCCGGAGAACTGCCATGAGCGCCAAAGCCGATGCCCTGTTTGTCCCCCTGAATATTGCCGTGCTGACGGTCAGCGATACCCGCGACTACGCCAGCGATACGTCGGGCCAGTTGCTGGTCAGTCGGTTGCTCGAGGCCGGTCATACGCTGAGCGAGCGCAACCTGCTCAAGGACGATCTGTACAAGATCCGCGCACAGGTGGCGAACTGGATTGCCGACGAAACCGTTCAGGTGGTGCTGATCACTGGCGGCACGGGTTTCACCGGTCGCGACAGCACGCCGGAAGCGGTGGCCTGCTTGTTTGATAAGCAGATTGACGGCTTCGGCGAACTGTTCCGGGCGATTTCGATTCTGGATATTGGCACGTCCACCGTGCAAAGCCGTGCGCTGGCCGGGCTGTCGAACGGCACGCTGGTGTGCTGCCTGCCGGGCTCAA
Organism: Pseudomonas sp. MYb2; assembly: GCF_002979955.1. Taxonomy (NCBI): domain Bacteria; kingdom Pseudomonadati; phylum Pseudomonadota; class Gammaproteobacteria; order Pseudomonadales; family Pseudomonadaceae; genus Pseudomonas; species Pseudomonas sp. MYb2. The sequence continues at coordinate 230,321 of NZ_PCQC01000002.1, forward strand.
CCGGTGCTTGCCGTACGGCGTGGGAAGGCATTCTTGCCGAGCAACTGGATAATCGTCATCGCCCATGCAATTTCGTCCCGCACCTGAAAGCCGTGCAAGCCTGCGGGCCACGCGGATGAGCAAGGCGCCGCTGATGCCGGTCGAGGACGCCCTCGACCAATTGCTCGGCATGGCCAATGAGCAACGTCTGGCCGACAGCGAACTATTGGCGCTCGACGATGCGCGTGGGCGGGTGCTGGCCAGTGATCTGGTGGCGACACTCGACTTGCCGCCGTGGCCGAACAGCGCCATGGACGGTTACGCGCTCAATCTCGCCGATTTGCACCGACAGCCGTTGAAGGTCTCGCAGAAGGTTTACGCCGGGCTGGCGCCGGACACGTTGCTGCCCGGCACCTGCGCACGGATTTTTACCGGCGCGCCACTGCCGCCCGGCGCTACCTGCGTCGAAATGCAGGAGAACGTCGAAGTGCTGGAGGACGGCCGCGTGCGCTTCTTGCAGCCGCTGAGGGCGGGGCAGAACATCCGCGCGCAAGGTCAGGAAAATCGCGTCGGCGACATCCTGCTGCGGGCCGGCAAACGCCTTGGGCCGTTCGAACTGGCGGTCGCCGCCGGGCAAGGGCTGGCGCAACTGCACGTGGTGCGTCGCCCGCGTGTGGCGCTGCTGTCGACGGGTGATGAACTGGTCGAGCCGGGCCAGCCGTTGCGCCCCGGCAGTATCTACAACAGCAACCGCGTGTTGCTCGGCCACTGGTTGCGCGAGCTGGGTTGCGAAGTGATCGACGCCGGCATCCTCCCGGATCGCCCGGCGCAGACGCGGCTCAAGCTTGAGCAACTGCAGGTGAGTGCGGATCTGATTCTGACTACGGGTGGCGTGTCTGCCGGTGATGCCGATTGCCTCGGGCAGGTGCTGCGCGACAACGGCAAACCGCTGGTGTGGAAACTGGCGATCAAGCCTGGCAAACCGCTGACGGTCGGGCATTTTGGTGCGGTGCCGGTGATTGGGTTGCCGGGTAATCCGACTTCGGCGCTGGTGACGTTTGGCTTGTTGGCGCGGCCGTATCTGTTGCGCATTCAAGGTGTGGATGACGTCATGCCGCTGAGCTTCACCGTCAATGCAGGTTTCGACTGGCACAAGGCTGGCGGCCGCCGTGAATACCTGCGGGTGAGGCTGGAGGCGGGGCGTGCGGTGCTCTATCCGAATCAAAGCTCCGGCGTCCTGCTCGGCGCCACCTGGGCCGATGGCCTGGTGGAAATCCCCGAGAACAGCACGCACAACCTCGGCGACCCGCTGCGCTTCATCCCCTTCAACGAACTCTTCTGACCTCACCACCAATCAAAACTGTGGGAGCTGGCTTGCCAGCGATGGTGGCATGTCAGTCACATTGACGTTGGCTGACACAGCCTCATCGCTGGCAAGCCAGCTCCCACAATGATTTGTGGTGATGCTTGATGTTGAGGATGTACACAGAGCGTGTGGGAGCTGGCTTGCCAGCGATGGCGGCATGTCAGTCACATTGACGTTGGCTGACACAGCCTCATCGCTGGCAAGCCAGCTCCCACAATGATTTGTGGTGATGCTTGATGTTGAGGATGTACACAGAACGTGTGGGAGCTGGCTTGCCAGCGATGGCGGCATGTCAGTCAACATTGATTTTGGCTGATAGGGCCCCTTCGCGAGCAAGCTCGCTCCCACAGGGTTTTGAGGAGTTTGCAGAGCTAAGGATCAGCTCAGGACATAGTCCACAGGCTTCAACGCCGGCGGTACGTCTGCGCCAAGTTCGGCGAGGATGTCACGTTCGATGGTGCGCACCAGCGCATCGGTCGGCAGGTCGTTTTCGTCGCGGCCAAACGGGTCTTCCAGCTCATCGGCAATCGCATCCAGGCCAAAAAATGTGTAGCTGACAATCGCCGTGAACAGCGGTGTCAGCCAGCCTAGCGGTTCGGCCATGGCGAACGGCAGCAGGATGCAGAACAGATAAATCGTCCGGTGCAACAACAGCGTGTAGGGAAACGGCAGCGGCGTGGTTTTGATCCGTTCGCACACCGCTTGCGCCTGGGTCAGGCTGGTCAGGTGATTGGCCAGCAACATGTAGCGCCATTCAGTCAGTTGACCGTTCTGATGCAGATCGGAACACTGCTGGCCGACCGTTTGCAGAATGCGGCCACTGTAATCCGGCGTCTGTGGATCAGGTTTGGGCATGATCCATTGGCTGCTCGCATCGGCCTCGCTTTCCTTGCGCAACCGCGCGTTCAACGCATGGGCAAACCCGCACAAATTGAGCAGCAACGGCTTGCGCTCAGCCGACTCACGAATCACATGAGTTTCGCGAATCACCGAACGAATATGCACGATCACTTCGCCCCAGGCTTTACGCGCTTCATACCAGCGGTCATAGCAAGCGTTGTTGCGAAAATTCATGAAGATCGACAGCGACAAACCGAGCAAGGTAAACGGCGTGGCGTTAACCTTGGTGAAGTTGCTTGGATGAAGGATTTCCACCAGCACAATGGCCGAAGCGAGCAGGGTAACCATCAACGTGCGCATGGCGATGCGCTTGGCGATCGAACCCTTGAGGGTGAAGAGAATGGCGAATTGATTGACCTTGGGTCTGATGATCATGCTGAGCGGTTCCGATAACCGATGAAACTGGCGGGATCAGCCGCCGGTCATGTTCATGAAGCGCACGACCTGAACGTCGTCGTTCACTTCGAAATTATGTCGATACGGCTTGAGTTTCATCGCCTCGACGATGGCCTTCTCCAGCCGTTGCGGTTGTCCCGGATGCGCACGCAGCACCGCTTTCAGATCCACCGAATGCTCGTTACCCAGACACAGTAGCAGGCGCCCTTCAACGGTGAGCCGCACGCGGTTGCAGGTGCCACAAAAGTTGTGGCTGTGCGGCGAGATAAAGCCCAGACGAATCTCCGGCGCCTCGGCCAGCCGCCAGTAGCGCGACGGGCCTTGCGTCGACTCCGCCGAGTCGATCAGGGTATAGCGTTCGGCAATCTTCTCCCGCACCTGTGCGCTGGAGAAAAACGACTCGGCGCGGCTGTGTTCGCTGATGATCCCCAGCGGCATCTCTTCGATGAAAGAGACGTCGAGCTGACGATCAATGGCGAAGCTGACCAGATCATTGATCTCCTCATCGTTGCGACCCTGCATCACCACCACGTTGAGTTTAGTGCGGGTAAAACCGGCCTTGCGCGCGGCATCGATGCCGTTGATCACCTGCGCCAGATCACCGGTGCGGGTCATCTGTTTGAAGCGCTGCGGATCGAGGCTGTCGAGGCTGATGTTCAGGCGTTTGACCCCGGCATCGAACAGCGGCGCGGCGAGTTTGCCCAGTTGTGAGCCGTTGGTGGTCATGCACAGTTCACGCAGGCCGGGCAGGGCGGCGATCTGCTCACACAACTTGACCACGCCCGGACGGATCAGCGGTTCGCCGCCGGTGAGACGAATCTTGCGCGTGCCGAGGGCGACGAAGCTCTGCGCCAGTTGATAGATCTCCTCCAGCGTCAGCACTTGCTGGCGTGGCAAAAACTGCATGTCTTCCGCCATGCAATAGACGCAGCGGAAATCGCAGCGGTCGGTCACCGACATGCGCAGATAGTCGACGCGGCGGTTGTAACCATCGATCAAGACACGCTCTGACATGACAGCCTCGCAGGAATGAAAACCCCGGTTGAAGGAGTTTGGTCAGCGCAGGTTATGGGCAACTTTCACTGCCGTCCAATCACTGTTAATGAACAGCTGATTGATGCCGTCGATGATGAATTATTTTTCGCCGAAAGTTGCTTCGTTAGTTTCGCAACGCCCCGTAAATAAAGGGTTTTTAGCCGTGATAGATGCTTTCGATAAGACGGTCATTAATAGCGATTAGACAACGTTTTGTAACGGTTCATATCCTTGCCCCGGCAAAACCAACGACCACTTTTCAACTTTGAAAGTCGGCCGTCGCTGTTTAACCGAATCAGGTTCATGCCTGTGTGCATCGTCATGGAGAGTCCCATGTCACAAGTCGACCGTTACAAACCCTACAAAGGCGCCGCTGCCGGTTGGGGCGCTGTCATCAGCCTGACCAAGAGCTGGCTGGGCAGTGAAAACGCCCTGAAAAACATCCGCGCCATGCTCAAGACCAACCAGAACGGCGGCTTCGACTGCCCGGGTTGTGCCTGGGGTGAAGCGCCGGGCGCGAGCATGTTGAAGTTCTGCGAGAACGGCGCGAAAGCGGTGAACTGGGAAGCGACCGGGCGTTTGGTCGACCCGGCGTTCTTCAACAAGTACACGGTGTCGAGCCTGGCCGAGCAGAGCGACTACTGGCTGGAATATCAGGGCCGTCTGACCCACCCGATGCGCTACGACGCGCGGGTCGACCGCTATGTGGAAATCAGCTGGGCAGACGCTTTTGCGCTGATCGCTGATCACCTGAAAAACCTCAAATCGCCGCATGAAGCCGAGTTCTACACCTCGGGCCGCGCGAGCAACGAAGCGGCGTTTCTCTATCAGTTGTTCGTGCGGGCGTTCGGCACCAACAACTTCCCCGACTGCTCGAACATGTGCCACGAAGCCAGTGCAGTGAGCATGAACGAGACCCTTGGCGTCGGCAAAGGCACCGTGGTCTACGAGGATCTGCACCACGCCGATGCGATTTTCGTCATCGGCCAGAACCCCGGCACCAACCACCCGCGCATGCTCGAACCGTTGCGTGAGGCGGTGAAACGCGGTGCGCAAGTGGTCTGCATTAACCCGCTGAAAGAGCGTGGCCTGGAGCGTTTCCAGAACCCGCAGAACCCACTCGAAATGCTCAGCAACGGCTGGGAAGCGACCAACACCGCGTACTTCCGCCCGGCCCTTGGTGGCGACATGGCGATGATTCGCGGCATGGTCAAATTCCTCCTGCAGTGGGAGCGCGAAGCGCAAGCGACTGGCGGCGAAGCGGTGTTCGATCACGCCTTCATCGCCGAGCACACCGCGGGCCTCGACAGCTATCTGGCTGAAGTCGATGCGACCTCCTGGGAGCACATTCTCGAGCAGTCCGGCGTGCCGCTGCATGACATCGAACTGGCCGCGCGCATGTATGGCCGCGCCAAAAGCGTGATCATGTGCTGGGCCATGGGCCTGACCCAACACGTGCATTCAGTGGCAACCCTGCAGGAAGTCATCAACCTGCAACTGCTGCGCGGCAACGTCGGCCGTCCGGGCGCAGGTCTGTCGCCGGTTCGCGGCCACAGCAACGTGCAGGGCGACCGCACCATGGGCATCAACGAACTGGCGCCGAAAGACCTGATGGACGCGCTGGAAAAGCGCTTCAATTTTGACGTGCCGCGCATGCACGGGCACAACACGGTGATGGCGATCGGCGCCATGGAACGTGGCGAAGCCAAGGTGTTCATTGGTCTGGGCGGCAACTTTGCCCAAGCCACGCCGGACACGCCGCGCACCCACGCGGCGATGCGCAAACTCGACCTGACCGTGCACATCGCGACCAAGCTCAACCGCAGCCATTTGGTCACCGGTCGCGACGCGCTGATCCTGCCGTGCCTCGGGCGCACTGACATCGATATCCAGGCTGAAGGCCCGCAAGGCGTGACCGTCGAAGACACGTTCAGCATGGTGCATTTGTCGTTCGGCCAGTTGAAGCCGAAGTCGGCGCAGTTGAAATCCGAGCCGGCGATCATTGCCGGAATTGCTGCTGCAACTCTGGGTAAGCATCCGATCGATTGGGAATGGGTGGTGGGTGACTACGGACGCATCCGCAACCTGATTGCCGACGTGATTCCGGGCTTCGAGAACTTCAATGAAAAACTGTTGATCCCGGGTGGCTTTCACCTCGGCAACGACGCTTCGGATCGGGTCTGGAACACCGAGAGTGGCAAGGCGCAGTTCACCCCGTGCGTGCTGCCCGAGCACTTGATCAGCGAGGGCGTGCGCAACCTGCCGGTCAAGCCGCATCTGATTCTGCAAACCATGCGCTCCCACGATCAGTACAACACCACGCTGTACGGCCTCGATGACCGTTATCGCGGGGTTTACGGCATGCGTGATGTGATCTTCGCCAACGAGCAGGACATCCAGCGCCTGGGTTTCGAGCCGGGGCAGAAGGTTGATCTGGTGGCGCTGTGGGATGACGAACGTGAGCGTCGGGTCAGCGGTTTTACCTTGATCGCCTACGACATTCCCGCAGGGCAAGCGGCGGCGTATTACCCGGAGACTAACCCTCTGGTACCGCTGGAAAGCTACGGCGACCGGACGTATACGCCGACCTCCAAGTTCGTGGCGATCCGCCTCGAAGCCGCGAAGGTCAGCAACCTGATCCCGTCGTCGGTGGCGTAACCCGCGACTCATAAAAACACTGGCAATTTGACTGGCTGCAGGCGTTCGCGTCTGGCGGTGGCCCGGGTTCGTGCTGCCGCTTTTCAGCCTGGATGAGGACATCATCATGTTCAATCTGGAGGCGCTGGACCTGGCGCGGATTCAATTCGCGTTCACGGTTTCGTTCCACATTATTTTCCCGGCGATCACCATTGGCCTGGCGAGTTTCCTGGCGGTACTCGAAGGTCTGTGGCTGAAAACCCATAACGACACGTACCGCGATCTTTACCATTTCTGGTCGAAGATTTTCGCCGTCAACTTCGGCATGGGCGTGGTTTCGGGCCTGGTCATGGCTTACCAGTTCGGCACCAACTGGAGCGGTTTCTCGGACTTTGCCGGGAGCATCACCGGGCCGTTGCTGACCTATGAAGTGCTGACGGCGTTCTTCCTTGAGGCCGGGTTCCTCGGGGTGATGCTGTTCGGCTGGAACCGCGTCGGCCGGGGTTTGCACTTTTTCGCCACGGTGATGGTGGCCATCGGCACGTTGATTTCGACGTTCTGGATTCTTGCGTCCAATAGCTGGATGCAGACGCCGCAGGGCTTCGAAATCGTTGACGGGCGGGTGATGCCGCTGGACTGGCTGGCGATCGTGTTCAACCCGTCATTCCCGTTCCGTCTGGCGCACATGGCGATTGCCGCTTTTGTGGCGACGTCGTTCTTCGTTGGTGCGTCGGCTGCCTGGCATTTGCTGCGCGGCAATAACACCGCGCCGGTGCGCAAGATGTTTTCCATGGCGTTGTGGATGGCGCTGATCGTTGCGCCGATTCAGGCAGTGGTCGGTGACGCCCACGGTTTGAACACGCTGGAGCATCAACCGGCAAAAATCGCCGCCATCGAAGGGCACTGGGAAAACGCCGACAACGGCCCGACGCCACTGGTGCTGTTCGGTATCCCTGATATGCAGGCGGAGAAGACCAAGTATGCGCTGGAAATCCCCTATCTCGGCAGCCTGATCCTCACCCACAGCCTCGATAAGCAGATCCCGGCGCTGAAGAGCTTCCCGAAGGAAGATCGGCCGAATTCGACCGTGATTTTCTGGAGCTTTCGCGTCATGGCCGGGCTGGGGATGTTGATGATCCTCGTCGGTTTGCTCGGTCTGGCGTTGCGCCGTGGCGGCAAGCTTTACCGGCATCGCGGCTTTCAGCGACTGGTGTTGTTGATGGGGCCGAGCGGCTTGATTGCGCTGCTGGCCGGTTGGATCACCACGGAAGTCGGGCGTCAGCCGTGGGTGGTGTATGGCTTGCTGCGCACCCACGACGCCGCGTCGCATCACTCGGTGGCGCAGATGAGCACGTCGCTGGTGCTGTTCGTGGTGATCTATTTCACCGTGTTCTCCGTGGGCATCGGCTACATGCTGAATCTGGTGAAAAAAGGCCCGCAGCCGCACCACGAGCATCCGCCTGCTGGCGATGAATTGCAGACGCCGCGTCGGCCGATTTCGGCGGCTACCGCCCCTATGAAGGAGCATTGAGTCATGGCTATTCAAGGTATCGATCTCTCGTTGATCTGGGGCGTGATCATTGCCTTCGGGGTGATGATGTACGTGATCATGGACGGCTTCGATCTGGGCCTCGGGATCCTGTTTCCGCTGATCCCGGACGAGCAGGAACGCGATGTGATGATGAACACCGTGGCGCCGGTCTGGGACGGTAACGAGACCTGGCTGGTGCTGGGTGGCGCGGCGTTGTATGGCGCGTTTCCGCTGGCGTATGGGGTGATTCTCGAAGCGTTGTATCTGCCGCTGATCCTGATGCTTTGCGGGCTGATTTTTCGTGGCGTGGCGTTCGAGTTTCGCTTCAAGTCTTCGCCGCAAAAACGTCACTGGTGGGACAAGGCGTTTATTGGTGGTTCGCTGCTGGCGACGTTCTCTCAGGGCGTAGTGATTGGCGCCTATGTGTCGGGGATTCCGGTGATTGATCGACAGTTTTCCGGTGGCGGCCTGGACTGGCTGGCGCCGTTTCCGCTGGTGTGTGGCGTGGGTCTGGTGATTGCGTATGCGTTGCTCGGCAGCACCTGGCTGCTGGTCAAGACCGAGGGCATGCTGGAGTCGCGGATGCGTCTGTTCACCCGGCCGCTGGCCTTGCTGTTGATGGCGATGGTGCTGGTGATTGGCGTGTGGACCCTGCAAATGCATCCGGAGCTGGCGGCGCGTTGGTCGACGCACGGGCATCTGCAAGAGTTTGCCGGGTTGGTGGTGTTGGCGTTGCTGGCGCTGTTCGGGCTGCTGCGCACGTTGCGTCAGCGGCATACGCACTGGCCATTCGTGTTCACGCTGGTGCTGATGTTGCTCGGTTACATCGGCCTGGCGCTGAGCATCTGGCCGAACATCATCCCGCCGTCGGTGAGCATCTGGGCCGCCGCATCACCGCCGTCGAGCCAGTTGTTCGCGCTGATCGGTGCACTGTTCATCCTGCCGGTGATCCTCATGTACACCTTCTGGAGCTACTACGTATTCCGCGGCAAAGTGAGGATTGGCGATGGCTACCATTGATTCGCGCGAAGTGAAATCCAGCCGCTGGTACAGACGTCTGGGCTGGCTGTTGTTGATCTGGCTGGGCAGTGTGGTGTCGCTGGCGATGGTGGCGAGTCTGCTGAAACTGGCGATGTATGCGGCGGGGATGAGGACCCATTGACCCCAAAAAAACCGGAGCCTGGCTCCGGTTTTTTATTGTCGGGGATTTTGGATGTACCACCGGACATTGTGGGAGCGAGCTTGCTCGCGAAGGCGTCAGTTCAGACGACATTGATGTTGAATGTAATGGCCTCTTCGCGAGCAGGCTCGCTCCCACATTTGATCTCGATTCGGCCGAAGATCTAATGATCAACCCGATCCCCTGTGGGAGCGAGCCTGCTCGCGAAGGCGGCAGGTCAGACAACATTGATGTTGAATGTAACGGCCTCTTCGCGAGCAAGCGCGCTCCCACATTTGATCTCGGTTCGGCCGAAGATCGACTGATCAACTCAATCCCCGGTGGGAGCGAGCCTGCTCGCGAAGGCGTCAGGTCAGACACATTGATGTTGACTGTAAAGGCCTCTTCGCGAGCAGGCTCGCTCCCACAGGTATTGTGGTGTTTTTGAGATTGGGCTTATTGGGCGCCGAACATCGCGGTCCAGTAAATGCCGGCGCTGCTTTTCGGGTCGGTCGCGTAAGCGGCGCCGAGTTCCTGGTATTGCGGGTTCATCAGGTTGGCGCAGTGGCCAGGGCTGGCGAGCCAGCCTTCGACGACTTTGTGCACGGTGTCCTGGCCGGCGGCGATGTTTTCGCCGACCAGTTGGCCGCTGTAACCGGCCAGTTCCGCGCGATCGCCGGGGGTGCGGCCGTCGCGGTCCTTGTGGTCGAGGTAATTGTTGTTGGCCATGTCGCGGCTGTGATCCTGAGAGATCGAGCCCAGCGTCGCGTTCCAGGCCAACGGTGCAGCGGCAGCGAAAGCCTGACCACCACACTGACGCGCCTGACTTCGAGCAACGTTCAGTTCACTCAGCAGTTTCTGCCCCTCACTTTGCGCATCGCCCAATTTGGCCGACAGCAGCGGCCGCGCCAGCACAATGCGCCAGTCACGGTCGTCGCGGCTGACGCCGACATCGACAAACTGCGGATCGAGCACCACCTGACAGAAACTTTCCTGAATCGCTTTCATCGCCGACGCCGCATCACGCGGGCCGTTAAGGGTGATCGCTTGCACGTTCACCATCGGGTAACTGGCGCTGGCCATGGCTTGTTGCAGGTCGACAGCACCGCTGGCCCGCAGCCGTAGCCGTGGATCAGCCGACAACGGTGGCAGTTCATTCGACGCCTGCGAACCGCACCGCTGCGGTTGGCTGCGGTAGCTGTTGATCGATTCGATCAATTGCGACTCATCGCTGGCCAGCGCCGGGATAGCAAACACAACGCTGGCGGACAACGCGGCAAGACGCAAAACGGATGGCATGAAGCGCATGGAAATCTCCCTTGAGCTGAATGCGCCCATGATGCGCGAAACGACCCCGGTGAGTGCAATGTCTTTTTTCTTCATCCGGCCGGTTTTCTGCGCAACTTTGCCGATGGATTTGCCGTCTACACTCACCGAAGACCCCGGGAACCGGGCGTCTCCCCGACGTAACATCTTGCCCGACTCGGGCGCTGCCGGAAGAACAGACATGGGATTGAAAGGCTTGGCAGGTTGTCTCGTATTGACCTTGTTGGCAGGCTCCGCATGGGCCACCGATCAGGCCCCGATCAAAGCGAAGGCCGAAGAGAAAGCTCAAGTGCTGGAAGAGAAAGCGGCGGACAAAGTCAGCGCCGCGCCGGCGCCGAAAGCCGAAGCGATCACCCCGACCGAAGTGCAAGCGGTCGACCCGGCCGGCGCTGCACCACTGGACGATCCGATTACCTGTCTGGCGCGCAGTATCTATTGGGAAGCCAAAGGCAAAGACACCCCGGAAATGGAAGCCGTGGCCAGTGTGGTGATGAATCGCCTCGGTCACGAGGGCTTTCCCGACTCCGTGTGTGCTGTCGTCAAACAAGGTTCGGAAACCAGGAGCTGCCAGTTTTCCTGGTGGTGCGACGGCAAACCGGATCAGGTCAAGGAAGATGCCGAATACACGCTGGCCAAGGATATCGCCCGCAAAGCACTGAATCGCCAACTCAAGGATCGCACCAACGGCGCGCTGTATTTCCACGACCGCAACGTGCATCCGAGCTGGGCCAAGGAGTACCGCAAGACTGCCGAAACCGGGAAATTCCTCTTCTATAAACCGGCTGGCGGGGATGCGCGCTAGGCGCAGACTTCCCGCACGCAATCGCGCAACCAGCGATGCGCCGGGTCGGCATCCATGCGCGGATGCCAGAGCATCGACACGCTGATGTCCGGCATCGCGAAGGGCAGGGCGAAACTGTGCAGGCCCGTGCGCAGTTTGCTGGTGTGGCGCTGCGGGACCGTGGCGATCAAGTCGGATTCGCGCACCAGCGTCAGCGCCGCCGAGAATCCGCCGAATGAGGTGACGATATCCCGCGTCAGGCCGAGCGCGAGTAAGGCTTCGTCGACCGGGCCGCTGCTGCGTCCGCGTCGTGAAATGAGAATGTGCTCGCCGCCGGCAAAGCGCTTGCTGGTGACCTTCCCCGAACTCAAGGAGTGCCCCTCGCGCACCACACCGATCCACTGATCCCGAAACAGGATGCGGCTGTGCAGGGTCGGATCGGTCGTGTCGTCGACCACGCCGGTTTCCAGATCGACGCGGCCTTCGCGCAACGGCGTACTGTCCTTGTCGGCTTTTTGCACAAAGCGCAGACGTACGCCGGGCGCCTCTTGAGCGATGCGCGCAAGCAGGGCGGCGGCAAAGGTTTCGACAAAACCGTCGGTGTTGCGCAGGGTGAAGGTGCGTTGCAAGCGGCCAGGATCGAGGACCTCGGCCGGACGCAAAACCGCCTCGGCGTCCTGCACCAGATGACTGACTCGCTCGCGCAACTCCAATGCGCGCGGCGTTGGCACCAGGCCACGACCCGCCCGCACCAGCAACGGATCGCCAGTGGTTTCGCGCAGACGGGCGAGGGCACGGCTCATCGCCGACGGGCTCAGCCGCAGGCATTTGGCGGCGCGGGCGACGCTGCCTTCGCGTAGCAAGACGTCGAGGGTGATCAACAGGTTCAGATCCGGTGCCGTCATGACATGGCGTTCCATGCAGGTATTAAGTGCAAAGCATGCGTCTTGCGCCGTGTGTTGTCGAGCCTCAGGCTATGGCGGGTCATCTTTGCATTGTGAGCCCGCCATGCCCCAGGAATCCCTGAGCACTCCCGCCCGCTGGGCGCTGACCAGTCTGGCCCTGTCGATGTTGATGCCGTCGCTGGACACCAGCATCGCCAACGCCGGGTTGCCGATTCTCGCATCGGCGTTTGCGGCGACGTTTCAACAGGTGCAGTGGATCGTTCTGGCGTATTTGCTGGCGGTCACCACATTGATTGTCAGCGTCGGGCGTCTGGGTGATGGTGTGGGGCGACGGCGATTGCTGCTGATCGGGATCGGCATTTTCACCAGCGCTTCGTTGGCTTGCGCGCTGGCACCGGGACTGGGTTGGCTGATTGGCGCACGAGCGGTGCAAGGCGTTGGCGCGGCGATCATGTTCGCCTTGACCGTGGCGCTGGTGTCAGAAGCCGTGCCCGAATCGCGGGCGGGCAGTGCGATGGGGTTGCTGGCAACGATGTCGGCGACGGGCACCAGTCTCGGGCCGTCGCTGGGCGGGCTGTTGATGACGCATGTGGGCTGGCAGGCGATATTTTTGCTCAACGTACCGTTGGGCTTGCTGAATATCTGGTTGGTGTACCGTTTTCTGCCGGCGGACCGGGCAACAGGCCCGCGTGCTGCGTTCGATTACTCTGGCAGCGCAGTGTTGGTCTTGACGCTGGCGGCCTATGCGCTGGCGATGACGCTTGAAGGTTTGCTGTTACCGCTGCTGCTGGCCAGCCTGTGCGGCGCGGGATTGTTCATCGTCGTCGAGTTGAAGGCCAAGTCGCCGCTGATTCGTTTGTCGCTGTTCAGCGACGCGCGACTGAGCAGCAGTCTGGCGCTGACCTTACTGGTGACAACGGTGATGATGACCACGCTGGTGGTCGGGCCGTTTTACCTGCACCGGGGGTTGGGCCTCAGCAGCACGATGGTCGGCGTGGCGTTGTCGGTCGGGCCGTTGGTGTCTGCGTTGAGTGGAGTGCCGGCGGGACGTCTGGTGGATCGCTTCGGTGCGCACCGGATTGTGCCGGGCGCATTACTCGGCATGGCCGGCGGTTGCAGCTTGCTGGCGCTGCTGCCCATGAGCATGGGCCTGCCTGGGTACGTGCTGCCGATCATGGTGGTTGCTGTCAGCTACGCGCTGTTCCAGGCGGCCAACAACACCGGATTGATGGCCGGTGTCAGTCAGGATCAGCGTGGGGTGGTTTCGGCGATGCTCGGGCTGGCGCGCAACCTCGGGTTGATTACCGGTGCCGCGGTGATGGGCGCGGTGTTCGCGCTGGCGGCGGGCGATCCGACGCAAGCGCCGGCAACGGCGATTGCCAGCGGATTGCACATCACTTTTGGCATAGCGGTGGCGCTGATGCTCATGGCATTGATCATCAGCCGAGCGCAGTTCAACTGTAGGAGTGAGCCTGCTCGCGATAGCGAACTATCTGCCGACGAAGGTGTTGTAGGTGCTGGCCTCATCGCTGGCAAGCCAGCTCCCACAATGATCGGCGCTCAATCCAGGTCTCTGGCCAAACCAAAACCCTGTGGGAGCTGGCTTGCCAGCGATGACGGCGGAACAGTCGATCAAGATCATTGGCGGGCGGGGAAGTAGAGTTCGAAGCAGGTGATGCCATCCGCACTGCTGGCGCTGTAGCGGCCCTGATGCAACTGCATGATGGTTGCCACGATCGACAGGCCCAGCCCATTCGATTGCGCCGAACGCTCGCGGGACTGGTCAACGCGGTAGAAGCGTTCGAACAGTCGCGCCAAGTGTTCTGGGGCAATGGTTGTGCCCTGATTGCGTACCCGCAGGTAGGCGCCATCCGGTTCGGCAATCGCCTCCACCTGCACCGTCGAATCCGCCGCGCCATACTTGATCGCATTCGCGCACAAATTGGCCAGTGCCCGGCGCAGCAGCATCGGCTCGGCCCAGATCACTCCGCTGCCGCGTGCCTCGATACTCACGCCGACATCCGCCGCCAGCCCTTCAAAATAATCGGCAATGCGCTGCATCTCATCTGCAGCATCCAGCTCCTGGCGCTGGCTCAAGGCACTGGCCGGGTCGGTGCGGGCGAGAAACAGCATGTTGTCGAGCATCCGTGTCAGGCGTTCGAGCTCCTCGACGTTGGAGGCGAGCAACTGTTGATAGGCCTCGCTGCTGCGATTCTGCTGCAGCGCGACCTGGGTTTCGCCGAGCAGGTTGTTGATCGGTGTGCGCAATTCGTGGGCCATGTCGGTGGACACCTGACTCAGTTGCGCAAAACCCTTGGCGAGCCGATCGAGCATGGCATTGAACGCCTCGATCATCGGCTGTAATTCTCGCGGCGCACCGCTGCTGGCAAGGCGTTCGCCAAGGTTGCCGACACCAATGCCATGAGCGTGCTTCGCCAGTCGCCGCAACGGCAGCAAACCGCGATACACCAGCAGGCAACCCACCAGCGCCAGCAACAGTGCCGCCAGCGAGGCGAGGCCATAAACGCTCAAACGGTAATTGGCGAGCATCGCCGTACGCTCGCTCATCAGGCGCCCGGTGGTGACTTGCAGGTTGCCCAGTTCGCCGGAATCGATCCGCGCCGCCACCGCCGAAAACGGCACGCCGTCGACGCTTGACAGGTGCTGTACGTCGTTGAGCGTCATCGCATGGTCGATCGGCACCGCCGGCAACGTCGGTGTCTTCAGGTTGCCCGGGTTGACCACCAGCAGCGGCGGTTGCCCTGGCGCGCCGATGGTCAGCAGCGCTTCGCGATTGCCGAGCATGTTCTGGAACAACGCCGGTTTGTTCTTGATCAGCTCCAGGGTGTTGCTGTCATTGAGAAAGGTGCGCAACTGATCGACGCGGCTGACCAGCGCAGTGTCATCACGGCGGATCAGCTGTTGCTCCAGTTCGTTGTACAGCGCGGCACCGAGGCCGGCCAGCGAGGCGAACGCGAGCAGGGCGAACGCCAGCGCCAGACGAAGGGTCAGCGAATGCGGGCGTTGGGCACTCATGGCTGCGTATCGAAGCGGTAGCCGATACCGCGCACGCTGTGGATCAGCTTGAGCTGGAACGGATCATCGATTTTCGCCCGCAGACGACGCACGGCGACATCGACCACGTTAGTGTCGCTGTCGAAATTCATGTCCCACACCCGCGACGCGATCAGCGAGCGCGCCAGCACTTGCCCGGTATGCGTGGCGAACAACTGCAGCAACGCGAACTCCTTGTTGGTCAGGGTGATGCGCACCCCGGCGCGGGTCACGCGGCGTTTGAGCACGTCAATCTGCAGGTCGGCCACTTGCAGTTGTTCATCTTCATGAATCGGCCCGCGCCGGGTCAGGGTACGCAGGCGCGCCACCAGTTCGGCAAAGGAGAACGGCTTGATCAGGTAATCGTCGGCGCCCAGTTCGAGGCCTTTGACGCGGTCGGCGATGTCGTCGCGGGCGGTGAGGAACAGCACCGGCGTGTCGGCTTCCTTGCGCAGCCGGCGCAAGACTTCCCAGCCATCCATTTTCGGCATCATCACATCCAGCACGATCACGTCGAAGCTGTGTTCCAGCGCCAGGTGCAGACCGTCGGCACCGTCGCGGGCGAGGCTGACGCTGTAACCCAGTTCCTGCAAACCGTTGAGCAGGTAATTGCCGGCCTTGGGCTCGTCTTCGACAACCAGAATATTCATCGATCAGTCTCAATGGTCATTGATGCAGCCGCTGCCTTGTACCTGATAGTCCAGCACATGTTCGCGGCCCTGATGGTCGAGATAATTCAATTGCGCCGGCACCACGCCGCACGCTTGTGAAATATCGGTGCTGGACAGGACTTTGTCGACATCCAGATTGACGTAGAAGCCGGATTTGTCATGAATCACTGCGGTGTCGGGCATGTTCGCGGCGAACGCGCTGCCGGTGGCGAGGAGGGCGGTGAAGGCGAGCAGGAGGGTTTTCATGGTCAGTCACTCAGTGGTCGGAGTTGATCGGCATTGGCGCCGGGACAACTTCAGGCTACCGAGCGATCCGCACGGCAAACCGACAGCTGAATGACAAAGTTGTAATGAAACGTGGGGCTGACAGAGATCAATTGTAGGAGTGAGCCTGCTCGCGATAGCGGTGTATCAGTCAGCATCTGTGCTGGGTAAGACACCGCTATCGCGAGCAGGCTCACTCCTACAGGGGTTTGCGGCGTTCTTTTTAGCTTGCGTGGGTACTGAGAGTGCTCGCCACCTGCTGCGGCTGGCAGTTGAGGTACGGCGACGATTTCAGCCAGCGCTGATCCGGGTACCAGGAAAACATGAACTGGCCATTCTTCAGACGATCAATCACCTGTTTGGCAATCTGTGGCCGAACCGCCGGGCAGCCCTGGCTGCGGCCGATGCGCCCCTGTTTCTTGCTCCACAGCGGATTCACGTAACTGGCGGCATGAATGACGATGGCGCGATCGCGAGCCATGTCATTGAAGCCTGGCTCCAGACCGTCCATGCGCAACGAATAGCCGTGGGCGCCGCTGTAACTTTCCTGGGTGCGGAACAAGCCGAGACTGGATTGATAACTGCCTTCACGGTTGGAGAACTGCGTGGCGAAGTTTTCCCCGGAGTTGGAACCGTGGGCGACCAGATCGCGTAGAACCAACTTCTGCTTGCTCAGGTCGAAAATCCACAAGCGGCGCTCAGTGGACGGTTGCGAGTAATCGATAATCGCCAGGTGGCGGGACGGTTTCGCACCGTTGTTGACCGCACATTGCATGGCGTTCAGAGCACCTTTCAGCGCTTGGGGATTGAGTTCTGGCGCGGCGTGCGCGAGGCTGTTGTAGAGAATCGGCGATGGCTTGCCGGTGGCAAAAGCTGGACTGGACACGGCGACGAGGGTCGCAGTGGTCAGCAGAAGTCGGCGCAAAAACGTCAACATTTATAAAGTGTCCTCACTTGCTACTTATTTGGCACTTTGGCTCCTGACTCCCAGTCGTTACCGGCAAGCCCGTTGATCGAGCCTGACTGTTCAGCGCACCTGATGTAAGGTTGACCGTCATCTGGACGGCCATGGATTGGAGTAAAGCAGTTGTTCAAAAAGTACGCATGCTACTTGAGCATTTGCCTGATCGCTGCGCCGTTTGTCGCTTGTGCCGATGAGCCGCTGCCGCCCTTGCAGACGCTGCCGACGCCACCGGCCGAAATGCCCGTCGAGCCGCAAAGTCCGTTGCAGGCGGTGTTGATCAGCCTGCCCCAGGCTTGCCCGGCGATTGGCACGCAGCTTAACGGCCCGGCGCTGACGCAGCTGCAAGCGTTCTATGAGCAGCAGGACTGGATGCCGGTGTGGGCGAGCGAAACTGCACGATTGCCGGCTTTGCACACGCAATTGCAGCTGTTGGCCGACGATGGCCTCAATCCGAAACGCTACCCGGTCGCCGCCGTCCCCCCGCAGGACGGTGAGTTGTGCGCCGACATCGAGATCAGTCGCTACTACCTTCAAGCCTTGCAGGATTTGCATTACGGCCGTCTGTTGCAATCGCACTTCGAACCGCTGTGGCATGCCGACACGAACCCCCGCGACCGTCAGGCGGAATTGTTGGCCATTGCCGTGCCGGGCATGCATGACATTGCAGCAGCGTTCGATCTGGCGCGCCCGCGTCTGGCGCAATATCAAAACCTGCGTCAGCTGTACGCCGCGCAACGCCAGAAGGCCCTGCCGCAATGGCAGTCGGTAGGCGACGGCCCGTTGCTGCGTCCCTCAATGGAAGACAAACGCGTGCCGCAACTGGCTCAGCGCTTGTTCAACGAAGGTTACCTGACCCACGCCATCGGCACGCCGGACAACGCCTACAGTGGGGTGCTGGTGGACGCGGTGAAAAGTTTTCAGGTCAATCATTCGTTGCAGGCCGATGGGGTGGTCGGGCCGGGGACGATTGCCGAACTCAATATCAGCCCGCTGATCCGCCGCGAACAGTTGCGGGTCAATCTCGAACGCTTCCGCTGGATGGCCCAGGACATGGAGCCGGACGGCTTGCTGGTCAACGTTGCCGCTGCCGAATTGAGCCTCTATCAAGGCGGTCAGGTGGTGTGGCAGACCCGCACCCAGGTCGGTCGCGCCGAGCGCCAGACACCCTTGCTCAAATCCCGCGTCACGCGCCTGACCTTGAATCCGACCTGGACCGTGCCGCCGACCATCTGGAAAGAAGACAAGCTGCCAGCGATCCGTAAGGATCAGACTTTCCTCAGTCGCCAGAACTTGCAGGTGCTCGACGCCAACGGTCAACCGATCGCGGCGGCAGACGTCGATTGGGAGAACCCCGGCAACATCCTTCTGCGCCAGGACGCCGGGCCGCGAAATCCGCTGGGGCAAATGGTCATTCGCTTCCCCAATCCGTTCTCGGTGTACCTGCATGACACGCCGAGCAAGGCACTGTTCGACAAAGGCCCACGGGCGTTCAGCTCCGGTTGCGTGCGGGTCGAGCATCCGATGCAACTGCGCGACCTGCTGCTCAGTCCGGCAGAAAAGGCCCGCACTGAAACACTGTTGGC
Organism: Pseudomonas sp. MYb2; assembly: GCF_002979955.1. NCBI lineage: Bacteria > Pseudomonadati > Pseudomonadota > Gammaproteobacteria > Pseudomonadales > Pseudomonadaceae > Pseudomonas > Pseudomonas sp. MYb2. The sequence continues at coordinate 248,872 of NZ_PCQC01000002.1, forward strand.
GACGGGCACCACGCATGAATTCCGCTTGTCGGCACCGGTGCCGATCCTGATGACCTACTGGACTGCGCAAGTCGGCAGCGATGGCCATGTACGCTATGCGCCCGATATCTATAGCCGCGACAGCGCGCTGCTGGCGGGACTCGACCGGGCGCACTGAACCTCAGCGCTGGTGGCGCTGCCAGAAGCGACGGGCCAGCGCCGCATCAAGGCTGAGACGACCTGCCCCGGCGAACACCAGCGGCAACAGTGCAACCAGATAGATCGCTGGCAGCTTGAAGTTGCCGAAACCCTTGTTGGTGATGGCGTAACCCTGCGCCAGTTCACTGAGGCTCGACCAGTCTGCCGGCCAGTGCACGGCGGCGGTGGCAACAATGGTTACCACGATCAGCGAAAGGGCAAAAATGCGTGTGCCGAAACCGAGCAGAATCGCCAGCGCACCGATCAACTCCACCCACATCGCCAGCTCCCAGTTCAGCGTCGCCGGCAGGTGATCGAAGGGAAACGGAAATTTGTCCTGAATATCATCGAACCAGTTCTGGCCATTGAGTTTTTCCACGCCTGACTCGAAAAACTCCCAGGCGATGAACAGCCGCAGGGTCAACGGCGCGAGCCAGAGTCCGGCGCGGTCGAGGTGCAGGTGCAGGGTTTTGAGGGTGATCATATGAGTTCTCCGGTGCGAGGGGGGAAGTGCTTCGACCGGGGTATTTCAGCGCTGGGGTGTATCCAGGTTGTGTCGTCGGCGGTTGGCTTTTCGGGCCCGGTGTGTCTGCGTGGACGCCATATACATTGCGATACACGCCATCCCCGCTCCCACAGTGATGTGTGATCCAGCGCGCTTGCGCAGCGTCTAGCCCCAGTGTCCCCGCGATCCCATGGGGCGAGACTTCGGAACCCGGCATGCAAGCGCTGTTGAACGAGATCCTTGACGCTGTCCGGCCCTTGATCGGGCAGGGCAAAGTGGCTGATTACATTCCTGCCCTCGGCACCGTGCCGGCCAATCAACTGGGCATCGCCGTGTACGGCAACGACGGCGAGATGTACTGCGCCGGTGACGCCGAGACGCCGTTCTCGGTGCAGAGTATTTCCAAGGTGTTCAGCCTGGTACAGGCCATCGATCATTCCGGTGAGGCGATTTGGGAGCGCCTCGGTCACGAACCATCCGGTCAGCCGTTCAACTCGCTGGTGCAGCTGGAGTTCGAGCGCGGTCGGCCGCGCAATCCATTCATCAACGCTGGCGCGCTGGTGATTTGCGATATCAACCAATCACGCTTCGCCGCGCCGACCCTGTCGATGCGCGATTTTGTGCGGCGCCTGTCGGGCAACCCGCAAATCATGATCGACGGCAAAGTCGCCGACTCCGAATACCAGCACCGCGCGCGCAACGCGGCGATGGCGTACCTGATGCAGTCGTTCGGCAATTTCCACAATGACGTCGAGGCGGTGTTGCGCAGTTACTTCAGTCACTGTGCATTGCGGATGAATTGCATCGACCTGGCGCGGGCCTTCTGTTTTTTGGCCAACGACGGTTATTGCAAGCACAGCGGCGAGCAGGTTCTGGCGCGGCGTCAGACCCAGCAGGTCAACTCGATCATGGCCACCAGCGGGCTGTATGACGAGGCGGGCAACTTTGCCTACCGCGTCGGGCTGCCGGGCAAGAGCGGCGTCGGTGGCGGGATCGTTGCGGTAGTGCCGGGGCAGTTCACCGTGTGCGTGTGGTCGCCGGAATTGAATGCCGCCGGCAATTCGCTGGCGGGAATGGCCGCACTGGAGATGCTTAGCGCGCGGATTGGCTGGTCGGTCTTCTGACCCGATCCGCCAAACACCACAAACCCTGTGGGAGCTGGCTTGCCAGCGATGAGGTCCTGTCAGTCACAATAAATTTGACTGAACCACCGCTATCGCTGGCAAGCCAGCTCCCACAGGTTTCTTTAGTGTTTGAAGAGGTGTATTCCATCGAGTAATCCGCTACATTTTCCGGCCGCCCTTTGCATGGTGAATCCGCTTCATGTCTCTTGCACTCGAACGTCTCGTCGCTGGCACGCCGATCCCTTTCGCCGGTAACCGCGTCACGCTGGTCAGCCCCGAACTGGCCGCGCGTTTTCAGCCCGGTGACCACCTTCTGGTGGAGCAGGTGAGTGGCGAGTTGTTGTTGATTCCCGTGGCTGATCAACAAGCCGCGGCGGTGGCAATCGAACGTGCTGCTACTGCGTTTACCGCGTTGTCGGCGGTCTCGGATGAGGCGATCAGCCAGTTCTTCGACTTGTTTGCACAACGCCTCGAAACCCCGGATTGCTGGGCGCACATTGAAACCGCCAACCGCGCCGATATCGAGCGGGCCAAGGCGCGCGGTCGCTCGACCACCCGTCTGCTCGCCGATGAGCGCATGCGCCGTGACATGATCGCCGGCCTGCGCGCCTGGCGTGATGCCGCGCCAACCCGGGGCAAAATCATCAGCAGCGTCGAACACGATGGCTGGAAGGTCGAGCAAGTCGTCTCGCCGTTGGGCATCGTTGCTTTTGTCTTCGAAGGACGGCCGAATGTGTTTGCCGACGCTGCCGGCGTCCTGCGCACCGGCAACACGGCGGTGTTGCGCATTGGCAGCGATGCCTTGGGCACCGCGCAAGCCATCGTCACTCACGCCTTGAACCCGGCGCTGGCCGATGCCGGTTTACCGGTCGGTGCGGTGTCGTTGGTGGAAAGCGTCAATCATGCGGCCGGCTGGGCGATGTTCGCTGACCGCCGTTTGTCGTTGGCGGTGGCGCGCGGTTCGGGGCGAGCGGTCAGTCAATTGGGCAGCATTGCCCAGCAGGCCGGCACCGCTGTCAGCCTGCATGGCACGGGCGGGGCGTGGCTGATTGCTGATCGTGCTGCCGATGCAGCGCGCTTTGCGGCGGTAGTACGTAACTCGCTGGATCGTAAAGTCTGCAACACCCTCAACGTGTGTCTGATCCAGCGTGATCGCGCGGCGGAACTGGTGCCGTTGTTTCTTGATGCGCTGCAACAGGCCGGTACTGCGCGTGGCCAGAGCTGCAAATTGCACATCGTCGAGGGCAGTGAACGTTATTTGCCAACGGAGTGGCAGAGCGCGACGGTCGAGGTTTATCGCGCCGAGGGTTATCAGACCGAAGCGTTGGCTGAGCCATTGGCGGAAACCGAGTTGGGTCGGGAATGGGAATGGGAGGAGACCCCCGAAGTCAGTCTGATGATCGTTGACGATCTGGATCAGGCGATTGCGCTCTTCAATCGCTACAGCCCGCAGTTCACTGTGTCGCTGATCAGTGAAGATGCAGCCGTACAAGAACGTTTCTACAACGCGGTGAATGCGCCGTTCGTGGGCAACGGCATTACCCGTTGGGTCGATGGGCAGTATGCGTTGAACAAGCCGGAGCTGGGTCTTTCGAACTGGGAGAGCGGGCGCTTGTTTGCGCGCAGTGCGATTCTTTCGGGGGATGGCGTGTTCACTGTGCGCAGCCGCATGACCCAGATCGATCTCACAGTAAAACGCTGATCTGGCGGACAGTGATCGTTCCCACGCTCCAGCGTGGGAACGATCAGTTGCTCAGGCCGCGTGGGTGGCCTGTGCGTGGATCGCGCAAGTCGCCGGTTGCTCGGCCAGCGGCACAAACGTGCGGCGGTCCGAGGACAGCGCATCGACCGAGCCGGTCTCGATGTCATACACCCAGCCGTGCAGGTTCAGCAGGCCTTTCTCCTGAGCCAGACGCACGCTCGGGTGGGTCTGAATATTCGCCAGTTGCGCAATCACGTTCTCGCGCACCATCGAACTCAATTTCGCCGCGTCACTGGCATGCGTTCGCGCTTCATTCACCACTTTCGCCGACTCGGCATGCTGCAGCCAACCGCTGACGGCGGGCAGATGATCCATGCATTTGCACTGGGCGATTGCGGTCATCGCGCCACAGTCCGAATGGCCGCAAATCACAATATCCGTCACGCCAAGCACCGCCACCGCGTATTCCACCGTCGCCGAAACCCCGCCCGGATGCGGGCTGTAGGACGGCACGATATTGCCGGCGTTACGGATCACGAACAGTTCGCCGGGTTCTTGTTGGGTCAGCAATTCGGGCACTACACGGCTGTCGGAACAGGTAATGAACAGCGTTCCTGGCTGTTGCGTGGTTGCCAGGTGTTTGAACAGTTCGGTGCGTTGCGGGAACGCTTCGTTCTGGAATTTCAGGAAGCCATCAATCAGGTTTTTCATGGTCTTGTCCTCTTAGTTCGAGCAACCGCTGCCGAATTCGCTGTATTGAAGAATGTGTTTGCCGCCGAGGCTGTCCAGATACGTCATCTCCACCGGCACCACGCCACACACATCGGCTACCGGGGTAATGCTCAGCACTTGGGCGATATCCAGTGGCATGCCGTAGCGGTAGGCGACGGCTTCGTCAGCGGCAAATGCCTGGACGGAAAAGCCGCCGAGCAGGGCCAGGATCAACAGAATTTTTTGCATGGGGCAGCCTCCAGATGTGTTTGGTGACGGGTAGCCATTTGGGGTGTGTTGGCCCGCACGCAGGGTGCGGGCCGGTGCGGATCAGAACGGACGCAGGGGCAGGAACTTGCCGTCGAGGGTGACCACGGCGCGGGAGCCGCCTTCCGGGTCTTCGACTTTCTTGATGTCCAGTTTGAAGTTGATCGCGCTGATGATGCCGTCGCCGAACTGCTCGTGAACCAGTGCCTTGAGCGTGGTGCCGTAGATCTGGATCATCTCGTGGAAGCGGTAGATGGTCGGGTCGGTCGGTACCCCACTGAGGCTGCCACGCAGGGGGATGATCTGCATTGCCGCGACATCGTCGGCGGCCAGTTCGAGCTTGTCGCCGACCACTTGGGCGGCATTTTCCGGCAGTGGGTGCTGGCCGAGCAGGGCGGCGGTGACGTACGCCAGGCTCAGGCCGGTGCCGTCGGCGAGATCCTGCCACGACAGATCTTTGCGTGCCTTGGCGTCGAGAACGCGGGTAGTCAGGGCCAGGCTGGTGTCGTTATAGGCGTGGGACTGTTGCATGGTGTCACTCCTTTCAGGGTTGGCTTGCTGTGTGGGAGCAATCTTCTGCCGATTGATCTATAGCGTCCAAGATCGATATACAATACTTCGCATAAGTTCTGCCTATAGATGGTGTGCCCCATGCTGCTGCGACATTTGCGTTATCTGCTGGCCGTTGCCGATCACGGCGGCTTCACCCGTGCCGCCGAGGCGCTGCACGTGTCGCAGCCGACCCTGTCGCAACAGATCCGCCAACTGGAAGAGTCTCTCGGTGTGAATCTGTTTGATCGCACCTCACGCACAGTCAAACCCACCGATGCCGGCGAGGCTTACATCGAGTGCGCGCGGCGGGTGCTGGTGGAGCTGGAAGCGGGTAAACGCGCGCTGCATGACGTCAAGGATCTGTCTCGCGGGACGTTGCGCCTGGCGATGACACCGACGTTCATGGCCTACCTGGTCGGGCCGTTGGTGCGCGATTTCGCGGCGCGGTATCCGGGAATCCATCTGCAGGTTTTTGAATTGTCGATGGACGACATCGAGGCGGGGCTGGCGGATGACTCGCTGGATGTTGCGATTGCGTTTACACCGGTGCGTAACCCGGAGATCGAATGCATTCCAGCGTTCACCGAACGCTTGGGGATCATGGTCGGGCGTGAGCATCCGCTGTATGACAGCCGCTCAGTACTGACGCCGGATGACATCGCCCAACTGGATTTCGCCTTGTTGGCGCCGGACTTCATTACGCGGTTATCGATTGATGAGTATTTCCGTCAGCACGGGATTACACCGCAGGTGCGGATCGAGGTGAACTCGGTGAGTACGTTGCTGGAGGTGGTGCGTCATTCGCCAATGGCGACGATGTTGCCGCAGGCAATTGCCACCGAGGATCGGGCGTTGCGCCGGTTGCGGGTAGAGAGCGAGGCGCCGCAGCGAGGGGCGGCGTTGTTGCGGCGGCGCAATAATTATCACAGTGCGGCGGCGGTGGCGTTTGTGGAGTTGGTGTTGGACATGGGAAGCCCCTCACCCTAACCCTCTCCCACAGGGAGAGGGGACTGACCGAGGTGTTTGTGCGATCTACGCCGACTTGGGAAACCTGAGTCGAACTCCGGTTCTGAAAGCACCATAAATCGGCTCCCTCTCCCTCGGGAGAGGGCTGGGGTGAGGGGCTACAATTCCAGTCACGCCAAATCAATGCAAGCGAACAAAAAAAGGCCTGCTTCCGTTAAGGAAGCAGGCCTTTCAATTATTTAATGACTAACTCAGCAGAACCGATCAATCACCCGAACACCGTTGTGGTTCTGCATCGAGTCCCACGCCTGTTTCAGCGTTTGCAGAACATTACCGATGAAGTCCTTGTCGGCCGCAGCCTTCTTGCCAACATAACCGTGGCCGCGACGGTACATCTTCAGGCGGGCCAGCAAGTTCTGATGGTTGCGGTCGAATTCGTCTTCGTCAGCATGGGTCGCCAGGCAGTCGATATGCACCTGCCCCGACTTGCTGATCCACAGAATATGGCTGTCGTGGCTGTCTTTCTGCGCAGCGAACATACGAGCCAGTTCTTCGATAGTGGGTTGATTGTTCAGATTCATGATATTGCCCCTTGACCAGTCTGGTGATCTTTCAAAGTTGATTCGCTAATACAGGTAGCCCATCGGTTAGTTGATCCCTGGCACCGAAACCAGGACGTCAGCGCTCGCCCGTGGAAAGTACGGGGTCGTGCATCTGTTGCATGTAGTCGTGTTGAATAACTGCTACGCAATAGCGTCACAACGAGGAGAAGCAGCGAAAACCGGGAGGCTCCTTGACGACATTTACCGTGTCGACCACAAGCGTCTTGAGAATTTTCGCCAGCGCTTCTCGTCCTTGTACTGGACGTTCAGGCCAGGTCAGCTTCTTCAATCTGCCTTGTGGGCAGCGTGTATCCGGAAAAAACAACTCGGCGGTCAGACGAGTTTGCTCAAGCATGTTGCCAGTGTTCCCGATCGGGGAACGTCTTCATCATGCAAAAGCAAAACGACGCCGTCAACGGTTTTGTAGTGATTATTTTTGAGCACTACATATTGTCGGACAAAGCTGTTCTGGAATGAGAAAAGATCCGTTCAGGCAACGGAAAAAGGCGTGCGCAGGACGTAGAAGGAGCACGGATAACTGTCCACTTCGCGCTGCTGCAGGGTGAATTCGCCGCCGCTGATTTGCGGAATCAGCCCGGCCCAGAAGCGCTGTGCCGGCAGGTTGGCGTCGATATGAAAAATTTGCCATCGACCGGGGATGCGGCTCAAGAGGGCAGAGACGACAAACTGCGCGACACCTTGGCCACGAAAGCGTCGCGCTATGAAAAAGTAGCCGATGTTGTGTTCGGCACCAGGGATATGGATTTCGTTATCGACGCTCACGAAGCCGGCCAGTTCGCCGTCGACCTGAATCAGAAATGGTTGGGTGGCCGGGTGGCGCCAGTAGTCGGTTTTCGGCTGGATGGAGAAGAAGCCATGTGAAGCGAGCTTCAGCGGCAGCCATTCGCTGAAGTCGTGCATGTAGAACTGCATAAGGTTTTCGATGATTTCCAGCTCATCGCGCTGAGCGGGGTGCAGTTCGATATTGGCCATGCGCCGGATTCCTGAAAGTGCTGAGCCTTGCAGAAACAGTAGCGGGTTTTATTTGCCTGCCGCTTTCGGCGCGCGTTTGGTTGTACCTGTGGTTTTGCTGCGGGTCGATGATTTGCGTTTCTTCTTCCAGGGGGCCGCCGCTTTACCGGCCGGTGGCGGGCCGCTGATGGTCAGGCTGAGGCTGGAGCAGCGCGTCACTTGCTTGCTCATCCACGCCGCTTGTTTGGTGACGAATTCTTCCAGACTCATTTCGCCGCTTTGCACCATGTCCAGCGCCTGTTCCCAGATCGCCGTGGTGCCGGGGTCGGCGATCGCGCGTGGCACGGCGTCGATCAGGCTGAACGCGGCCGGGGTGGCGGCGAGGGCCTTGCCGTTTTTCACCAGATAGCCACGATCCAGCAACCCCTGAATGATCGACGCGCGGGTGGCCTCGGTGCCGATACCGGTGGTGTCCTTGAGTTTCTGTTTGAGCAGTGGATCCTCGACCAGTTTGGCGACGTTCTTCATCGCCTTGATCAGATCACCCTCGGTGTAGGGTTTCGGTGGTTGCGTCCACAGATCCTTGAGTCTCACAGACGCGATGGCGCATTCGACACCCTGGCTCAGGGCCGGCAAGGTTTGTGGCGCGGGTGCCTCGCGGCCCTTTGCCGCCGCCAGTGCTTCGGGCAATGCGCGTTTCCAGCCCGGTTCGATGATCTGCTTGCCGACTGCGCGTAAGGCTTCACCGGCACAATCGAAATCAGCCTGGGTGCGATCGTATTCGTGACTGGGCAGAAACTGCGCCAGATAGCGTGCGCGAATCAAGGTGTAGACCGCGCGGTGTTTGCCGGTCAGGCGTTCAAGATTTTTCGCCGCTGCGGTGGGGATGATGCCGTGGTGGGCGCTGACCTTGGCGTCGTTCCATGCGCGAGACTTGCGCTGCGGTTCGAGAAAGCCTTGCAATGCTTGAAGGCCCGGATCGGCCTGACGCAACGCGGCGAGAATCCCCGGCGCCTCACTGTGCTGGCTCAGCGGCAAGTAGCCGCAATCACTGCGCGGGTAAGTGATGACCTTGTAGGTTTCATAGAGCGCCTGGGCGATGTCGAGGGTTTCCTGCGCGCCGATGCCGAGCTTCTTCGAGCAGACTTCCTGCAAGGTGCCGAGATCGAAGGGCAGGGGCGCCACTTCACGCATGCGCTCGGTTTTCAGCTTGACCACCCGGGCACTGGCAGCGCTATTGATCGCAGCCGCCGCTTGCTGGGCCAACGCCTGGTTCAGGCAGCGCTCCTGATCATCACAGACATCCGACGGCGCCCGCCACTGTGCGGTAAACGGAATGCCGTTGTGCAGCAGATCGACATCGATAGCCCAGAATGGCACCGGCACGAAATCGGCGATGCTGCGGTCGCGGTCCACCACCAGGCGCAACGTCGGCGTCTGTACGCGGCCTACCGGCAACACCCCTTGATAACCCGATTGCCGACCGAGCAGCGTGAACAGCCGACTCATGTTCATGCCGATCAGCCAGTCCGCCCGCGAGCGGCCCAGCGCCGAGTGATACAGGCTGAAGGTTTCGGCCCCCGGTTTCAGCGCGGCCAAGGCTTTGCGGATCGAGGCTTCGTCCAGCGCCGACAGCCACAAGCGGCGGATCGGCCCGCGATAACGGCAATGCTCGACCAGTTCCCGGGCAATCATCTCGCCCTCACGGTCGGCGTCGGTGGCGATGATCAGTTCGCTGGCCTCGCCGAGCAGGCGCTTCACCGCTTTGTACTGGCTGGCGGTGCGTGGCTTGACGGTCATTTTCCATTTGTCCGGAATGATCGGCAGGTCGGCCAGCACCCAGCGCTTGTAACGGGCGTCGTAGGCATCCGGCGGGGCGGTTTCGAGCAAGTGGCCGATGCACCAGGTGACTGTGACATCCGTTCCCAGCCAGCAGCCGTCGCCCCGGCGCTTGGCACCGAGCACGGCCGCAATGTCTTTGGCCTGGGAGGGTTTTTCACAGAGGTACAGCCGCATATCCACCATCGTCGATCAAGGTCTGAACAGGTGCACAGAATGGCCGGAGTTGGCGCTCGGAGCAACTTTTATCTGTATGGATATACAGATAAAAAGATTGCCGCAAGTGACGGTAAAAACCGGGACGCAGCACCGCACTATCGAGAAATTGATTAGCGCCAGGGGTCTGCGCCGTGTCAGCTTCGGCGCGTTTGCAACGCGAGTGACAGGACGATCTCGCCAGTAGATCGCCGTGGTCTGTCGGACACTGACTACCCAGAAACAAGGACGTAAACCATGCTTCAAACCTCCTTCAACACCAGCACTGCCTTTACCGAAGTCGACACGTTCAGCCATCTGTACGACCGTGGCGGCGATGCGCTGGTCAACGGTAAACCATCGTTCACCGCCGACCAGGCCGCCGATGAAATCCTGCGCAAGGGCCTGTCGTGGGGCGACAAGAACGCTGACGGCAAGATCGACCTCAGCTACAACTTCCTCAGCGAGAAACCGGCGAACTACAACGTCAAACTGGGCAATTTCAGCGAATTCAGCGCTCAGCAGAAGGCACAAGCCGTGCTCGCGATGCAATCCTGGGCTGATGTTGCCAACGTCACCTTCAGTGAAGGCAAGGGCGGCGATGGTCACATGACCTTCGGCAACTACGACGTCAGCACCGGTGGCGCAGCGTTCGCGTATCTGCCGAGCGGCGGTGGCTATGACGGTCAGTCGTGGTACCTGATCAACGATCAATATCAGGTCAACAAGACCCCGGACACCAACAACTACGGGCGTCAGACCCTGACCCACGAAATCGGCCACACCCTCGGTCTGTCGCACCCGGGCGCGTACAACGCCGGTAACGGCAACCCGACCTACAACGACGCCAAGTACGCTGAAGACACGCGCGGCTACAGCCTGATGAGTTACTGGAGCGAAGCCAACACCGACCAGAACTTCAGCAAGGACGGCAGCGGCGCCTACGCTTCGGCGCCATTGCTGGACGATATCGTCGCGGTGCAAAAGCTGTATGGCGCCAACTACGCGACCCGCGCCGATGACACTACGTACGGCTTCAACTCCAATGCCGAGCGCGATTTCTACAGCGCCTCTTCGGCGTCCTCCAAAGTGGTTTTCTCGGTGTGGGATGGCGGCGGTAACGACACGCTGGATTTCTCCGGCTTCAGTCAGAACCAGAAGATCAACCTCAACGAAGGTTCGTTCTCCGATGTCGGCGGTCTGGTGGGCAACGTGTCCATTGCTTACGGTGTGACCGTGGAGAATGCGGTGGGCGGTGCGGGCAATGACCTGCTGATCGGCAACGCCGCCGTCAACGAACTGGTCGGCGGTGCCGGTAACGACATCATTTACGGGGGAGGCGGTGGCGATACCTTGTGGGGCGGTGCAGGCGCAGACACCTTCGTGTTCGGTGCCGCCAGCGATTCGACCATGACCGCGCCGGACTGGATCATGGATTTCACCAGCGGCCTGGACAAGATCGACCTGTCGGGCATTGCCGGTTTCGCCACGGGGGCGGCGTCGCTGAACTTCGTCAGCGGCTTCACCGGGCATGCGGGCGATGCGATCCTGACCTACTTCGCGCAGACCAATCAGACCAGCCTGATGGTGGACCTGACGGGGCAGGGTTCGGTGGATTTTGCCGTGGGTGTGGTGGGGCAAGCGGTGGCGACTGATATCGTTGCGTGATGCCTTAAGAGCGGCCCTCACCCTAACCCTCTCCCAGAGGTAGAGGGGACTGACCGAGTTGTCTGGCGAAATCCATCGACCTGGAAAACCGAGTCGATTATGGATTCAAAGCCAAACGTTCAAGTCGGTGAAGTTCGCCAATATCCCCCAATCGGCTCCCTCTCCCTCGGGGAGAGGGCTGGGGTGAGGGGCTTTTGATGTTAAAGGGCCGTTCAGCTGTAAACCCAACCCAACCCGTACCAATGGGCTATACCTGAACCGGTCTCTTCGCCGTACTCAGGAGAACCCCATGAAAACCTCCGGCCCAAGTCCAGTCATCGCCCTCGAACAACTTGCCGGCTGTCTGCTGGTGAAATTCCACGGCATCCAGGTCGCCGCCTCTTCCCACGTCATGATTCTCAACGAAGCCAACTACCCGCCGGTCTATTACGTCCCCCGCGAAGACATCGACGAAAAGTATTTCGCCCGCACCGATCACACCAGTTACTGCCCGTACAAGGGCGACGCCAACTACTTTAGTCTGCAAGTGCCGGGGCATGAGGGCGCGAATGCGGTGTGGACTTACGAGAATCCGAAAGTGTCAGTGGCGCCGATCCGCGACTACGTGGCGTTTTATCCGGATCAGGTGAAGTTCGAGGTGATCAAGGTTGATGCCTGAGCAAAAAAATCGGCGAGGGTAAAAGCCCTCGCCGATATTTGTCTGGTTGAGTGTCAGTTCTTGTCGAGATCGATATTCTTCGTCTCACGCAAACAGATCATCCCCACCACCAGGCTCACCCCGGTAATCAGCACTGGATACCACAGCCCGTAAAAGATGTCCCCGGTGTACACCACCAGCGCGAACGACACCGTCGGCAGGAATCCGCCAAACCAGCCGTTACCAATGTGATACGGCAGCGACATCGAGGTGTAGCGAATCCGCGTCGGGAACAGCTCCACCATCAGCGCCGCAAGAGGCCCGTAACACATGGCCGAGATGATGATCAGCGCGACGATCAGCGCAACGATCATCGGCTTGTTGATCTGCTGCGCATCCGCCTGTTGCGGGTAGCCGGCGAGGGTGATTGCGCCGCGTAATGCCGCCTCATCGAAGCCGTCGAGTTTGACGTCACCGACGCTGATTTGCACCGCGCTGCCGGCAGGCGCAGCGGCGCTGGAGTAGGGCAGGCCTTGCTTGACCAGAAAGGTTTTGGCCTTGTCGCACGGGCTGTCGAATTTGGCTTTGCCGACCGGATCGAACTGGAAGGTGCAGGTCGCCGGATCCGCCAGCACAGTGATCGGTGCCTGGCGGCTGGCCTGATCAATCGCCGGATTCGCATAGTGCGCCAGCGATTTGAAGATCGGGAAGTACAGCGCCGTGGCCAGCAGCAAGCCGAGCATCAGCACCGGTTTGCGCCCGACCTTGTCCGACAGCCAGCCGAAGATGATGAAGAACGGCGCGCCGATCACCACGCTGATGATCAGCAAGGTGTTGGCCACCGCCGGGTCCATTTTCAGGAACTGGGTGAGGAAGAACAGCACGTAGAACTGCGCCGCGTAGAAGGTCACCGCTTGCCCGGCGTTGATGCTGAACAGGGCGATCAGCACGACTTTGAGGTTTTCCCATTTGCCGAAGGATTCGCGGATCGGCGCTTTTGAGGTTTTGCCTTCCTCTTTCATTTTCAGGTACGCCGGCGACTCGTGCAGGCTCAAGCGAATCCAGGTGGAAATGCCCAGCAGCACGATCGACAGCAGGAACGGAATGCGCCATCCCCAGACTTCAAACTGATCGCCGGTGAAGTAGCGGCAACCGAGTACCACCAGCAGCGACAGCAGCAGGCCGAGGGTGGCGGTCGACTGAATCCAGCTGGTGTGGAAGCCGCGTTTGCCAATCGGCGCGTGCTCGGCAACGTAGGTCGCAGCGCCGCCGTATTCACCGCCGAGCGCCAGCCCCTGAAGCATGCGCAGCACCACCAGAATGATTGGCGCGGCGATGCCGATGCTGGCGTAGGTCGGCAGCAGACCGACGCAGAACGTCGCCACGCCCATCAAAATGATCGTCGCGAGGAAGGTGTATTTGCGCCCGATCATGTCCCCCAACCGACCGAACACCAGCGCCCCGAACGGCCGCACGATAAAGCCTGCGGCGAAGGCCATCAGCGCAAAGATGAACGCCGTGGTGTCGTTGACGCCGGCGAAAAACTGCTTGCTGATCACTGCCGCGAGGGCGCCGTAGAGGAAGAAGTCATACCACTCGAACACCGTCCCCAGTGAGGAAGCGAAGATGACTTTGCGTGTATCCGGGCTGGTCTCCGCGCTGCGCACGGCGTCCAGCGGCTGAACGTGTTCTGACATATCGGTATCCCTCACAGTGATTGTTTTTGTTGTTCCACTGGTGCTCGATGTCCATGAATCAAACGCATATCCCCTGTAGGAGTGAGCCTGCTCGCGATGGCGGTGTATCAGTCAACACAGATGTCGAATGTTATTCCGTCATCGCGAGCAGGCTCACTCCTACAGGTACGGTGTTTACAGCTTTGGAATTGAGAATGAGTTGAGCAGCCTTTTCCGCAATCATCAGCGTAGGCGAACACGTATTGCCCGAGGTGATGCGCGGCATGATCGAGGCGTCGGCGATGCGCAAGCCGGGCACGCCGTGTACACGCAGCTGTGCGTCGACCACCGCCTCAGCGTCGTTGCCCATGCGACAGGTGCCGACCGGGTGGAAAATCGTCGTGCCGATCTTCGCCGCCGCTTGCTGCAACTCTTCTTCGCTTTGCAGGTTGGCGCCGGGCAGATACTCGACCGGTTTGAAAGCCCGCAAAGCAGGGGCGCTGACGATGCGTCGGGTCAGGCGGATTGCGTCCGCTGCCACGCGCAAATCTTCCGGATGGCTCAGATAGTTGGGCTGAATCAACGGCGCCTCCTGTGGATCCGCCGAACGAATATCAATGCGTCCACGACTCTGCGGACGCAGATCGCAAACCGACGCGGTGAACGCCGGGAAACTGTGCAACGGCTCGCCAAAACGCTCCAGCGACAGCGGCTGCACGTGGTACTCAAGATTCGCCGAGGTCTGCTCCGGTCCTGAACGCGCAAACGCGCCCAGCTGACTTGGCGCCATCGACAGCGGCCCGCTGCGGTCATACAGGTAACGCAGGCCCATGCCCATCTTGCCCCACACGCTGCCAGCGATCTGGTTCAGCGTGCGCGCATTTTCCAGTTGGTAGATCAGGCGTAACTGCAGGTGATCCTGCAGATTGCCGCCGACTCCTGGCAGCTCATGAATCACGCCGATTCCCAAGCGTTCGAGCAGTGGCCGAGGACCAATCCCCGAACGCTGCAAAATACTTGGCGAACCGACCGCGCCGGCGCACAAAATGATCTCCTTGCGCGCCTTGAACTGTTTGCTCTGGCCTTCATGACGCGCACTGACTTTGCACGCGCGACCGTTTTCCAGCAGAACCCGATCGACTTCAACCCCGGTCAGCACCGTCAGATTCGCCCGGTTGCGCAGCGGTTTCAAAAAGGCCTTCGCCGCATTCCAGCGCACGCCGGCCTTCTGATTGACCTGAAAGTAGCCGCAACCCTCGTTATCGCCCTGATTGAAATCATCGATGCTGGCGATGCCGCTCTGCTCGGCAGCGCTGCGAAACGCGTCCAGAATCGGCCACGACAGCCGCTGCTGTTCCACCCGCCATTCACCCTTGGCGCCGTGAAATTCAGCCGCACCGGCAAAATGGTTTTCGCTCTGTTTGAACAGCGGCAGCACATCATTCCAGGCCCAGCCCGGATTGCCCTCGGCGGCCCAGCCATCATAGTCGTTGGCCTGACCACGCATGTAGATCATGCCGTTGATGGAAGAACAGCCGCCCAGCACTTTGCCGCGCGGATAACTCAGCGCGCGGCCGTTGAGGCCCGGTTGTTCTTCGGTCTTGAAGCACCAGTCGGTGCGCGGGTTACCGATGCAGAACAGGTAACCGACAGGAATGTGGATCCACGCATAGTTGTCGCGCCCGCCGGCTTCCAGCAACAGCACACGCTGCTGCGGATCCGCCGACAGCCGATTGGCCAGCAGACACCCGGCAGGGCCGGCGCCGACCACGATGTAGTCATATTCATCGAGGGAAGTCTGCATTCCCTGACCTCGCTTTTTGTTTTTATTGTCGGACACTCTAGTTGTTAGCTTTCGTCAAAAGAATGTTAGTTTTTGCGCAGCCGCTGTGCGTTTTTGAACAGCCTCACTAGACGATAGCCGACAAGGACACAGCATGTTCGACTGGAACGACCTGCGGTTTTTTCTCGAACTGCAACGCAGCGGCCGCCTGCTCACGGCCGCCCGCCGTCTCAACACCACCCACGCCACCGTCGCCCGCCACATCGAAGCCATCGAAAAAAGCCTCGGCACTGCATTGTTTGTTCAGCACGCGCAAGGCTATGAGATGACCCCGGCGGGGGAGGCGCTGCTCAAGCATGCCGAGGCGATGGAAAATGTTGCGTTGTTGGCGCAGGAGGAAATCACCCAGTCGACAGCACCGTTGGGCAAAATCCGCGTAGGGGTGACGGAAGGGCTCGGGATCAAGTTTCTCGCCAGCCGCATGATCGGCCTGTTCGAACGGTATCCGGGACTGGAAGTGGAACTGGTCGCGGTGCCGCGCTTTGTCAGCATCCTCAACCGTGAGGCGGAAATCAGCATCCATCTGGAGCGCCCGGCGGCAGACATGCTGGTGACGCGCAAACTCACGGACTATCGACTCGCGTTATACGCCAGCCAACGCTATCTCGATAAGGCACCGCCCCTGCAAAGCCGCGAAGACCTCGGGCGGCATGCGTGGATCGGTTATGTCGATGATTTGCTGTTCAGCCAGGAACTGATGTTTCTCAACAGCTTCTGCCGCAGTCCTCGGGTGGTGTTTCACAGCACCAGTGTCATTGCGCAGCAGGAAGCGGCGCGGTCGGGATTGGGCATTGCGGTGTTGCCTTGCTACATGGCCGAATCGGATCCCGATCTGGTGCCGTTACTGCCGGATGAAAGCATCGAGCGCAGCTACTGGATCAGCACGCGGCGCGAGTTGCACAAGTCGGTGCGGCTGCGGGTGGTCTGGGATTATGTGGTGGGGTTGTGTGAGGCGGAGCTGGGGTTGTTGCTTAACCTTTGAGATCAACAGCTCGCAGCCTTCGGCAGCTCCTACAGGAGCCGGTGTAGGAGCTGCCGAAGGCTGCGATCTCTTGATCTTGTTTGACCGTATATATGGATATCCGTATATTCGAATCTTCATATGCGCCGAGCCCGTCCCATGATCACCCCCACCGACGTCTTCAAGAGCCTCGCCGACGAAACCCGCGTCCGCGCCATGCTGCTCATCGCCGATCAAGGTGAACTCTGCGTCTGCGAGTTGATGTGCGCACTCGGCGACAGCCAGCCGAAAATCAGCCGCCACCTCGCGCAATTGCGCAGCAACGGCCTGCTGCTCGATCGCCGTCAGGGGCAATGGGTCTACTACCGCCTTAATCCGCAACTGCCCGATTGGGTTCGTCAAATCCTCCAGGTGACGTCCGGGGCCAACGCCGATTGGCTCAAGGACAACGCCGCGCGCCTGCAGAGCATGGATGGCCGCCCGGTTCGCGAAACCGCCTGCTGCTAAGGGAGCAAACACCATGCGAATTCTGTTTATGTGCACGGCCAACAGCTGCCGCAGCATCCTCTCTGAAGCCATGTTCAATCATCTGGCGCGCGCCGGATTCGAGGCCGTGAGTTCAGGGAGTTTCCCCAAAGGCCAGGTGTTGCCGCGCAGTCTGTCGACGCTGCAACAGGCCGGCATTGCCATCGATGGCTTATCCAGCAAGGGCAATGACGCGTTCGAAGACAATCCGCCGGATATTGTCATCACCGTCTGCGACAAGGCCGCCGGTGAAAGCTGCCCGGTGTACTTCGGCCCAGCGCTCAAAGCCCATTGGGGCCTCGCAGATCCCTCGGATGTGCTCGGCGACGATGCCGCTGTGGACGCGGCGTTCGCTGCCACGCTGGCGATCATCGAGCGGCGCTGCGCGACCTTTCTCGGTCTGCCCTTTAAAGCACTCAGCCGCGCTGAACTCCAGCGTGAGCTGGATCGTATCGGCTCTCTCTGAGCTGGAGGACATATGTCAGAACAACTGCCCAATCTTGACCATTCTTTGTTCGAAGGCTTGCAGACGTCTTCTTTGGATCAACACAAACCGCGCATCCTGCTGCTCTACGGCTCGACCCGCGAACGCTCGTTCAGCCGTCTGCTGGTAGAGGAGGCCGCGCGCCTGCTCGAACACTTCGGCGCTGAAACGCGGATCTTCAACCCGTGCGGCCTGCCGCTGCCCGATGACGTCCCTGTCGATCACCCCAAAGTGCAGGAACTGCGCGATCTGGTGTTGTGGTCGGAAGGGCAGGTCTGGTGCTCGCCGGAACGTCACGGCGCCATGTCTGCGGTGTTCAAGGCGCAGATCGACTGGATCCCGCTGGAGCTCGGCGCCGTCCGCCCGACCCAAGGCAAAACCCTCGCGGTGATGCAAGTCTGTGGCGGCTCGCAGTCGTTCAACGTGGTCAACCAATTGCGCGTGTTGGGCCGCTGGATGCGCATGTTCACCATCCCCAACCAGTCCTCGGTGCCGAAGGCCTATATGGAATTCGACGAAGCCGGGCGGATGAAGCCGTCGCCGTTTTATGATCGTGTGGTGGATGTGATGGAGGAACTGGTGAAGTTCACTGTGCTGCTGCGTGGCCAACAGACTCATCTGGTTGATCGCTATTCCGAGCGCAAAGAAACCGCCGAACAACTGATGAACCGCGTCAATCAACGCTCGATCTGAGCATATCCGGCCGGCTGATTGCATCCGGCCCATGCAACTAAGACCCACGCCACAGGTCACTGAATCAGCGGAGGTTGATTCAATTCGCACAACCTCGAACATCGAAGACGCTGCCTGTGGCCATTCAGCTCGATCGTCGCAACAACCTGTCACTCGACAGCCTGAATTTTTTCCTCGCCGACGTGCGCGATGGGCTCGGCCCCTATCTGGCGATCTACCTGTTGGCGGTGCATCACTGGGATCCGGCGAGCATCGGTGCGGTCATGACCCTTGCCGGGATCGCCGCGCTCATCACGCAAACACCTGCGGGGGCGCTGGTCGATAACACGCGTTACAAACGCGCGATCATCGCCATTGCCGCGCTTTTGGTCACCGGCAGTTGCCTGCTGCTGCCCTTCGTTAGTTCATTCAGTCTGGTCGCCTTGACGCAAGCGCTCAGCGCCGTTGCCGCATCGGTTTTCGCTCCGGCGATTTCGGCGATCACCTTAGGGATTACCGGACCACGAGCCTTCACCCGCCGCACCGGGCGCAACGAAACATTCAACCACGCCGGCAATGCCTGCGCGGCGCTGCTGGCAGGGTTATTCGCCTACCTGTTCGGTCCGGTGGCGGTGTTTTATCTGATGGCGGTGATGGCGCTGGCCAGCGTGGTTGCGATCGCCTTTGTGTCGCCAAAAGCCATCGACCACGATGTGGCGCGAGGGCTGGATCCCGGCGGCGCGGGACATGGCACGCAACCGTCGGGTCTGGCGGTGCTGCTGACGAACAAACCGCTGTTGTTGTTCGCGGTTTGCTGCGCGCTGTTTCACCTGGCGAACGCCGCGATGTTGCCGCTGGTAAGCCAGAAACTCGCCCAGGCTAATTTACACATGGCCACGCCACTGACCTCGGCCTGCATCGTCGCCGCGCAACTGGTCATGGTGCCCGTCGCGTTACTGGTCGGGGCCAAGGCCGATCTTTGGGGACGCAAACCGTTGTTGCTCGCAGGCTTCCTGATTTTGCCGTTGCGCGGCGTGCTCTACACCTTGTCCGATGATCCTTATTGGCTGGTCGCGGTGCAGTTGCTTGATGGCGTTGGCGCGGGGATTTTCGGCGCGCTGTTTCCGGTGGTGGTTAAGGATCTGACGTTGGGGACCGGGCATTTCAATGTCAGTCTGGGTGCGCTTTCGACTGCGTTCGGGTTGGGTGCGGCGTTGAGTAATGGCCTTGCCGGGCTGGTGGTTGAGGCGGCGGGTTACCGTGCGGCGTTTTTGACGTTGGCGGCGGTGGCGGGAGTGGCATTGGTGTTGTTGTGGGTGGCGTTTCCTGAAACCTCAGTTACACCCGGCAGGAATGAACTTGCTCACGAAAGGGGGGTGTCGGCCGACATTTGATTTGCATACCTGGCGCAATCGCGAGCAGGCTCATTCCTACAGGTTGCATTCTCATTCTTTCAGCTGTTCTGCCGATGCAGTCGCAATGAACTTCAAGGATTTACTTCATGTACAAGGCTGTTGCCGTTCTTGCCTTTGCGGCTTTCATCTGCGGTTGCCATTCCATCGGCAGCAGCAACCCGTTAGGCGATATGTATCCGATCCTGCGATGTGTTTCCCTTTACGATAAAGATGACATTACGTCAGATCAGGTCGATACCATCCGTTACCTTGCCAAGCAGGAAAACGGCTGCACAATGATCCTCGGCAAACTGTACGAACGTGGACACGGCGTACCTCAGGATTATCAGCAAGCCAAAGCCATTTATCAGGCCGCCGCCGCAGTAAATCCAGCAGCCTATTCCCGACTCGGCACCATGGCGGCAGAGGGCATCGGCGGGCCGGTGGATCTCGTGGCGGCCAGAGACTTCTATCTGCGCGCCACTGCCCATCCCGGTAATACGGAAATCGAACTCAAAGTCGCCGCCTATCTGGAGAACGGCATCGGTGGTGCGCAAGATCTGCCAAGTGCGCTGGAGCACTACTTCAATGCCGGCAAGGCGGGTGGCAGCGAATCCTGGAAAGGAGTCGAGCGACTGCGTGCCAAAGGTGTGGCGATGACCATTGAGCAGCAACAGCGCTACAACAATCTCTTTGTCGCCATGGTGCGCAGCGACCTCGAGACTTACATAGAAACGGCCGAGAAAACCCTCGAAAAAGTCACCACTGCGACGCAACCCGGGAAACCGGTTCAGGTGCAGCTTGCGTACATCCCCGGCACGTTGGTACCAGTGATTTCGCTGTACGCCAGCTGCGGCGATAACGCGATTGATCAGAAGGTGATGCAGGGGTTCAAGGATTATCGCTTTCCCGGTGACCCTATCGTGCCAGCGGGCCAGAAGAATTATCAGGCAATTGCCTCGGTCAGGACGGATGGGATGACACCGATGGAGCGGTTTTATCAGGACCGCAAAACAACCCGGTGATCGCGAACGCAGGGGAGTAGTTGCCGGATCGCCACTTCCCGGCCACTCTATGCCCAGACGACAAGGAGCGTCAGCCGACCCTCCGTCGCGATCACAGGGAGCTTGCAGCATGAGCGAAGACAGCAAAGTCAAAGGCCCGGCGTCCTATTTCCCCTCCATCGAAAAGAAGTACGGCCAACCGATCGATCACTGGTTGAACCTCCTTGCCGGCCTCGGCGACAAAAAGCACATGGAACGGGTCGCCTGGCTCAAGTCCGAGCACGGCATGGGCCACGGCCACGCCAACGCACTGGTTGCGCATCATCTGGCGAGCAGTAAACAGTGAGGGCAGGGCGGCCATGAACGTCGGCCACCGCTCCAACGAAAATACCGCCGGCCTGCTGCTCTATCCGAAACTCGGCTTCGAGCCATTTGCCATTGAAGAGCGCCTGGCACCGGGCGGCGGACGACCTGTGC
Source organism: Pseudomonas sp. MYb2 (assembly GCF_002979955.1). Lineage (NCBI taxonomy): Bacteria > Pseudomonadati > Pseudomonadota > Gammaproteobacteria > Pseudomonadales > Pseudomonadaceae > Pseudomonas > Pseudomonas sp. MYb2. The sequence goes on from NZ_PCQC01000002.1 coordinate 269,825, forward strand.
GGCGCCAGACCCGACTCAGTCTGCCTTCAGAATGTACCGATGGTCTGAAGCGATGCACTGAAGGTTAAGGTGACCTGGTTGCCAGGGCCTGACTGCTCGGTGACTACATCGTTAGGAGGATTCTCGTTGCGAACGATGCATTTCCACTTAATGACGTCACCGGGCTTTGCGTTGCTGAATTTTATTTTGCCGGACCAGGTAGGGTAAGGAGAGGGACTGAGTCGGAAAGCCTTGGTTGGATCACCATTCCCCAACTCCACAACATCTCCCACTACATAGACGCTATAGCCCGGCTTAGTGATGCCGTTATCACAGCGAAAATTCGCTTCGAGATTAAGGTACGTCCAGGTGGCGCCGGCATCGGCAGCGGCCGGCAGTATTGCCGACAGCAGAAACCCCAGCGGTAACAGGCAGCGAATCGGGTTCATGATCAATCCTCGGCTATCTTCAGTCGAGCCAGCCTAATCCCCATCGCACTGGAAATTACCTGTAAGAACTGACAGTCCTTTAGAGCCATTCGCTATAGTCGAAAACGCTGCTTACAACCTGTGAAAGTTGTCAGCGGTGTTGATCCCCTGAGGCTTGTAGTCTCGAAGTCAACCTTGCAAAACCGGCTGAAATCCGGCCAGATCGGTTCAGGATTTCATACCTTACAAGGATCGATCAATGCCGCTGAGCTTCCACAAGATGCACGCCAACGGCGACGATTTCGTCCTGGTCGACACCCGCAACAGCGCCAACCCGATCACCAGCGAACTGGCCCGGCGCCTGGGCGACCGTCATCTAGGCATCGGCTTCAACCAGCTCGCCGTGGTGCTCGACTGCGATGATGCCGATGCGCGCCTGCAATTCTGGAATGCCGACGGTTCAGCGCTGGATGTCTGCGGCAGCGCAACCCGTGGCGCCGCCGATCGACTGATGCGTGAGGCCAGCGGCAAATCGATCACTCTGCGCACCCAGCGTGGGCTGCTTATCTGCGAACGCACGCCGGGCGGCTTGATCGCCGTCGACATGGGCCAGCCGCTGTTCGACTGGACAGACATTCCCCTGGCGCAGGCGTACGACACGCTCGCACTGCCGTTGCCTGGCGATCCAAGCGCCTGCAGCATGGGCAATCCGCACTGCACGTATTTCGTCGACGACCTCGGCAGTGTCGACATCGCCAGCCTCGGCCCAACCCTCGAAAGCCACCCCTTGTTCCCGCGCAAGACCAACGTTCATTTCGTGCAGATCATCGACCGCCAGCACATCCGCCTGCGCATCTGGGAACGCAACGGCGGCATCCCGCTCGGCTCTGGCTCATGCGCCTGCGGCGCCGCCGTCAATGGTATCCGCCGGGGCCTGCTTGACCACACCGTCGAAGTCGAATGCGACGGCGGCCCCGTCAGCGTGCACTGGAGCGGTACCGGCAACGTCACCCTCAGCGGCCCGGTCGAACACCTCTACTCCGGCACAATCCCCGACACACACCTGTAAAACCACTACCAACCCCGCAGGAGCAAAGCTTGCTCGCGAAAGCGTCCTTCTTAACAGCAAATCACTACTTGTTTAAACGACGCCTCCAGCAACCCATAAAGCCCTACAACGTCTTGCGCCGTTGCCTACGACTAAGCCAGAATCCGCCGGCTTGTGCGTCTAGGTCGCGGGTTTTATCGTCTGTCGGTCACTGAAAAACAGTGATCGGGTTTGGTAGCCCTGAGTTTTCGTAGATTGCATAAGCATCATGATTCGCAGTGTCTGTTCGACACGGCTTTTATGGTGGTCATGCACAGGGCGTCTTCGGGCGCGCCGGTTTTCTACGTCCCGGTCTACCAACCTGCGCATGGCCGCCACCCTCGTTTGGTAGCGAGAGTGATGGCTCCTTTTTTTGACGTAGGAGCTTCATCAATGATCAAACCAACACCCAACCCACCCGAAACCGACCCCACATCTCCCTACGAATCCCTCGACTCCAAGCGATTCCACGAAGCCGCCGAACGGGCTCTCGACCACTACCTCAAACCCGCCAGCCAAATCATGGCCAGCCCCCAACAACCCGAACGCATGTACCTGGCCAACCCGAAGTACGACAACGAATCCCTGCTCGCCAACGCCAGCGAAACCCTCGGCTCCGCCAGTGAAATGCTGATCAACTTCGCCGCCATGCTCGACACCTCCCACCGCAAAACCGCGCTCGGCATCGCCCAAGTCGTGATGCTCGGCGAAATCGCCGTCAATCAAGCGCTGGATAACGTCGAAATCGCCAGCTAACCCCCACCCCGACGAGGGGAAACCCTCGTCGAACCCCGCGGGCACACCTTGGCTGGCACACGGCCACGGCTTGCGCGCAAAAGTCTCGGCTGTCACCCTTCGGGCCGTTCTCAAGGATCAGAGCCAGGAAACATGGATGAGTGGCTACGTACCCAACCCCCCGAAAAATTATCGTTACGAAGAAGCCAAACCCGTCGATATTCACGCCCAGCGTTGGGCGGAATATGAGAAGCACGGGAAAGAGCCTGCGCGCGAACCTGAGAAAATCGGGATCGCGTTGAGGATTGGGGTTTTCTTTGATGGCACTGGGAATAATGCGAACAACACGGCGGCTGGATTGCTGTGTGGGGCGCAGCATCCGATTGCGCCGGAAGATATTCCTGCTAGCTGTCAGCCCTATATGAGAGATCCGGACAGCAGTTATGGCGCCGGGCCTACCAATGTGAAGAAATTATTTTCCTTATATAAAAAGACCCAGAAAGCCGAGGGAGATGGCTTTCTAAAGGACGTATCAAGCCCAATTTATGTCGAAGGTATCGGCACCGACAGCAATAAAAAAGACAGCGTCGTGGGCTCCGGAATGGGGCGGGGTGAGACTGGTGTTGTGGGGCGTGTGCAGGCGTCTTTTACGCAAATAAAACAGGCTATAGAAGAAGCACTGCAAGAAAACCCCAACTGTGAGATAGCCTCTCTGACTTTTGATACATTCGGTTTCAGTCGTGGGGCCGCCGCTGCACGGCACTTCTCGAACGAAGTCGTGCGGGGTAAGCAGGGTGCTTTAGGAAGTCTGCTAAACAGTAACGCCAGAGATTTCAGCCGCGACTTTGATAGCCAATTCGGAGGCGGCATCAAAATGGGATTCATCGGGCTATTCGATACGGTGCCCTCCATAGCCGGCTTTATCAATTTTGGTCGCGTGAAGAGTCCCATCGCTCCTGGTGTGAGGCTTTACTTGGATCGTCGATACTTCACGGATGTAGTCCACCTCGTAGCCCGTGATGAATGCCGCGCCAATTTTGCCCTCAGCCGAGTAAAACCCGTACATCCTGAGTTCGCCTTTCCCGGGGTCCATTCGGATATAGGCGGCAGCTATCTCGATGAAGTCGAGGAGTGCGTTCTAGTCAGTCCTATGCAAACTCTCGCGGTACCGCTGTATGTCGACGTTTCAACCACGTCGATTTATCAAGATGCTGCGCGTGTGAAAAACGAGTGGATTGCTAAAGGATGGCCGGCTCATCTACTGGAAATTGTCACCCCCGCTTCCTTCGAAATACCCCAAGAGCATCAAGACAGACTTTCGCCGGGGCAGAAGCGCGTGTTCGCCGCTCTACAACTAAAACGTCCCGTCAGCGGTAAGCTCTCAAGGATCTACCTGAGAGTCATGTATCAACTGGCAAAAGAAAAGGGTGTTCAGTTTTCCGACATACCTGAAGATGACGAATACTCCGTCCCCGCAGAACTCCAATCCCTGTGTGATCGATTTCTCGCCGGAAACTACAGAACCACTCCAGAGGATGAATCTCTGCTTAAGCTCAAGTACATCCACGCCTCCGCGAACTGGAATCATCCCCTCGGAAGAAGAGACGGAAGCGGTATTGATGCTGTTTACATCAACGCCCCGACGCAAGACGCGATCCGTGTACAACACCCCCACGTACCTGATTGGAAGCTTTGGTGATGAAGGTAGCGATAGCTTTGCTCTGCGTTCTACTGTTGATGGGCTGCCAGACCGGAGGTTCCGAAAGTGGAGAAAATGACCCTAAGTCTCCTTGGTGGCAACTAGGATTCGTTGAACCGAGTTATATGAAAATCTGGGTGGAAGACAGCTCAGTCCTCGACATCAATAACATGATGTTTTTCAGAGTCGGCGCAAAATCCGCCCCCGGAGGCGAACCAGAAGATGGGACGGAGTCTGCCCGAGGTTGGGGAGCTGTAGGTGGCTCCGGGGTTCCGGTTACCGGCGCTGATCTTCCTAGGATGATCTTTGTCCGTTGGCAGTCCATATCAGAGCAAAAAACCTATAAGGGCTTTATAGAAATTCCAGAAGAAGCGAGGCAACTGATGGTGAGGTCAACACATCATCGCTGCCCGGAGACTCCAGAAAGAGCCGCCCGATATATGGCTACGTTGTATGTGGGCCTAGCCCCTGGCGGTGTGCTTCAAGCTTGGGTCAGAGATTCATGCCACCGTCCAATAAAAGTTGCCCATGCCCAGGGAGAGATCGAACCGTTAGGCCCGGAGCAGGGAAAACACGGTGGTCGTTACGCTTATCCAGTGAGTGAAAAGGCGAAGCGGTATATCGACAAGTACGGCATTCCGTACGGGAGTTGGTAAACCGTCAGCCAATGAAGCAACTCATTACGATGCTGTGCATCTTGCTGGGCACTGGATGCCAGGTTGCTGAACCACTATCAGCCAAAAACGACCCTAAATCCGAATGGTGGGAACTGGCTTTTACGGAGCCGGATTACATGAAGGTTTGGGTGGAGAACAGTTCTGTTCAAGACATTAACGGCAGGATTTTCTACAAAACCGGCGGCGGCACCGCTGCGGGGGGAGAGCCTGAAGATGGCACGGAGTCCGCCCGAGGTTGGACAGGTGGGGTAGGCGGCAGTGGAAGGAGAGTGGTGGGAGCAGATTTGCCTGTTCGCATCTGGGTTCGCTGGCAATCGATTGTCGAACAGAAAACGTGGCAGGCATGGGTAGAAATCCCAGAGGAAGCCAGACAGTTGATGGTGGCGTCCGTCAATCAACGTTGCCCGCAAACGCCTGATCAAGAAGCAAGATTTATGGCGTCGGTTTATTTAGGGTTGGCCCCCGGTGGTGTTGTGCAGGTTTGGGTAAGAGACTCTTGCCACCACCCGGTCAAAGTCGCTCGAGCGCAGGCAGAAATTGAGCCGCTAGGGCCGAGCCAAGGTAAGAACGAAGGGCGTTACGCTTATCCGGTGAGTGAAAAGGCAAAGCGGTATATCGACAAATATGGCATTCCGTACGGAAGTTGGTAGTCGTGACACTTAACTGAATGGATCTTTTGTAATGAAAGCAAGGATTGCGCTGCTGGGCGCTTTATTGTTGTCCGGCTGCCAAATCACAGGCCCAGAAACCGGCGAAATGACCCTAAATATCCATGGTGGGAGTTAGTGTTCGTTCAGCCGAATTACATGAAGGTCTGGGTAGAGGACAGCTCCGTCCAAGACATCAATGACAGAATTTTCTTTCGCGCTGGCAAGAGCACTGCTGCTAGCGGTGAACCCGATATCAGCACAGAGTCTGCTCGTGGTTGGGGGGCAGTATCGGGGACCGGGAGACCTGTGACGGGCGCTGATCTTCCAAAACAGATCTTTGTCCGCTGGCAATCCATAACAGAGCAAAAAACCTATCAAGGTTTCATCGAAATTCCGGAAGAGGGCAGGCAACTGATGGTGAAGTCAACACACCAGCGTTGCCCGGAAACACCGGAGAAAACCGCGCGGTTTATGGCGTCGCTCTACGTGGGTCTCGCTCCGGGCGGCGTACTCCAAGCATGGGTCAGAGATTCATGTCGAAATCCGGTTGAGGTCGCCCGAGGTAAAGGTGAGATAGAGGTTTTGGGGCCGGAACAAGGGAAGCACGGTGGTCGTTATGCCTATCCGGTAAGTGCGAAAGCTAAGCGATACGTCAAAAAGTACGGCATTCCGTATGGAAGTTGGTAGGAGGCAGGCAGAAGATATTTCTCCTACCTGTCTTCCAGTACCGTGGTTTTGAGTAACCATCTTTGACAGTTGCCGTGTCAATGGTGGGTTCAACGGAGGTCCGCTTTCGGCCAAAAGCAGTCATCCTGGTTTAGCATTATCTGGAATGACTTAGGTTTCGACATCAAATCTGCCCAATAGCGCGGCGCCGTCAGTGGCACCTAAAATTTGATCGATCGCAGCGATTTTTTGGGATGCGTCGTCGAGCGCAAAGTCAGCATTGGTGTAAACAGCCTCCGCCTCGTTATGAAGTGCATAGGCAATATGCGCCGCCACGCGAACATTCGTCGGGGCGTCTACAACGCTACCCAGATAATCAACAAGTAAAGTCTTGATCTCTAGCAATGCGAGGGCGAGTAGTCTGTTTTGGTCTGTCTGCATATCGGGAACCTGGATATTGCAATGCGGGGTTCGAAACGAATTTCCCGAGGTTATACAAAACGTTGGATAGGCAAAAGCAAATGACCGCTCCGGGGCCGAAACATTTCGCTTATGACAGGCTGCTTCTGGCCGAAATCCGCCCCATGCGCAATTTTCCCATCACTCCGAGTATTGCCAGATCAACGAATCCACACACGACCTCATCCAGCAACGATGTCAAACGCAGTACCCCCCAAAACCTCCCCATTAACAATCATTCGCACCCCATGCCGCCCCACAAAATGCTTCCGCGTCGTAAAATCCCTAATCACCTGCCGCCTCCCCACAACCTCCCTCGCAGACCCCGCCAACACCACCGTCTTCAACTTAAAAACCTTCCTAGAAACCCCGCCATTCGCCTTCACATAGTCAATCGCATAATCAATCACCAGCCTCTGCTCATGCGCCACCGTCGACTTCACCACAAACGACAACGTAATCGCTTCCCCCAACCTCACCACCGCCGGCTCAACCCGCACATCCAACAACTCAACCTCAGCCTTCGCCCCGGCACCAATCACCGTCAGCGCCCGCAAATCCCCCTGCTTGATCAAACTCCGCAACGCATGCTTGGCAATCCAAGCCGTGTGCTTGTTCTCCAGCGACCAACCTTCAATCGCGTCCAACACCCACTCCGGATGCACCTTCGTCACATCATTCAAATGATTCGCCACGGACTTGCGCACGTACAAACTCTCATCCGCCTTCAACCGATCCAGTATCCCGGCGGCCAACTGCGGATCCGCCTGCACCGCGTCCAACCGAAACGACCAAGGCAGGCGAGGGCGGCTGCCTTCGCTGGCGAGTCGTCGAACGTGGTGGTTTTCGTCTCGGGTCCAGTCGTGCATCCGTTCCAGCGAGCGCTCCAGGTCGCTGCGCAGAAAGTGGCGGATGGCGAATTCGGAGGAGCCGAAGGTGGTGAAGTACTTCAGCGCTTCCATCGAGGTGTCGAACGCGTGGCCGCCGTAGCTCGCGACGTAAAGCGGCAGGCACATGCTGACGAATCCGCTGTTCAGCCGTGGCGCGAGTTCGAAAAGGACTTCTAGGGAATCTTGGTAATCCAGCGGCAACACGGCGTGCAGGCTTTCGCTGACACGCGCCATGCGTTGCATCACTGATAATTCAGCGAGTCCATCCTGGGCGTGTTTGAGAAATGCCTTGGCCTTGAACGCCGGGTACACGGCGCTCATTTCGCGGGCGATGTGTTGCAAGCGCTCGGCGTTGAAGATTTCCTTTAACGCCGGGGCGGCGGTGTCGGTGGTGCTCATGGTCAGGTCATCGGGGTGCTGACGAACGCTTCGAGGCTTTCCGCGTATGCAGTGTATTGGGCGATGCGCGGGTAGCGGTCGTTGTCGATCTGGTCGGGTACGACGAGGCCGGTGAAGCTCCAGGCGACCGCAAGGCTGATGCCGTCCTGAGCTAGGGTGCCGTCGGTGGGCAAGTGGTAGTTGTCGAGTTCTGTTTCCAGCGCGCTGAACGCGGCGGCGAGTTGGCCTTCGACGCGTTCGACCCACGGTTGGTACTGAATGTCGGCGGGGCGCAGGTTGCGTTCGTAGTAGAGCTGAACGGCTTTTTCGCAGGCGGCGAGGCTCAGGCCGATAAGGCGCAGGGCGCCGGCGCGTTGGCTCAACTCGGTCGGCAGCAGGCTTTTGCCTGAAGCAGACTCGAGGTAGTCGAGGATCAGCGTCGAGTCCATCAGCACCACGCCGTCATCGAGAATCAGCGTCGGCGCCTTGACCACCGGGTTGATCTGCTGGAATTGCTCGAAGTGGCGAAACACCGAGACCGCCTCATGTTCGAGGTCGATCCCTAAGCGTTTGGCGGAGATCGCCACGCGCCGCACGTAGGGGGAATCCAGCATTCCGATCAGTTTCATGACGCGTTCCTTCAAGTCGAACCGGTGGGGAAGGCATAACCTAGCCGAGCTTGAAGGAATTGTCAGTCGTCGAAGCCGACCTGTTCGTGAATTTCGTCGACCTTGAGTTCCAGGCGATAGGCGACGGCGATGAACAGCGCCTGGCACAGGCACAACGTCGCGCTTAGCGAGCGGAAGGCGAAGGAGCTGCCTTCGTTGACCAGCAACACGGTGTTCGCGCGTTTGGCCAGTGGCGAGAGGTTGCTGTCGGTGAGGATCAGGGTTTTCGCCTGATGGTGCTGGGCGATGCGCAGGCAGTGTTGGGTTTCCTTGGCGTACGGGGTGAAGCTGATCGCGATGACCAGGTCGTTGGCGCGCACGCTGCGCATCTGTTCGCGGTAGCTGCCACCGAGGCCGGAAACCAGATGGATGCGCTTGTTGGTGTGTTGCAGGTTGTAGACCAGGTAGTCGGCGACGGCGAAGGAACGGCGCACGCCAACCACGTAGATATTGTCGGCGTTGACGACGAGGTCGACGGCTTTGTCGAAGGCGGCGTCGTCGAGCTCCTGGCCCAGGCGTTCGATGCCGGAGAGGGTGGCGTCGATGCATTCACGGGCGAGGTCGCCGCCGCTGGCCTTCTGCGACTTGTTGGCGATCATGCTGCGGATGCGTTGCTGGTAGTTCTGCACCGGCGTGGCTTTGTGCGTGTAGGCCTCGCGAAACAAGGCCTGCATTTCGCTGAAACCGCTGAAGCCGAAGCGCTGCGAGAAACGCACGATGGCCGACGGGTGCACTTCGCACTCGCGGGCGATGTCGCTGATGCGGTCGACCATGATCCGGTCGCTCTGCTGGCTCATGTAGCTGGCGATGCGTTTGAGCTGGCGCGGCAGGGCTTCGTATTCTTCGGTGATCAGTTGCAGCAGGCGCTCGGCATTGATCGGGGGGCTGGCGAGGTCGCGCTCGGAGGTTTGCTCGTCGGTAGCCGGCTGATCGGTGCGGGACATAAAGAATCCTTCTGGCTTGTTCTTATAGGGCTGACGAATCGGTCAGCCCCTGACAATAGGTGGGCTGTGCGCAGTCTACAGGGTAGGCCGGAATAAAATCTGCGGCATGCAATCGGCGCTCACGCTGCTGAATCGATGCACTGGGGCTGGAACGGTCGTACAAAAGTTTATTGGAAAAAATATTCCACGTAAAAATTATTTGGAATATTTATTGATTGTTCGGTTCCAGTCGTTTTAGTCTGCATCCACCAAGAGTGTTCGGCACGGCCACCGTCCCGAACGCAGGCTGATAAAAATAACAGGAGCCAGCATGGGCCAGACTCGTTTTGCCAGTGGGCGTCAATTGGATCTGATTTGCCTGGGGCGCCTTGGCGTCGATCTCTATGCGCAGCAAGTCGGCGCGCGGCTGGAGGACGTTTCCAGTTTCGCCAAATACCTCGGCGGCTCCTCCGCCAATATCGCCTTCGGCACTGCGCGGCTGGGCCTCAAGTCGGCGATGTTGAGCCGGGTCGGCGACGATCACATGGGCCGTTTCCTGCTCGAATCGCTGGCCCGCGAGGGTTGCGACGTCAGCGGCATCAAGGTCGATCCGGAACGTCTGACCGCTATGGTCCTGCTCGGTCTCAAGGACCGCGAAACCTTTCCCTTGGTGTTCTACCGCGAGAACTGCGCCGACATGGCGTTGCGCACCGAAGACATCAGCGAAGCCTTTATTGCCTCCAGCAAAGCCTTGCTGATCACCGGCACGCATTTCTCCACCGATGGCGTCTACAAAGCGAGCATCCAGGCCTTGGAGTACGCCGAGAAGCACGACGTCAAACGCATTCTCGACATCGACTATCGGCCGGTGCTGTGGGGTTTGGCCGGTAAGGCGGACGGCGAAACCCGTTTCGTCGCCGATCAGAACGTCAGCCAGCATGTGCAGAAAATCCTCCCGCGTTTTGACCTGATCGTCGGTACTGAAGAGGAGTTTCTGATTGCCGGTGGTTCGGAGGATTTGCTCACCGCGTTGCGCAATGTGCGGCGCGTCAGTGCGGCGACATTGGTGGTCAAACTCGGTCCGCAGGGCTGCACGGTGATTCACGGGGTGATTCCGGTGCGTCTTGAAGACGGTGCGATTTTCCCCGGCGTGCGTGTTGAAGTGCTTAACGTGTTGGGTGCTGGCGATGCGTTCATGTCGGGGTTCCTCGCCGGTTGGCTGGAGGACGCCAGCGATGAGCGCTGCTGCCAGCTCGCCAATGCCTGCGGCGGTCTGGTGGTGTCGCGGCATGCCTGTGCACCGGCAATGCCGACCCGCGCCGAACTCGATTATCTGTTCAACAGCACGGTGCCGATCACCCGGCCGGATCAAGACGTCACCCTGCAGCGTTTGCATCAGGTCAGCGTGCCACGCAAACAGTGGAAGCAGCTGTTCATTTTTGCTTTCGATCATCGCGGGCAACTGGTGGAACTGGCGCACAAGGGCGGGCGCGATCTCGACGCGATCTGCCAGCTCAAACAACTGTTCATTCAGGCCGTGGAGCGCGTCGAAGCCGATTTGCGTGAGCAGGGCATCGAGGCCGATGTCGGGCTGCTGGCCGATCAGCGTTTCGGTCAGGACTCGCTGAACGCCGCCACCGGGCGTGGCTGGTGGGTGGCGCGCCCGGTGGAGGTGCAGGGTTCGCGGCCGCTGGCGTTCGAACATGGGCGCTCGGTGGGCAGCAATCTGATTGCCTGGCCGCAGGAGCAGATCATCAAGTGTCTGGTGCAGTTTCACCCGGACGATGAACCGCTGCTGCGCCTGGAGCAGGAGGCGCAGATCAAGGGTTTGTATCAGGCGTCGCTGGTCAGCGGGCATGAGTTGCTGCTGGAGATTATTCCGCCGAAGGATCTGCCGTCGGCGCATCCGGAGGTTTTGTATCGCGCGCTGAAACGTCTCTACAACCTCGGGATTTATCCGGCGTGGTGGAAGATCGAGGCGCAAAGTGCCGAGGAATGGCAACAGCTCGATGAGTTGATTCAGGAACGTGATCCGTACTGCCGTGGCGTGGTGTTGCTGGGGCTGAATGCGCCGACGGCGGAGTTGGCAACCGGGTTTCAGCAGGCGCGCCAGAGCCGGACCTGTCGCGGGTTCGCCGTGGGCCGGACGATTTTTCAGGAACCGAGCCGCGCGTGGATGGCCGGCGAGATCGACGATGAAACACTGATCAGGCAGGTGCAGGGCACGTTTGTCGAATTGATCGAGGCGTGGCGCTCATCGCGCAGCTAAGCATTCACCCCGAACCCTGTAGGAGTGAGCCTGCTCGCGATAGCTGCGTCAGGTAACCCTGAATTGAATGTGCCACCGCTATCGCGAGCAGGCTCACTTCTACAGGGGAGCGGTGGTGGTCTTAATGATTGATGTAAAAACAATAAAAGGTGCAGCCATGCCCGCTATCCGAATTGGCATCAACCCGATCTCCTGGAGCAACGACGACTTGCCGTCCCTCGGTGGCGAGACGCCGCTGAGCACCGCGCTGAGCGAAGGCAAGGAGATCGGCTACGAAGGTTTTGAGCTCAACGGCAAGTTTCCCAAGGATGCCAAAGGCGTCGCTGACGTGCTGCGGCCTTACGATCTGGCGTTGGTCTCCGGCTGGTATTCCAGTCGTCTGGCGCGGCGTTCGGTGGCCGAGGAAATCGACGCCATCGGCGGCCACGTCGAGCTGCTGGCGAAGAATGGCGCCAAGGTGCTGGTCTACGGCGAGGTCGCTGACTCGATTCAAGGCCAGCGCATTGCCTTGGTCGAACGCCCGCGTTTTCACACCGAACAAGCGTGGCAGGCATACGCCGACAAGCTCACTGAGCTGGCGCGTTTCACCCTGTCGCAGGGTGTGCGTCTGGCGTATCACCACCACATGGGTGCCTATGTGGAATCGCCGTCGGACATCGACAAGTTGATGGCACTGACCGGCAGCGAAGTCGGCCTGCTGTTCGACTCGGGCCACTGCTACATGGGCGGCGGCGAGCCGTTGCAGGTGCTGCGCAAACACATCGAACGCATCTGCCACGTGCATTTCAAGGACGTGCGCAAACCGGTGGTGCAACTCGCGCGCAATAACCTCTGGAGTTTCCCCGACTGCATCATCAACGGCACTTTCACCGTGCCGGGCGATGGCGATATCGATTTCGGCGCGTTGCTCGATGTGCTGCTGGCCGCCGATTACCACGGTTGGTTGGTGGTCGAGGCCGAGCAGGATCCCGCCGTGGCGCCGAGTTATGTCTACGCGAAAAAAGGCTTCGACACCTTGCGTGCGCTGCTCGATGAGAGGAGCCGCTGATGAGCCTTCTGGTCAAGAGTAACGGCCGTGGCCGGACAGTGGTCGAGTTGGCCAAGGGTGAACTGGAATATGTCGGGTTCGCCGCGTATCGCTTGAGTCTCGGCGAAACCTTGCCGGTCGCTGCTGGCGATAAGGAGTTGTGTCTGGTGCTGCTCAGCGGCCGTATCGGCCTCAAGGGCGAAGCGCCGGGGCAGGGTGCGTTCGACTGGGACAACCTCGGCGATCGGCAATCGGTGTTTGAAGACAAATCTCCGTTTGCCGCGTATTTGCCGCCCGGCAGTCAGGCGCAGGTGACAGCACTCAGCGACGTGCAAATCGCCGTATGTGCCGCGCCCGGTTCGCCGGACAAGGGTTTCGGCCCACGGCTGATCAAGCCCGACAACATGAAGCGCAGTGTGCGTGGCAAAGGCGCGAACACCCGTTACGTCTGCGACATCCTGCCGGACACCGAGCCTGCGCATTCGCTGTTGGTGGTGGAGGTGCGCACGCCGTCCGGGCATTCCTCGAGCTACCCGCCGCACAAGCACGACACTGACGATCTGCCGCACCAGAGCTTTCTCGAAGAAACCTATTACCACCAGATCAATCCGCCGCAGGGCTTTGTGTTCCAGCGCGTGTACACCGACGACCGCAGCATCGATCAGGCCATGGCCGTGGAAAACAGCGACCTGGTCGTGGTGCCCAAGGGGTATCACCCGGTCAGCGTGCCGTATGGCTACGAGTCTTATTATCTGAACGTGATGGCCGGGCCGAAACGGGTCTGGCAGTTCCATAACGATCCTCAGCACAGTTGGCTGCTCGACCTCTGAATTCCAGCACTTGCACGGAGAACAACAATGAGCGACACCCCGGTTTTAGGCCATTACATCCACGGCCAGGTGCAGGACAGCGGCAGCGAACGCTTCAGCAATGTGTTCAACCCGGCCACCGGTGCGGTGCAGGCGCGGGTCGGGCTGGCCACTGAAAAAACCGTCGACGAGGCAGTGGCCTCGGCGCTGCAAGCGTTCCCGGCGTGGTCGGAGCAATCGTCGCTGCGCCGCTCGCGGGTGATGTTCAAGTTCAAGGAACTGCTCGACCGTCACCACAACGAACTGGCAGAAATCATCAGCCGCGAACACGGCAAGGTGCTGTCCGACGCAAAGGGTGAAGTGACCCGTGGTATCGAGATCGTCGAGTACGCCTGTGGCGCGCCGAACCTGCTGAAAACCGATTTCAGCGACAACATCGGCGGCGGCATCGACAACTGGAACCTGCGTCAGCCACTCGGTGTGTGCGCCGGGGTGACGCCGTTCAACTTCCCGGTGATGGTGCCGCTGTGGATGATCCCGCTGGCGCTGGTCACCGGTAATTGCTTCATCCTCAAACCGTCGGAGCGCGACCCGTCGGCAAGTCTGCTGATGGCGCGATTGCTCACGGAGGCCGGTTTGCCCGATGGCGTGTTCAACGTCGTGCAGGGCGACAAAGTTGCGGTGGACGCCTTGCTGCAACACCCGGATATCGAGGCGATCTCGTTTGTCGGTTCGACACCGATTGCCGAATACATCCACCAGCAAGCGACCGCGCGCGGCAAACGTGTGCAGGCGCTGGGTGGGGCGAAGAACCACATGATCGTCATGCCCGATGCCGATCTCGATCAAGCCGCAGACGCTTTGATCGGCGCGGCTTACGGCTCGGCGGGCGAGCGTTGCATGGCGATTTCGGTTGCCGTCGCGGTGGGCGATGTCGGCGATCAGTTGATCGCGAAACTGCTGCCACGCATCGATCAACTGAAAGTCGGCAACGGTATGCAGGGCGACAGCGACATGGGGCCGTTGGTGACGGCTGAGCATAAGGCCAAGGTCGAAGGTTTTATCGACGCAGGCGTGGCGCAAGGTGCGCAATTGATAGTCGATGGGCGCAACTTCAAGGTGCCGGGCGCGGAGGAGGGTTTCTTCGTCGGGGCGACGCTGTTCGATAACGTCACTACCGAGATGAGCATCTACCAGCAAGAGATTTTCGGCCCGGTGCTGGGCATTGTTCGCGTGCCCGATTTTGCCAGTGCCGTGGCGTTGATCAATGCCCATGAGTTCGGCAACGGCGTGTCCTGCTTTACCAGTGACGGCGGCATTGCCCGGGCATTTGCGCGCACGATCAAGGTCGGCATGGTCGGGATCAATGTGCCGATTCCGGTGCCGATGGCGTGGCACTCGTTCGGCGGCTGGAAGCGCTCGCTGTTTGGCGATCATCACGCTTATGGCGAGGAAGGCATTCGTTTTTACAGCCGCTACAAAAGCGTGATGCAGCGCTGGCCCGACAGCATCGCCAAAGGCCCTGAATTCAGCATGCCCACCGCCAAATAACGTCTTTCTGCGGAGAACCACTGTCATGAGCAAACCCCTGCGTTTCGCCCTGAACCGTATGGTCGCCCCACGCCTGTCGCTGCCGGCATTCATTGAACTGGCGGTGACCCTGAAAGCCGACGCCATCGAGATTCGCAACGACCTCAAGGGTGTCGAAATCGAAGACGGCACCGCGCCTGAGCAAGTGCGTGAATTGTGCGCGGCGAAAGGCATCAACGTGCTGTCGATCAATGCGCTGTATCCCTTTGATGTGTGGAACGACCAGCGTCGCGCGCAAGCCTTGAAGCTCGCCGCGTATGCCCGCGATTGCGGCGCGCAGGGCCTGGTCATGTGCCCACTGAATGATCGTGCCGACGCTCGCAGCCAGGCCGAACGCGCGGCGGGTTTGCGCACCGCGTTGTCTGAGCTGGCACCGATGCTGCGCGATCACGGCATCCTCGGTTTCATCGAACCGCTGGGTTTCGAAGAGTGCTCGCTGCGCCGTAAATACACGGCAGTGGAGGCGATCAAGGCTGTGGGCGGCCTGGATGTATTCCGCTTGGTGCATGACACCTTCCACCATCATTTGGCCAGGGAGCAGGCGTTCTTCCCCGAGCTGACCGGGCTGGTGCATATCTCCGGCGTCGAAGAGGCCGACGCCCCGCTCAATAGCATTCGTGATGGTCATCGCGTGCTGGTGGGCGAGGGCGACATTCTGGGGAATGCCGCGCAGATCGAGCAACTGCTCGCCAGTGGCTACGACGGCTACCTGTCATTCGAGCCATTCGCCGACAGCGTGCATGGCCTGACGGATATCCGCCAAGCCATCGGCGCCAGCATGGCTCACCTGCAAAATTCCCTGACCTGACAAATCCCCCTGTAGGAGCTGCCGAAGGCTGCGATCTTCTGATTTTGTTTTGGAAGATCAAGATCAGAAGATCGCAGCCTTCGGCAGCTCCTACAGGGGGCGAGGTGTACTTTTTGAAGGATCGGTTATGACCACAACAAGATTGACCATGGCTCAGGCCCTGGTGAAATTCCTCGATAACCAGTACATCGAGGTCGATGGCGTAGAAAGCAAATTCGTCGCCGGGATTTTCACTATTTTTGGTCACGGCAACGTGCTGGGCCTCGGCCAGGCACTGGAGCAGGACAGCGGTGACTTGATCGTCCATCAGGGCCGCAACGAGCAGGGCATGGCGCATGCCGCCATCGGTTTCGCCAAGCAGCACCTGCGTCGCAAGATCTACGCCTGTTCCTCTTCGGTCGGCCCCGGTGCGGCCAACATGATTACCGCTGCCGCCACGGCTACTGCCAACCGTATCCCCTTGCTGTTGTTGCCCGGCGATGTCTACGCCTGCCGACAACCCGACCCGGTGCTGCAACAGATCGAGCAGTTCCACGACTTGAGCATCAGCACCAACGATGCCTTCAAAGCCGTGAGCAAATACTGGGACCGCATCAACCGCCCCGAGCAGTTGATGACGGCGGCGATCCACGCCATGCGCGTGCTCACCGATCCTGCCGAAACCGGCGCGGTGACGCTGGCCTTGCCGCAAGACGTGCAAGCCGAAGCCTACGACTACCCTGATTATTTCCTGCAAAAACGCGTGCATCGCATCGAGCGTCGTCCGGCCACCGAAGCGATGCTCGGCGATGCGCTGGCGCTGTTCAAAGGCAAGCGCAAACCGTTGATCATCTGTGGCGGCGGAGTGCGTTACTCCGGGGCCAATGCGGCGTTGCAGGCGTTTGCCGAACGCTTCGACATTCCTTTTGCAGAAACCCAGGCCGGCAAGAGTGCGGTGGTCTCCAGCCATCCGCTGAACGTTGGCGGCATCGGTGAAACCGGCTGTCTGGCGGCGAATCTGCTGGCCAGAGAGGCCGATCTGATTATTGGTATCGGCACCCGTTACAGCGATTTCACCACGGCGTCGAAGTCGTTGTTTCAGCATCCGGAGGTGCAGTTTCTCAACCTCAATATCAGCCCCTGCGATGCGCTGAAACTCGACGGCGTGCAGTTGCTTGCCGACGCCAAAAACGGCTTGCAGGCGTTGTCGCAAGCACTGGGTGAATACCGTTCGAGCTGGGGCGAGCAACCGCGTCAGGCCAAGGCGCAACTGGATGAGGAGGTTGATCGGATTTATCAGGTCGACTACCAGGCCAAGGATTTCGTCCCGGAAATCAACGACCACATGGATCCGGCGGTCTTGCGTGAATTTATCGAGCTGACCGGGTCGTGCCTGACCCAAAGCCGCGTGCTCGGCGTACTCAATGAGACTCTGGCCGACGACGCAGTGATCGTTGCCGCCGCCGGCAGCCTGCCCGGCGATTTGCAGCGCAGTTGGCGCAGCAAGGGCGTCAACACCTATCACGTCGAATACGGCTATTCCTGCATGGGTTACGAAGTCAACGCCGCGCTGGGCGTGAAGCTCGCCGAACCTGAACGCGAGGTCTACGCACTGGTCGGTGACGGCTCCTACATGATGCTGCACTCGGAGCTGGCGACCTCGATTCAGGAGCGGCGCAAGATCAACGTCGTGCTGCTGGACAACATGACTTTCGGTTGCATCAACAACCTGCAAATGGAACACGGCATGGACAGCTTCGGCACCGAGTTCCGTTTCCGCAATCCCGAGACCGGCAAGCTCGACGGTGGTTTTGTGCCGGTGGATTTCGCCATGAGCGCGGCGGCTTACGGCTGCAAGACCTACAAGGTCAATAACGTCGAAGAGCTGCAAGCGGCGCTGGCCGATGCGCGCTTGCAGACGGTGTCGACGCTGATCGATATCAAGGTGCTGCCGAAGACGATGATCCACAAATACCTGTCGTGGTGGCGGGTCGCAGTGGCGCAGGTGTCGACCAGTGCGCGCACCGATGCGGTGGCCAAGACCCTCAATGAACGACTGGCCAAGGCCCGTCAGTACTGATTGCCCCTGAATCCAGGAATAATTTCGCAGGAGAGTGTCCATGACTTTGAAGATTGGCGTTATCGGTACCGGGGCCATCGGCCAGGATCACATCCGTCGTTGCAGCCAGACCTTGCTCAACAGTCAGGTCGTCGCTGTCACTGACATCAATTTGCAGCACGCGGCGAAAGTCGTTGCCGATCTGAAACTGACTGCCGAGGTCTATCCCGACGGCCATGCGCTGATCAGGGCGCCAGAGGTCGAGGCGATCCTCGTCACGTCCTGGGGGCCGAGTCACGAAGAGTTTGTGCTGGCAGCGATTGCCGCCGGCAAACCGGTGTTTTGCGAGAAGCCGCTGGCGGTGACTGCCGCCGGCTGCCGCAAGATCGTCGAAGCCGAGGTCGCCCACGGCAAGCGTCTGGTGCAGGTCGGTTTCATGCGGCCGTACGATGAAGGCTATCGCGCGCTCAAAGCGGTGATCGACAGCGGCCAGATCGGTGAACCACTGATGCTGCACTGCGCGCACCGTAACCCGAGCGTGGGCGAAAACTACAAGACCGACATGGCGATCACCGACACGCTGATCCACGAACTGGATGTGCTGCGCTGGTTGCTCGACGACGATTACGTGTCGGTGCAAGTGGTGTTCCCGCGCAAATCGAGTAAAGCACTGGCGCATTTGAAAGACCCGCAAATCGTCCTGCTGGAAACCGCCAAGGGCACGCGTATCGACGTCGAAGTTTTCGTTAATTGCCAGTACGGCTACGACATTCAGTGCGAGGTGGTGGGCGAGACCGGCATCGCCAGGCTGCCCGAGCCACAGCAGGTGCAAATGCGCAGCGGCGCGAAGCTGTCGAACGCGATTTTGATGGACTGGAAGGATCGCTTCATTGGCGCCTACGACGTTGAGTTGCAGGCCTTCATCGACAGCGTGCGCGCCGGGCAAATCGGTGGCCCGTCGGCGTGGGATGGCTTCGCCGCAGCGGTCGCGGCGGATGCGTGCATCGAAGCGCAAAACAACGGGCAGATCGTCAAAGTCACCCTGCCAGAACGGCCACGTTTCTACGGCTGATTGATCGTTCCCACGCTCCGCGTGGGAATGCATCCCGTGACGCTCTGCGTCACAACGCGGACGCCGAGCGTCCATTGATGCGTTCCCACGCAGAGCGTGGGAACGATCAAGAAGGAGTCGAATCATGCGTATCGGACTTGTCGGTTACGGCCATGGCGGTCGCTTTTTTCATGCACCGCTGCTCAGCAGTCTGCCCGGTGCGACCTTTGTCGGTGTGGTCACGCGCTCCGCCGAACGCCGGCAGTTGCTCGCCACTGAGTATCCCGGCGTGCCAGCCTTCGACAGCATTGGCCAACTGGTCGAGGCGGGCGTGGATGTGCTGGTGATTTCCACGCCGCTCAAGGGCCGGCCGGCGCTGGTACTCGATGGCCTTGAGCACGGGGTGATGGTAGTCAGCGACAAACCTTTCGCCGCCGATGCGCAACAGGCGCAGACCTTGATCACCATGGCCGAGCGCCAGGGTGTGCGGCTCAGCGTTTATCAGAACCGTCGCTGGGATTCCGATTTCCTTACGGTGCGCAAACTCATCGAATCCGGTGCGTTGGGGCAGGTCACCCGCTTCGAGTCGCGGGTCGAACGCTACTCGCCGCCATCGGTGAACAACGGCAGCGGCGGAGGTTTTCTGCGCGATCTCGGCAGTCACCTGGTGGATCAGGCGCTGCTGCTGTTCGGCCCGGTCAGCCGGGTGTACGGCGAGCTGGATCACCTGGAAAAAGAGCAGGCCTACGACAGCGGTTTCTTCGTCTCGCTGACCCACGCCAGCGGGGTGATCTCGCACTTGGGCGGCAGTTGCCTGCAAAACAGCCCCGGCCCGCGCTTTCGCGTCACCGGCACGCAGGGTTGCTACAGCGTCGATGGCCTCGACGGTCAGGAGGCTCAGGCGTTGGCCGGGCTTTCGCCGAGATCGGCGGGCGAACGCTGGGGTGTCGAGGAGCATCGCCGGTGGGGCTGGTTCGAACAGGGCGAGATTCGCGAGCGAGTGCCATCGGAGCGCGGCTGCTGGAATCAGTTCTATCTGCAGCTACAAACCGCGTTACACAGCGGCGGCCCATTGCCCGTGGAGGCGCGTGATGCACTGGCAACCACCCGTGTTCTGGACGCGGCACGGCTGAGTGCCGAGCGTGGCCAAGTGGTCGATTTGCAGGCGTTCGGAGCGCCTGGAGCAAATTTAGAATAAAATTCTAAAATGAGTTGAATTGGAATTAAATTTCCAATAATGTCGTTTCCAGGTTGCCGACTATCAACGTCCAGCCTCGCTCAAGCCAGGCTTGAACGAGGGCAGGGCGAACCAAAAACAAGAAACAAAAGCCAGGTACCGTCGATGAAAACCTTTAACGCTGCTTCGCCTGTTTCACGCCTCGCGCTCCACCTCTTTCGCGATCTGCCTCGCGCCTCGTTGCATTTCTTCGTTCGCCTGCTCTGCGTCGAGCGCAACGGCGCCCTGGTCTGCTGCATCCCCGGCGCCCCGATCGTCCGTTTGCCCGTTCACTGAAATCGTCCCGCCTCATCCATAAAACCAACAAGAATGTGGAGAAAGACCTTTCATGAAGACCCCGATCCGTTTCACCGCACTGGCCCTGTCCCTGATGTTCGCCAGCGGCGTGGCATTGGCCGACATGCGCATCGGCGTAAGCATGTCGCAGTTCGATGACACCTGGCTGACGTACCTGCGCGAATCCATGGACAGCAAGGCCAAGTCCTACCCCGATGGCGTCAAGCTGCAATTCGAAGACGCGCGCAGCGACGTGGTTAAGCAGTTGAGCCAGGTCGAAAGCTTCATCAGTCAGAAAGTCGATGCCATTGTCGTCAATCCGGTGGATACCGCAGCGACCCGCAAAATCACCGAAGCCGCCGTGAAGGCAGGCATCCCGCTGGTCTACGTCAACCGCCGTCCCGATGATCTGAAACTGCCCAAGGGCGTGGTCACGGTTGCCTCCAACGATCTTGAAGCCGGCGAAATGCAGATGCAGTACCTCGCCGACAAAATGGGCGGCAAGGGCGAAATCGTCATCCTGCTGGGTGACCTCGCCAACAACTCCACGACCAACCGCACCAAGGGCGTGAAAGAGGTCCTGGCGAAATATCCGCAGATCAAGGTTGAGCAGGAACAGACCGGTATCTGGCTGCGCGATAAAGGCATGACGCTGGTCAATGACTGGCTGACCCAGGGCCGCAAGTTCGACGCGGTGGTCTCCAACAACGACGAAATGGCCATTGGCGCCGCCATGGCCTTGCAACAGGCCGGAGTGGACAAGGGCAGCGTGCTGATCGCCGGTGTCGACGGTACGCCCGATGGTTTGAACGCCATCAAGAAAGGCAGCATGGCCGTGTCGGTGTTCCAGGACGCCAAAGGCCAGGCTGACGGTTCCATCGACACTGCCGTGAAAATGGCGAAAAACGAAGCGGTGGAGCAGAACGTCTGGGTGCCGTATCGCCTGATCACTCCGGAAAACGTCGACACCTTCAAATAGTCCGTCGGTTCAATAACAACAATAAACACGCAAGGTGGCTGCGGCGACCTTGCTGATGGAGTACCTGATCATGTTCGCTTCAGCGACTGCTTCGAGCACCCTCCCGTTGGCGGGCATCCCGCCAGCAACAACTCTCGTCGATGAGCCGTACCTGCTGGAAATCAGCGACATCAGCAAGGGTTTTCCCGGTGTGGTGGCCTTGTCCAATGTGCAACTTCGCGTGCGTCCTGGGTCGGTGCTGGCACTGATGGGCGAGAACGGCGCAGGCAAATCGACGCTGATGAAAATCATCGCCGGCATCTACCAGCCCGACGCCGGCGAACTGCGTCTGCGCGGCAAACCGGTGGTGTTCGAAACACCGCTGGCGGCGCTGCAGGCGGGGATCGCGATGATCCACCAGGAACTCAACCTGATGCCGCACATGAGCATCGCCGAGAACATCTGGATCGGTCGCGAGCAGCTCAATGGCCTGCACATGATCGATCATCGCGAGATGCATCGCTGCACCGCGCAATTGCTCGAGCGCCTGCGCATCAACCTCGATCCGGAAGAGCAGGTCGGCAACCTGAGCATCGCCGAGCGACAGATGGTCGAGATCGCCAAGGCGGTGTCCTACGACTCCGACATCCTGATCATGGATGAGCCGACCTCGGCTATCACCGACAAGGAAGTCGCGCACCTGTTTTCGATCATTGCCGACCTCAAGCGGCAGGGCAAAGGCATCATCTACATCACTCACAAAATGAACGAAGTGTTCGCTATCGCCGATGAAGTGGCGGTGTTTCGCGATGGCCAATACATCGGCCTGCAACGCGCTGACAGCATGGATGGCGATAGTCTGATTTCAATGATGGTTGGCCGTGAGCTGAGCCAGTTGTTCCCGGTGCGAGAGAAGCCGATCGGCGACCTGTTGCTGTCGGTGCGCGAGCTCAAGCTCGACGGAGTTTTCCAAGGTGTCTCGTTTGATCTGCATGCCGGCGAAATCCTTGGCATTGCCGGACTGATGGGCTCCGGGCGCACCAACGTGGCTGAAGCGGTGTTCGGGATTACCCCAAGCGACGGCGGCGAGATTCGCCTCGATGGCGAGGTGGTGCGCATCACCGATCCGCACATGGCAATCGAGAAGGGCTTCGCGCTGTTGACCGAGGATCGCAAGCTCAGCGGTTTGTTTCCGTGCCTTTCGGTCCTGGAAAACATGGAAATGGCGGTGCTGCCACATTACGCCGGCCACGGTTTTATCCAACAGAAAGCCCTGCGCGCGCTGTGCGAAGACATGTGCAAGAAGCTGCGGGTGAAGACCCCGTCACTGGAGCAATGCATCGATACCTTGTCCGGGGGCAATCAGCAGAAAGCCTTGCTCGCGCGCTGGCTGATGACCAATCCGCGCATCCTGATTCTCGATGAGCCGACCCGAGGCATCGATGTCGGCGCGAAGGCCGAAATCTACCGACTGATCTCGCTGCTGGCCAGCGAAGGCATGGCGGTGATCATGATTTCCTCGGAGTTGCCCGAAGTACTCGGCATGAGCGACCGCGTGATGGTCATGCACGAAGGCGATCTGATGGGCACCCTCGACCGCAGCGAAGCGACTCAGGAACGGGTGATGCAGTTGGCTTCGGGCATGGCGCTGCATCACTGACAGCCGTTGTGACCTGATGGCGGATTTTTATTTTGAAGGTGGGTGGTTATGAACGCGATACTGGAAAACAAGCCAGCGACGGTGCCGACCAAGAGTCGTCGGCGCTTTCCGACTGAACTGAGCATTTTTTTGGTGCTGATCGGCATCGGTCTGGTTTTTGAGGTGTTCGGCTGGATCGTCCGCGACCAGAGTTTCCTGATGAACTCGCAGCGCCTGGTGCTGATGATCCTGCAGGTGTCGATCATTGGCTTGCTGGCCATTGGCGTGACGCAGGTGATCATCACCACGGGCATCGACTTGTCTTCGGGTTCAGTGTTGGCGCTGTCAGCCATGATCGCCGCCAGCCTGGCGCAGACCTCGGACTTCGCCCGGGCGGTGTTTCCGTCGCTGACGGACTTGCCGGTGTGGATTCCAGTGATCGCCGGGCTCGGTGTCGGCTTGCTGGCGGGCGCGATCAACGGCAGCATCATTGCCATCACCGGCATCCCGCCGTTCATTGCGACCCTCGGCATGATGGTCTCGGCTCGCGGTCTGGCGCGGTATTACACTGAAGGTCAGCCGGTGAGCATGTTGTCCGACTCCTACACAGCGATTGGTCATGGCGCGATGCCGGTGATCATCTTTCTGGTGGTGGCGGTGATCTTCCACATCGCCCTGCGTTACACCAAGTACGGCAAATACACTTACGCCATCGGCGGCAACATGCAGGCGGCGCGGACTTCGGGGATCAACGTCAAGCGCCATCTGGTGATCGTCTACAGTATTGCCGGGTTGCTCGCAGGCCTGGCTGGCGTGGTTGCCTCGGCGCGTGCCGCCACCGGGCAGGCGGGAATGGGCATGTCGTATGAACTGGATGCGATTGCCGCAGCGGTCATCGGCGGCACCAGTCTGGCGGGGGGCGTAGGGCGCATTACCGGCACCGTGATCGGGGCGTTGATCCTCGGGGTCATGGCCAGTGGCTTTACCTTTGTCGGGGTGGATGCGTATATTCAGGACATTATCAAAGGATTGATTATTGTTGTGGCCGTGGTCATCGACCAGTACCGCAACAAGCGCAAACTCAAGCGCTGATACCGAAGCAAACCGCAAAATGCGCCACGCCTGCCCGCGTGGCGCAGCCGTTTGTCTTCTATATACAGCCGCTTGACTGAATTTCTTGCTATAAACGCACTCCGATGACCGCTGTGAAGCTTGTGTCAGAGCAGTTTCCGGGCGTTGTCGGACAAATTCCCAGTATTTACAGTTGCTGAGGCCTCAAGTCGGCCTTAGACTGCCGCCCCTCGTAAATTGAGTGCCGGGTGGCATTTGCAATAAACGATGCCTTTTCGATGACCGCACGCGGATCGCCGAAACGCTCCCTAATTCGCCTTAATGCACGTTTTTTTATAGAGATATCAATGACAAAGGACAAGTTGCTGGCCATGCCGGCAGATGACTACATGAATTCCGAACAACACGCTTTCTTCACTGAGCTGTTGCAGAACATGAAAGTCGAAACCCACGAGCGCATTGAGCAAAACCGTATCGCCATCGAGAGCCTGGACACTCCGGCCGACCCGGCGGACGCGGCTTCGGTTGAAGAAGAGCGCACCTGGCTGGTCAACGCGATCGATCGCGACCAGCGCATGCTGCCGCAACTGGAACAAGCCCTTGAGCGCATCAAGGAAGACAGCTTTGGCTGGTGCGACGACAGCGGCGAGGCCATTGGCCTGAAGCGTCTGCTGATCAGCCCGACCACCAAATACTGCATCGAAGCTCAAGAGCGTCACGAGCAGATCGACAAGCACCAGCGTCAGGCCTGATTCTGTGAGGTGCCCCTTTAATCAGGGGCGCCTGGAAAAGATCGCAGCCTTCGGCAGCCCCTACAGAGGGTTGTCGGGGCTGCGATCTTTGCTTTTTTTCGCCTGCGATATTCCACGCGGTTCATTGACCTGCCACAGCCCCACGACTAACGGACCATGGATAATGGCGTTGTAGTGGCGTTTAATGCAGTCACAACAATGAGAACAAGCGTGGGGTGTTGATATGACGAGAGATGGATCTCTGGTTGCGGCTTTGCCTGCACCAGTGTTTTTACCGAAAAACCGCTGGCTCGCACCGACGTTGCAAAGCATCGCCCTGATGCTGTTGCTCGCCGGCATGACACTGGGTGAGTGGTCGCTTTACCTAGGCATGCCGTTGGCAATGCTGGTCATCTGGCTGCCGCGCCTGCGTTCCCGTACTGTCACCGATGCCGCGCCTGTCGACACTGGCAACGCCATGTCCGAATTGACCCGTGACCTTTCCTATACCACCAGCCATAACGCGTTGTCGGCGGCCGGTGTGGCGTTTTCGGTCAAGGAACTGGCGAGCAAACTCGAATCGCAACTCGATGCGGCGGCACGGATTGTCAGCAACGCCGAGGTGATGATTGCCACTGAGCAGGCCACGTCGCAGCTCAGCCGAGAAGCGCTGGAGGCCGCCAGCGAAGCGCATCACAGCAGTGCGGCGGGGCGTACCGAACTGGCCGATTCGATCCTGCGGATGCAACAACTCAGTCAGCGCGCCAACGCCAGCCGTGAACTGATCGAAGCCTTGAGCGTGCGCAGCGATGACATTCAACGCGTGACGCTGGTGATTCAGTCGATTGCCAGCCAGACCAATCTGTTGGCGCTGAACGCGGCGATCGAAGCGGCGCGGGCCGGCGAGCATGGCCGTGGTTTCGCTGTGGTGGCGGACGAGGTGCGTGGTCTGGCGGCGCGCACGGCATCGGCGACGGGCGAGGTCGGCGAGATGGTGGCCGACATTCAGCAGCGTACGGCGCAAGTGGTCGAGCAGATTCGCCAGCTGTCGAGCGATTTGCACACCGGCGTCGAGCAGGTCGAGCACACCGGCCAGCACCTGGACAACATCGCCCGACTGGCGGCCGGCGTGGAAAGCCAGGTCGGCGAAATCGCCCGAGGTGCACAAACCAACCGTGAACAGCTCGACAGCTTGTTCAAGGCCGTGGAGCAGATGCGCAGCGATCTGGCGATCAGCGATCAACAGACCCGGCGCCTCGCTGACGCAGCGGTGCAGATGGAAGGGCAGGCGGAGACCATCAGCGAGCGCCTCGCCGAGGTCGGTCTCGATGACTATCACCAGCGTATCTACGACCTCGCACGTGAAGGCGCGAACCAGATTGCGGCGCGCTTCGAAGCGGATGTCGAGCAGGGACGGGTCAGCCTGGAGGATCTGTTCGATCGTCAGTACCAGCCGATTGCGAATACCCAGCCAGCGAAGTATCAAACCCGTTTTGACCGCTATACCGACCAGGTGCTGCCGGCGATTCAGGAACCGTTGCTACCGCGCCATGAGGGCCTGGTGTTCGCGATCGCCTGCACGCAGCAGGGTTATGTACCGACGCACAATCAACTGTTCAGTCAGCCATTGACCGGTGATGCGCAGGTCGACGCGGTCAACAATCGCACCAAACGCAAGTTTGCCGACCGCACCGGCATTCGCTGCGGCAGTCATCAACAACCAGTGCTGTTGCAGACCTATACCCGCGATACCGGCGAGCTGATGCACGACCTGTCGGTACCAATCCTGGTCAAGGGGCGCCACTGGGGCGGATTGCGCTTGGGCTACAAACCGGAAAATCCGCGCTGATCGATTGTTACTGAAGGTGCAATGAATCTGTGCACGAGGGTTGCTGTTTTCTTTCGACAGAAAGCATTAATCTGCCTAGATAGTTAGGTAGCTAATGAATTCGTGAGGTCAGCATGCAATCAAGAGTCGATGTCGCGGTGATGATCGGCAGTGGCGTGCCCGCCGGTCTGCGCGCATTGGGTCAAAGTGTCTGTTGGGTCGTGCTGCTTGATGGCGAGCGGTGCGGAACCGCATTCGCCAGTCGCGACGAAGCCGAGGAGTGCAAGGCTGCCTGGCTCGCGCAACTGCAAGCCGAGCCGGGCGAAAGCCTGCACTGATCCGGTTTACTTGCCGCGGTGCAGACGTACGTTCAGTTCATCGACCATCACGGCTTCCTCGCCGTCGGCGCGCAGCCACTCCTTGAGCAATTGCGCCTGTTGCGGCGTCCAGAAGTCGGCATCGATCAGTTTGGTCTCGGCAGCCAGCGGATGTGCTTCGATGAAGTCGTCGATTGCGCTGTCTTCCGAAGGCAGTCCCAGTTGATCAAACAGGGTTTTCAAGTCGTATGCAGGCAGTTCCATCGTGTGCTCCTTATTGAGCGCCCTATGGCGCAGATGATCACTCTCTTTATCTGAGGCAGTCGCTGGCGCGGAGTTCGATTTGTGATTCAAGCGAGCGAGCGAGGGCGCAGGCTTCGTTATGATCCTCGCGGAAACCTCTTACAAGTCCCGTCGATTTTCCCTGATGTGAAAGAAGGCGTTGCCGGCAGGGATTACCTGAAAACGTGGGGTATGGGCGTATTGCCCGGCGCTGGACAGTTCGGCCATCCCGTTCACGTGCAGGACGAGGGGAGACTTTACGCGGGCGTCAGCGGGCAGGGCGAAGTGAGTCAGAGTGCACATATGAAGTCCTTTTCATGAGGCGGCCGGTATTTACAGGCCGTTTCGGGTAGTCGTAATGAGCATCGCTGCTCTAGAATCGCCAGTACCTGTTGACGACAGCGCTTATCTAAAGCAATTTTTCACGAGCGATATGTCGGAAAAGAGCTTTTTTTCGTGAGAATTTTCCCTAAAGTTCGTAGTCAGCATTCTCTGTGCACAAGTAAGGAATTTTCCTTCGAGTTTTGGCGACATCGAGGCAAGTTTCGCGGGTGACATTCCAGTAGTCTTGCGAACCTCGCGATGATTGAGCAGTCTGCTCGGTTCGAGCTTTTCATTTGAGTCACCGGCAGTTCCATCGGCCTGGCCGTTTTTTTGCCGTGCGCGTTTTCCCGCGTACGGTTTTTTCAGATGTGGGGATGTTTCTTTGGCAGTCAGTAACCTCGATATGCATGCTTTGTTCGTGCTGGGTGATTTGCGTGCAAAGCTGGTCAAGCAGTTTCAATCGCGTTTTGTTTACATCACCGAGCAAAACGCCGAAGGCATTTACGTTGCCGAAATCGATACCGAAAGCGCTTTGGTCGTAGATGACAAGCCCGGGCTCAAGCTCAAGGTCGGCGATCATTTCAGTGCCTCGGTCCTGCCCAGCCGTGAAGGCGGCAAGATGGATATCCGATTTCGCGAAATCAAACTGACGGTCTATGGCCTGGGCGACTACGCTTTTGTCTCGACGGCCGATGGTCAGGCGATTCTGTTCAAGGAAGGGCACAGTGTCGTAACGGTGTTCGCCGCCAATGAACAACTGCAGGAAGGCCTGACCAAAACGCTGAAAGCCGTCACCGCCAAAGCCGCCAAGTGGCGCAAGGGCGAGCTGGTGACCTTCAAGGCCAGCGAGTGAGCGCAGCATTGAGCCGCGCCGATTTCCATTCGCAAAACTTCGATACCGCGCGTGCGCAAGCCCGGCGCCTGTTCGCGGCGAAGGCCGAAATGCAAGGCGCGTGGCTGAGTTGGGTCGCCTCGCAGATCTACACGTTGCGTCCCGCGGCATACGCCAGCATGGTCAGACGCGAGCTACAAAGCTTGCAGGAAAAATCTGAAACATAACCTCGTCACGCGCAGGCACCTGAAAAAGCAGGAACCTCGGCTACAGTCAGTTGACTGAGTATTCAGAGGCTTGCGGTCTTCTGTCAGGCCATCCTGCCATTGCTGTGAACAGCACGAGGTGCAATGCATGAACGGATTTCGACGGTTAATGGCCGCCAGCGTGGTCACACTCGGATTGCTGACGTCAGCGCAATCGGTGATGGCGGCACAAGCGCCGATTCATTTTGCCGACCTGAACTGGGAAAGCGGCAGCCTGATCACCGATGTCCTGCGGATCATCGTCGAGAAGGGCTACGGGCTGCCGACCGACACGCTGCCGGGCACTACCATTACTCTGGAAACCGCCCTGGCGAACAATGACATTCAGGTCATCGGCGAGGAATGGGCAGGGCGCAGTCCGGTGTGGGTCAAGGCTGAGGCTGAAGGCAAAGTGGTCAGCCTGGGCGATACGGTCAAGGGCGCCACCGAGGGCTGGTGGGTGCCGGAATACGTGATCAAGGGCGATCCCGCCAAGGGCATCAAGCCGCTGGCACCGGACCTGCGCAGCGTCAGTGACCTGAAAAAATACAAGGATGTGTTCAAGGATCCCGAAAATCCGAGCAAGGGGCGTTTCCTCAACAGCCCGATCGGCTGGACGTCGGAAGTGGTCAACAAGCAGAAGCTGACGGCTTACGGCTTGCAGGATGACTTCACCAATTTCCGCAGCGGTTCGGGGGCTGCGCTGGATGCCGAGATCAGCTCTTCGATCCGTCGTGGTAAACCGGTGCTGTTCTACTACTGGTCGCCGACGCCATTGCTCGGCAAATTCAAACTGGTGCAACTGCAAGAGCCGCCGTTCGATGCCGAGGCGTGGAAAACCCTGACCGACGCCGATAATCCCAATCCGAAACCGACCCGGTCGCTGGCGTCCAAGCTGTCGATTGGCGTGTCAACGCCGTTTCAGAAGCAATATCCGCAGATTGCCGAGTTCTTCAGCAAGGTGGATTTTCCGATCGAACCGTTGAACAAGGCGTTGGCGGACATGAGCGAGAAGCACTCGGCGCCACGGGAGGCGGCAGTGGCATTTATGAAGGCCCACCCGGACGTGTGGCAGGCCTGGTTGCCGAAGGATGTGGCGGAGAAGGTTTCGGCTGATTTGAGGTAAAGGGTTGAGGCTGATGGCCTCATCGCGAGCAGGCTCACTCCTACATTTGGAATGCATTCCCCTGTAGGAGTGAGCCTGCTCGCGATGCTTTTAAAACTTCATCTGCACCGCCAGTTCGAAGGTGCGCGGTGTGCCCAGGTAATACGCCGGCGAAACATGCGCAAACTCGGCATACACCTCATTGGTCAGATTGCGCACCCGCCCGGTCACGGTGGTGTGTGCGTCGACCTTGTAGCTGAGGAAACTGCCGAACAACGTGTAGGACGGCACCGTCATGGTGTTGGCAGTGTCAGCAAACACCGATGCCACATACCGCGCATCCACCCCACCTTGCCATTGCGGCGAAAAATCATAAGTCAGCCACAGATTGCCGACTCGATCCGGTACGTTGGTCGGCGTATTGCCCTTGCGTGACACCACCACGCCGGCAGCATTTTTCTCGGTGAAGTCGTCGTACTGCGCATCGACCCAAGCGAAGTTGCCTTCGGCCAATAGCTTGTCGGTGATCCGCAGCGAACTGGCGATCTCTAAGCCTTTCGAGGTCTGCTGGCCGACTGGAATGCTGCTGGTCGGGTCCAGCGGATCAGTCACGGCGAAGTCCTTGCGCTCAATGGTGTACGCCGCCACGGTCGCCGAGCCGCGGCCATTCAGATAATCGAATTTGCTACCCATCTCCCATTGCTTGCCGGTCGAAACGTCGAAGTCCTGCGTGCCATTCGGTTGCTCGGCGGCGGTGCTGTATTGCACGTAGACGTTGGCCGACGGAATGAACTGGTAGGTCAGGCCGGCGCGGCCGGTGACTGGCTCCCAACTGCGCTTGAGGTGCTTGGGGTTGGCGGCGGTCACGGTGCGATGGTTGGTCACGTCGAGGTCAATGTCGTCATAGCGCAGACCGGTGAGCAGCGACAGTTTGTCGGTCAACGCCAAACGGTTTTCCACGAACAATGCCTTGGTGGTGACCTCGTTGGTTTTGTCGCTGATCAATTTGGGGGTGGTGCCGGGAATGTCGTAGAAATGCCCCGGGCGATAATTGTTTGGGTCTACCGTGCTGGCACCTTTGACGTTCAGCGGCGAGTTGGTGGTCTGGTTGACCTTGTATTCGAAGCCACCCGACCACGTCGTATCGAGACCGAACATCGTGTTGTCGTGGCGCAGTTCGAACTGGTTGCCGTTCTGTTCGCCCTGATGCCGCACCTGATACGCGGTTGAGCGGTTCACCGCGCTGTTGTCGGCGTTGTACTGATAGGTCTCGAGGTTGCGGTAGTCGCGCTGGCTGTCGAGGTGATAAAGCGTGTTGCGCAAGGTGGTGCTGTCGTTGATCCGGTAGTCGATGATCGAACGTACCCAGATCGTCCGTTGTTCGTAACGACCGTCCTCGACGTTGTAGTTGTTGAAGCGATTGTGTTTATCGATTTTCAACTCACCTGCCTTGGGGTTGAGCACGGGTGTACCCCAATACGGGCTGTCCTCGTGTTCGTCCTGATACTCCAGCGCCAGGGTGTGCGACAAGTCGGGTGTGAGATCGCTGAGCAACGAGAACGCCACGCTCCAGGCATCGCGTTCCTGACGGTCGATGTAGCCGTTGCTGGTGTTGTGGCTGACGTCGAGGCGCGCGTAGTGCTGCACATCGGCGCCCGGCTCGGTCAGGGCATGGTTGAGGCCAAACGCGGTTTCGGTGGTGTCGTAGGTGCCGTAGCTGACCCGGCCTTCAATTGCCTGTTCATCGCGGGTGGCGAGTTTGGTTACGTAGTTCAGCGAACCGCCGACGGAGCCTGCGCCATTGATCAGCGATGACGGGCCGCCGACCAATTCCACACGGTCGTAGATCCACGAATCAACAGGACGTGCGAGGCCGCCTGAGACATTGATGCCGTTGAACATCTGGGTGATCTGGCTACTGGTGAAGCCGCGATAGGAAACGAAACCGCCAAAACCCGGCGGCGCACTGGCGTTGACCCCGGGCAGGGTATTGGCGGCGTCCTGGAAGTTTTGCGCGCCATGGCGTTCGATGTCGTTGCGGTTGGCGATGGCGACCGAGGCCGTTGTGTCGCGCACGCTCAGACCAAGCCGCGAGGCCATGCCGCTGGACTGGTCGAGGCTCAGACCGGGTTCTGTGCCGGACTCGCCGTTGATGGTGATGGGGGCCAGATCGACGGAGGCTTGTGCCCAGGCGTTGACGGACAGGCAGCCGCACAGGCTCGCCAGCAAAGTGAGTTGTTTCATCATTGAATCCTGAATGCTTGTCTAGGAGTCAGCGCACAGGCAAACGCCGCGCGTTGGCGCAGTGGGCTGACAAATCAAAAACGCAGAAACACTCAGGCGAGCGGCGGGGCGCGAGGGTTGGCTGTAGGCCAGGTGAAGCGGGCAGGCAGGTCGGCGCTGACAATCGTTGCCAGCGGTGGGCTGTGTTGCTCCGGCAGGATCGCCAAGGTCAGGCTGGAATTGAACGCCGGGCCCATGCCGCCGCCAACGGAGCACAGTGGACAGCCAAACGCCTTGGACAGCGTCGGCAGTTGCTCTTCGGTGGGATTGCTGGCAAGCGGGGCCTGCGTGGCCGGGTCGACCGTACAGAACTGACCGCCGATACCGTTCAGCTGCAAACCGACCATTTGTCCGTGACCGATGCTGCAGGCGAACACGTTGAACAGGACGCAGCAATAGAGCATCCAGGCCAGCAATGAGCGATCGGAACGGGAGAATTTCATGGAGCGGCACTTTACCGTACCGCTGATCGGTCGTGCACTTGAAAAAAATGCGGCTAGGATGATTTGTTCAAATCCC
Source organism: Pseudomonas sp. MYb2 (assembly GCF_002979955.1). Taxonomy (NCBI): domain Bacteria; kingdom Pseudomonadati; phylum Pseudomonadota; class Gammaproteobacteria; order Pseudomonadales; family Pseudomonadaceae; genus Pseudomonas; species Pseudomonas sp. MYb2. The sequence goes on from NZ_PCQC01000002.1 coordinate 302,303, forward strand.
TTTCAAGGATTTCAACCATGACCTTTGTGTTGGCTCAATGGCTGGTGACGGTTTTTACAGTGATCAGCCTGATGCATGTGTATTGGGCGCTGGGCGGGCAATGGGCGGCGGCGGTGGTGGTGCCGCAGGTGCCGGTGCGCGGATTTGTCGCAACGGTGCGGCCGGCCTTCAAACCTTCGGGCTGGCTCACGCTGATCGTGGCGGCGGCGTTATTGGTGATTGCTGTGCTGGTGTGCATGCGGGTGGGCTGGGGAGTGCCGGCTGTGACGCACAAGGCGCTGCAATGGGTGATCAGTGCGATTGCATTGTTGTTGTTTGCCCGGGCGATCGGTGATTCGAATCTGGTCGGGTTCTTCAAGGAAGTGAAGGATTCACGGTTTGCGCGACTGGATACGTGGGTGTATTCGCCGTTGTGTGCGGTGTTGGGGGCGGGGTTGTTGGCGGTGGCTTGGGTTTGATATTTGAGGTGATCTGGAGATTGCCATCGCGAGCAGGCTCACTCCTACAGGGGAACGCATTCCAAATGTAGGAGTGAGCCTGCTCGCGATAACGTCATTGCAGACAATACAAAACTTCAGCTACCACTCTCGGTGCGTCGGCTACTGACCTCGGCCGGCACATCATCCCCGGCCATGCGCTTGCGGAACAACGCCGCCCGCGCCAGCAGCAAGGTGGTCACCGGCACGGTGATCGCGAGTAAAATCGGAATCAGCCAGGCGTGTATGACCGGCCCGGATTTCAGCGCCGAAAAACAGATAATCGACGCCAGCGCCACACACCACGCACCCAGTGTTGAAGCCAGTGCCGGCGGGTGCATGCGCTGGAAATAATCCTTCATGCGCAATAACCCGATCGCACCGAACAGCGCAAAAACGCCACTGAGCACCAGCAGGATCGCCACCGGGATTTCAATCCACAAAGACAATTCAGCATTCATTCGATCACCTCGCCACGCAGCAGGAATTTCGCCAAGGCAAACGAGCCAACGAAGCCGAACAGCGCGATCAGCAGCGCCGCCTCGAAGTAAGTGTCACTGGAATAACGGATGCCCAGCGTCAGCATCATCAGCATCGCAACGATGTACAAGTAGTCCAGCGCCAGTACCCGATCCTGCGCCGAGGGCCCTTTGAACAGACGAACCAGCGTCAACACCATCGCCAGCGAGAACAGGAACAGCGTCAGCAGAATCGCGTTCGACAATAATGGGCTCATTCGAAAATCTCCATGAGCGGCCGCTCGTAGGTGCTCTTGAAGTGCTCGATGAACTGCGCTTCGTCATCCAGATCCCAAACATGCAGCAACAGCACGCTGCGATCCAGCGCCAGTTCCGACCAGACCGTGCCGGGCACCACCGTGCAGATCATCGCCAACGTCGCCAGACCGTGAGCATCGCGCAGGTCCAACGGCACTTTGACAAAGCCTGAGCGCGGAGGGCGGCGGCCGGCATTAAGCACGCCCCACGCGACGATCAGGTTGGACAGCACCACGTCACGACCTACGATCACGAGCAGGCGCAGAATCGTCCCCGGTTGGCGAATACGCGCTTGTTTCGGGCGCAGCTTGCGCATCATCAGGGGGGCAGCAAATCCCAGTATTGCGCCGAGCAGCAGATTTCCCGGGCTGATCGACAGGTTTAGCGTCAGCCACAAGGCACAAAGTGCCAACGACAATAACGGTGCAGGAAACACGCGCCTCATGGCTGCACCTCCAGCATCGCGGCTTTCGCTTCCGGACTCGGTACGGCACGGGTGCCGAGCACCGCCATCACGTACTGTTGCGGGTTGTGCAACGCCTCGGCGGTGGCCTGGGTGTAACGCAACAGGGGTTCAGCCTTGAAGGTCAGGACGATGCTCAGCCCCAGCAACAGGAAGATCGGCGCGCATTCGAGTTTGCGCAGCAGCGGCGAAGGACGCTCTTCGGGTGTCCAGAAGCGCTGGATGCCGAGGCGCGAGAACGCCATCAGCGACGCGAGGCCGGACAGGATCAGCAGCGCCAGCAGCGCCCAGGCTGCGTTGGAAATCGGCGCGCCAGTGCCCAGGCCCAGCGGATTGAGGAGTGCGCCGATCAAGCTGAGCTTGCCGATAAAACCGGACAGCGGTGGCATGCCGATGATCAGCAGGGCACAGGCTATGAAGCTCAGACCGAGAAACGCCATGGTCCACGGGATGACCTGACCGACCACGGCTTTCTGTTCGTCGTCGAGGTTGATGCCTTTGGGCGGTTGCAGGGATTCCTGTGGTCGCGGCAGCAGCTCGCTTTCATCCTCCAGCGGGATCTCGTTGGCCGAGCGCGAACGTTCGATCAACTCGGCCAGCAGGAACAACGCGCTCAACGCCAGAGTGGAGCTGACCACATAGAACAGCGCCGCGCCGATCAGGTTCGGCTGAGCGAAACCGATCGCCGACAGCAGGATGCCGGCCGACACCAGAATGCTCAGGCTGGCCATGCGCTCCAGGCGTTGCGCGGCGAGAATTGCCAGCGCCGCGCAGGCCATAGTCGCCATGCCGCCGTAGATCAGCCAGTCGCCGCCAAAAAACGCAGACGCTCCGGCTTGCCCGGAGAACAGCAGCGTCCACAGGCGCAACAAGGTGTAGACGCCAACCTTGGTCATGATCGCGAACATTGCCGCCACCGGCGCGCTGGCCGAAGAATAGGCAGGGACGAGCCAGAAGTTCAGCGGCCACATGCCGGCCTTGGCCAGAAACGCCACCGCGAGAATTCCCGCGCCGGCGTGCAGCAAGCCTCTGTCGGCTTCCGGCACCAGCGGAATCTTCAGCGCCAGATCGGCCATGTTCAGCGTACCGGTTACGCCATAGATCAGTGCGGCGCCAATCAGGAACAGCGACGAGGCGAGCAGGTTGATCGAGATGTAATGCAGCCCCGAAGACACTCGCGCTCGGCCGGAGCCGTGCAGCAACAGGCCATAAGACGCGGCGAGCAGCACTTCGAAAAACACGAACAGGTTGAACAGATCCGCGGTCAGGAACGCGCCATACAGACCCATCAACTGAATCTGGAACAGCGCATGGAAGCTCGAGCCGGCGCCGTCCCAACGCGCCATCGCAAACAGCAGGGCGCTGACGCCGATGATCCCGGTCAGCACCAGCATCAGCGCCGACAGGCGATCGACCACCAGCACGATGCCGAACGGCGCTTGCCAGTTACCCGGCAAGTACACGCCGATGGAGCCGGGCACGCCGGTGGTTTGCGTCCATTGCAGCAGCATCACCGAAATGAACAGGCCGACGAGGCTGGAGAACAGATTGATTTTCGCCTTCAGCGGCCGGTGCCGTTCGCCGAGCATCAGCATGATGGCGGCGGTCAGCAGCGGCAGCAGGATCGGTGCGGCGATCAGGTGAGTCATCGCCATCATTCTTTAGGCTCCCGGCCGTCGACGTGGTCGGTGCCGGTCAGGCCGCGTGAAGCGAGCAGAACGACGAGAAACAGCGCGGTCATGGCGAAACTGATGACGATTGCCGTGAGTACCAGTGCCTGTGGCAGCGGATCGGTGTAATGCAGCAAGTCCTGAGTGACGCCATCCTTGATCACCGGCTCCTTGCCGATGAACAGGCTGCCCATGCTGAAGATGAACAGGTTGACCGCATACGACAGCAGACACAGGCCCATGACCACCTGAAAGGTTCGTGGCCGCAGGATCAGCCAGACGCCTGACGCGGCGAGGATGCCGATGGCGATTGCGATGACTTCTTCCATCAGACGGCTCCTTTGCTGGCGACGGACTTGGGCAGCGATGCGGTCTTGTGACCCCGCACCGATTGGTGGGCGAGGGCGGTGAGGATCAACAGCGTCGAGCCGACCACCACGCCGTACACACCAATGTCGAAGAACAGTGCGCTGGCGATATGGATGTCACCGAGCAGCGGCAAGCTGAAATGCCAGGTATGCGTGGTCAGGAACGGATAGCCGACCAGCATCGCGCCGAGGCCGGTGGCGGTGGCGAACAGCAATCCGGTGCCCATCCAGCGCAACGGCCGCAGGCTCATTTGCGCCTCGACCCACTGCGTGCCGGCGACCATGTATTGCAGGATGAACGCCACCGACATCACCAGACCGGCAACAAAACCGCCGCCCGGCTGGTTGTGCCCGCGCATGAACAGGTAGAACGACACCACCAGCGCAATTGGCAGCAGCAGGCGCACCAGCACCGCCGGCACCATCATGAAACCGAGCGCGGTGTCGCTGGCCGAACGCGGGTTGACCAGGTCGGTGACCACGTCCGGCGCGAGCAAGCGTTGCTGGGCTGGCAGTTGCAGGCTTTCTTTCGGCGGGCGGAAGCGTCGCAGCAGGGCGAACACGGTCAGTGCCACGGCAACCAGCACGGTGATCTCACCGAGGGTGTCAAAGCCACGGAAATCCACCAGCATCACGTTGACCACATTGCTGCCGCCGCCCTCGGGCAGGGCTCGGCTGAGGTAGAACGAGGAGATGTCGTTCGGTGTCTGCCGCGTGAGCATGGCGTAGGACAGCAGGGCCATGCCGGCGCCGACGGCAATCGACAGCAGCAAGTCGCGCAGACGACGAATGCGTGCCCTGCGCAGACTGCTTGGCAGGGGCGAGACTTCTTCGATACGGCGTGGCAACCAGCGCAGGCCGAGCAGGATCAGCACAGTGGTCACCACTTCAACCGCCAGTTGCGTCAGGGCAAGATCGGGCGCGGAGAACCAGACGAAGGTCACGCAGGTCATCAGGCCACAAACGCTGACCATGGTCAGAGCCGCGAGTCGGTGATACTTGGCTTGCCAGGCAGCGCCGAGGGCACAGGCAATCGCCAGCAGCCACAGGGTCACGAAGACGATCGAGCCGGGGATCTTCGGCCGGTCGCCCCAGCTCAGCGTGCTGTGCAGCATCGGGATCAGGCCGGCGAGCACCGCCGCCAATACCATCAGGAACAATTGCATTTGCAGGCGTCGGGTGCCGAGTCGCCGCTCCACGCGGCGGGCCATGCGCATCATCACCACCAGACTGCGCTCGAACAGGCGCTTGCCGTTGAAACGGCCGATCAATGGCGGGTATTTGAAACGGCCGCGCTTGAGCTGATTGCGCAGCAGCAGATAGACGACAATACCGCCGGACATGGCGATCAGGCTCATGATCATTGGCGCGTTGAGGCCGTGCCAGATTGCCAGGCTATATTCCGGCAGTACGCCACCGACAACCGGTAGCGCTGCCGCCGCGAGCAACGGTCCGACGATCTGCGCCGGGAAAATCCCCACCAGCAAGCAGGTAAACACCAGCAGCTCGACCGGCGCACGCATCCAGCGCGGCGGTTCGTGCGGGGTGTGCGGCAGGTCGGTGGCCGGCGGGCCGAAGAACACATCGACGGTGAAGCGCAGGGAGTAGGCGACGCTGAATGTACCGGCAATGGTCGCGACAATCGGCAACGCCGCTTCGACCCACGCGGTGGCATTGATGAACACGGTTTCGGCGAAGAACATCTCTTTCGAGAGGAAACCGTTGAGCAATGGCACGCCCGCCATCGAGGCGCTGGCAACCATGGCCAGTGTCGCGGTGAACGGAATCAGCTTGATCAGGCCGCTGAGTTTGCGGATGTCACGGGTGCCGCTTTCGTGGTCGATGATGCCCGCCGCCATGAACAGCGAGGCCTTGAACGTGGCGTGGTTGAGGATGTGGAACACCGCTGCCACTGCCGCCAGCGGACTGTTCAGGCCGAGCAGCAGGGTAATCAGGCCTAGATGGCTGATGGTCGAGTAAGCGAGCAAACCTTTGAGATCGTTCTGGAACATCGCGCAGTACGCGCCGAGCAACAGCGTACACGCGCCGGCTCCGCTGACGATGTAGAACCACTCTTCACTGCCGGACAGCGACGGCCACAGACGCGCGAGCAGGAATACACCGGCCTTGACCATGGTGGCCGAGTGCAGATACGCAGAGACTGGCGTGGGCGCCGCCATGGCGTGGGGCAGCCAGAAGTGAAACGGGAATTGGGCACTTTTGCTCAGTGCGCCGATGAGGATGAGGGGTAACAGGATAGGGTAGAGGGCATGTGCGCGAATCATGTCGCCGGCGGCCAGGACCTTGTCGAGGTCATAGCTGCCGACGACATGGCCGAGAATCATGACCCCCGCCAGCAGGCATAACCCGCCCGCACCGGTGACCATCAGCGCCATGTAAGCGCCGCGACGCGCGTCGGCGCGGTGGTGCCAATAGCCGATCAGCAAGAAGGAGAAGAGGCTGGTCAGCTCCCAGAAGAACACGATCTGAATCAGGTTGCCGGAGATCACCAGGCCGAGCATGGCGCCCATGAACGCCAGGAAAAACGCGAAAAAGCGCGGCACCGGATCGTCCGGCGACATGTAATAACGCGCATATAAAGAAACGAGTGTGCCGATGCCGAGCACCAGCATCGAGAACAGCCAGGCGAAGCCGTCCATGCGCAAAACGAAGTTCAGGCCGAGGCTGGGCAGCCACATGAACTCTTCGCGGATCACGCCGCCATGGGCAATTTGCGGGTACAACAACGCAACCTGGACGGTGCCGATCAAAGCGACCAGACCTGCCAACAGGGATTCGGTATTACGCGCGTTGTGTGGCAGCACCGCTGCCAGACAGCTGCCAATGAATGGCAGAAGCAGTAGAACTATCAGGGACATAGGCTTCTAATCTGCGGAAGTTTGTGAAGCATCATACGTGCCAGCTCCCCGATCACCAAACGCCAGGATGTCTCAGAATCCTACAAAGTAGTCTGAATATTTATGTTTGGCATTGTTTCAGGTAGATCGATGTTGCTTGGATTGGCCTCATCGCGAGCAGGCGAAGGCCTACATTTGGAATGCGTTCCCCCTGTAGGAGTGAGCCTGCTCGCGATAGCAATAATTCAGCCTATGAAGGCTTCGGAGCTTTACCCCTGTGCTTCCCGCTCCAGCTCAGCTTCGGCTTCTGCAACCTTGCCCTTGGTCTTCAGCTCACTGACAATCACCGCCGCCACAATCAATCCGGCCCCCAGCAGCGCAATCGCCGGCAACCGCTCGCCGGCAATCCGCCCGACGATCCCGGCCCACACCGGCTCACCGGCATAGATCAACGTCGCTCGGGTCGGCGAAACGCTTTTCTGCGCCCAGTTCATTGCCACCTGAATCGCGGCACTCGCAGCGCCCAGGCCCAGCGCCGTCACCAGCAGCGTCCAGGAAAAGTCCGGTATCAGCTCGCCCGTCGGCACCACCAGCAGGAACGACAACACCGATGTTGTGGCCAGTTGCACCACGGTGATCCGGCGCACATCCACTTGGCCGGCATAGGTACTGATCAGGATGATCTCGGCGGCAATCGCGATGGCGCTGATCAACGTGGCAATTTCACCCGGGCTGAAATTCAGCGACGCCCCCGACGGCCCCGACAGCAGCATCAAACCGGTAAACGCCAGCATGATCCCGATGCTCGGCATCAACCCCGGTCGCCGTCCCAGCACCAGCCATTGCAACAACGGCACGAACGGCACGTACAACGCGGTGATGAACGCCGACTGACTGCTCGGGATCGTTTGCAGTCCGACGGTCTGCAGGCCGTAACCAAGCATGATCGCCACGCCGATGAACGCGCCGGCCTTGAGTTCAAACAGGGTCAGTTCGCGCAAATGCCGCCATGAGAACAGCGCAACGATACAAGCCGCCGCCGCAAAACGCAGACCGACAAAAAACATCGGGCCGCTGACGGTCATCGCATGCTGAACCAGCAGGAAGGTGCCGCCCCAGATCATGGTGATCAGCACCAGCACGCACTCGGCTTTGCTGAAACGAGAGAAACGGAGAGGAGCGGCGGTATTGTTCAGCGACATGATGACCTTGCGCACTATAAAAAGGAGGCCGCACAATGCGCCCAACGTTGCGCAGTATACTGCCCAACCTCACCGAGTGAGCAATATAGTGCACAAAGATTCGACTCAAAGAACCTCCGTTCTCCAGCACGTCAGTCAGAACGTCCGACGCCTGCGCCACGCTGCGGACATGAGCCAGACCGCGCTGGCGGAAAAATCCGGCGTCAGCCGACGCATGCTGGTGGCGATCGAGGCGGGAGAGAAGAATGTCAGCCTGACCACCCTTGACCGCGTCGCCGAAGCGCTGGATGTGGCGTTCAGCGATCTGATCCAGGCGCCGGACGCCCGTGACCCGAGCCGGATCAACGAAGTGGCCTGGGCGGGAACGATTCCAGGCAGCAAAGCGGTGCTGCTATCGAAAGCCACCGCCACCCGCGAAGTCGAACAATGGGAGTGGTGCCTGCAACCGGGCGAGGTTTATCCCTCGCAAGCGGATGCCGAGGGCTGGAGCGAGCAGATTTTCGTCTTCGAAGGTTGCCTGACGCTCATGCTCGGCAATCAACCGCAACAAATCGGCACAGGGGAGTTCTTCATGTTTGCCAGCAACCAGCCGCACTCCTACCGCAACGATGGCGATGTTGCGGCGCGGTTCGTGCGTAATGTGGTGATTTGAATGGCTTGCGACGCGGACATCCTGATCATCGGTGGTGGGCTCAGCGGTACGATGCTGGCCGTGCAATTGCTGCGTCAGCCCGGGCGGCGAACAATCCTCGTCATCGAGCCGCGTACCGAACTCGGTCGAGGCGAGGCGTACAGCGCGCTCGAGCTGGGGCATACGCTGAATGGCAATGCGGCGCGGATGAGCGTCGATCCGGATAACCCCGATGACCTCACGCAATGGCTGACTGCACATATTGCGGCTGGCGGCTGGCCAGAGTCTGCCGAACAGAATGTGCCGATCAGCGAGCTGTTTCCACCGCGCGGACTGTTTGGCGTGTATGTGCAGCAGCGCCTGGCGGAAGCCCGACAGGTGGGGGCGCAGCAGGGTTCCACCGTCGAGCACCTTTGCGCCGAAGTGCTGGACCTGCGAACCGATGCCGATACGGTGTTGCTCGGCTTGAGCGATGGCCAATCGTTGCGAGGTGCCTGTGCGGTACTCGCCACCGGCATGTTTGCCGCCGCGCGCACTGCGCAGAAACACTCCAGTGGCCTCAACGCCGCCGCGCTGGACCCGTGGAACGTCGCGGCCATGCGCCAACTCGATCCGCAGGCGAGCGTGCTGATCATCGGTTCCGGCCTGACCATGGTTGACGCCGTGGTATCGCTGGAGCAGGCCGGGCATCGCGGGCCGATTGAGGTGTTTTCCCGGCATGGTTTGTTGCCCCATGTGCGTCGCCAGCCGCCGGCGTGGCCGGACTTTCTCGACGACGACCAGAGCATTCGTACACCACGGCAGTTGTTGCGCGAGTTGCGCCGACACTGTCGCGACGCCATCGCTCAAGGCATTGACTGGCAGGCGCCGCTGGACACGGTGCGGGTGCATATCGCCCGCCTGTGGAGTCAGGCGACTGACGTGCAGCGGCGACAATTCGTACGCCATGTGCGGCCATGGTGGGAAAGCCATCATCATCGCTCGCCACCGCTGAGCGCGGCGTTGGTCGAGCGCTTGCACAGCGAAGGGCGTCTGCGCACTCAGGCGGCTTCATTCAAAGGGCTTGAGCCGAATTCGAAAGATGGCATCAGCATTCGCATTCGACGTCGCGGTGAGTCTGAAACCTGCGTGGTGCAGGGGGCGGCGCTGATCAATTCCAGTGGCATTGAATACGACTGGCGCCGAGTGGCGCGGCCGTTGCCGCAGCAATTGCTGGCGCGCGGCTTGATACAGCCGGGGCCGTTGGCGTTGGGGATTGCGGCGGCGGTGGATGGCGCCGTGCTGGATGCCGACGGGCGTGCGTCCAGCCGGGTGTTTGCGATGGGGCCGCCACTGCGGGGAATGTGGTGGGAGAGTACGGCGGTGACGGATGTGGCGTTGCAGGCCAAGGCGTTGGCGATGCGGTTGGCGGGCAGGTCAGAAATTTGAGGTGTGCTTGGCGGCCTCTTCGCGAGCAGGCTCGCTGCCACATTTGCTTGGGTGAACGCAGACTTTGTGTCCACATTCAGACCCTGTGGGAGCGAGCCTGCTCGCGAAAGCGGTGGGGCAGTCGAGATCAACAGTGACTGATAAACCGCTATCGCGAGCAGGCTCGCTCCTACATTTGTTACGTGTTGGCCGGAAGGGTTACGCCACCACCCGATAGCAAGGCACATACGCCGCACCGCCCGGCAGTTTCATCCGGTGCTGGGCGACGAAGGCTTTGAGCAGCGCGTCGAGCGGTTGCATGATCGCCGCATCACCACGGATCTGATATGGCCCGTGTTCTTCGATCAGGCGAATACCTTTGTCCTTGACGTTGCCGGCGACTATCCCGGAGAACGCCCGACGCAGATTCGCCGCCAGTTCGTGCGGTGGCTGGTCGCGGTGCAATTTCAGGTTGGCCATGTTTTCGTGAGTCGGATCGAACGGACGCTGGAAGCCTTCGTCGATTTTCAACAGCCAGTTGAAGTGGAACGCGTCGTTGCGCTCGCGGCGGAACTGCTTCACTGCTTTGAGCCCTTGAGTCATCTGTCGCGCGACTTCGGCCGGGTCGTCGATGATGATTTCGTAGTGCTGCTTGGCCGCCTCGCCAAGGGTCGCAGTGACGAACGCGTCGAGCTGTTCCAGATACGGCGCGGCATGTTTCGGCCCGGTGAGGATCACCGGGAACGGCAGGCCGGCGTTGTCCGGGTGCATCAGGATGCCGAGCAGATAAAGGAACTCTTCCGCCGTACCGGCACCGCCCGGAAAGATGATGATGCCGTGGCCGACACGCACGAACGCTTCCAGACGTTTTTCGATGTCCGGCAGAATCACCAGCTCATTGACGATCGGGTTCGGCGCTTCAGCCGCAATAATGCCCGGCTCGGTCAAACCGAGATAACGACCGCCATGAATACGCTGCTTGGCGTGGGCGATGGTTGCGCCTTTCATCGGGCCTTTCATCACGCCGGGGCCGCAACCGGTGCAGATGTCGAGGCTGCGCAGGCCCAGTTCGTGGCCGACTTTCTTGGTGTATTTGTATTCTTCGGTGTTGATCGAGTGGCCGCCCCAGCACACGACGATTTTTGGCTCGACGCCCGGGCGCAAGGTGCGCGCGTTGCGCAGCAGGTGGAAAACGTAGTCGCTGATGCCTTGCGAGGTGGTCAGGTCGATGCGTTGGCTGTCGAGTTCGTTTTCGGTGTAGACGATGTCGCGCAGGGCGCTGAAGAGCATTTCACGGGTGCTGGCGATCATTTCGCCGTCAACGAACGCGTCGGCCGGAGCGTTCAGCAGCTCCAGGCGTACGCCGCGATCCTGTTGGTGAATGCGGATTTCGAAGTCCTTGTAGGCTTCGAGGATGGTCTTGGCGTTATCGACATGGGCGCCGGTGTTGAGGATGGCCAGGGCGCACTGGCGGAAGAGGGTGTAGGTGCTGCCGGATCCGGCTTCGCTCAGTTGTTGGACTTCACGTTGAGAAAGGGTTTCCAGGCTGCCTTTCGGGCTGACCGAGGCATTGATTACGTGTCGTTGGGTCATGCAATGATCCTTAAAACGATGTCATCTCAAGACTAGGCGATGGCATCCGAATGATGTGTATCCATGAATGAAGATGGCACGATCTGCGCTGTACCGCCATGTCCCCGTTGGACGCTGAAAAGATGAAAAGGAGCCCCAGCATAGCTAAATCCCTCGCAGAGGCGATAATGCGCCGGCGAGTTTTTTCCGTTGCCCCTTTTGTCGCTCAAGGAAGTCATAAGTGATGTTCGAGATTCAGCCGATGGACGCCGCCACCTTTCGCCAGCAGACCCGGCGCAGCACGATCATCATCGCCGTGCTGTTCCTGGTGCTGGCGATGTTGTTTTCCAGCGTCGCAGTGGCGCTGTTCGGCGAGCCTGGCGGCGATAACCTGCGGTTCAACGTCGGTGGGGTATTTGTCGCGTTCCTGCTGACGGCGGCATTGCTGCGCGGGCGCTTCTGGCATCAGACCTGGATGGCCCCGGCGGTGTACAGCTGGCGACTCAAACGCAACCTGATGAGCATCACCAATGTGATGCATCAGGTGACGGCAGCCGTGGAGAAGAACGATCCAACAGCGATGAAGGTGCTGCGCTTCTATCATCTGGGCCTGACGCAAATGCATGAACTGGATGGTAACTCCAGCGATCATGGGCAACGGTGGCGAGAAGTCGAAGCGCATAAAGAACGGATGCAGGCGCTGGGTCTCGACACTGAGCAGGCACGACTCGACCCCGCCTGGCTGGACGCGTTGAAGCAGACGCCGCGCTAGAGCATCTGCTTGCCGCGCAATTTCGATGAACGGATCATGCGCCCGTAGACCAACAGATTGACCGCCAGCACCACGCTGCCCAGTGCCAGTTGAATCTGCGGGGTCAGCCCGGCCGGATAGATGATCGGCCAGATGTAGTGCTCGATGAAGCCGCCGGCGTATTCGGTCTGCCCGGCGGCGTGGCGCATCAGGTTTTCCCAGTAGGTCAGCGGACAGGTCAGGTGCAATACCTCGACCGCCACGCCCCAGGCCGCAGCCGGCAAATGCAGCCACATGATTCTCGGCCATTTCAGTACCAGCAACCCGCCGAACAGTACGAACAAAATAAAGCACAAATGAAACAGCACCAGCCCGTCGGCTGCGATTCGGTACAGCATGTGGTCTCCCTGACGCGAGTGTGAATGGCGCTATGTTACGCCCGTCAGAGGACTAAACGTCAGTGCGAAAATCAGCGAATTCGGCGCGCATGCGCCCGTTGTGTTTGGCTTTGTAGAGCAGCTTGTCGACCTGTTCGACGAAATCCAGGGGATCGCTGCCGGCAGCGGCTTTCGTCGTGCCGACGCCCAGGCTCAGACTGACCTGCGACGACACCTTCGACTGCGCGTGCGCAATCTGCTGCTGACGGATCAAGTGCAGACATTTTCGCGCCACCAGACGCGCCGACTCGGCATCGGTTTCCGGCAGCAGCCAGACAAATTCTTCGCCACCGATCCGCGCAATGAAATCCCGTGGCCGGTTGGCCGCCAACGACAGCGTCCTGGCCACCTGGCGCAAGCATTCGTCACCTTTGATGTGGCCGTAATGGTCGTTGTATTGCTTGAAGTAGTCGATGTCGAGCACCAGCAGTGACAGCGGCAGGCCACTGCGTTGTGCGCTGGTCCACTCGCGTTCAAGGACCGTGTCGAACATGCGCCGGTTGGCGATGCCGGTGAGCCCGTCCTGGAACGAATACTCTTCGAGTTGCTTCTGCAAACGGATCAGATGCTCTTCGGTTTTCTTGCGTTCGCTGATATCGAACATGAAGCCGACCAGCGCTTCGACTTCGCCGTCCTTGCGCACCACGTGCACCACATCGCGGATCCACACGTAGTCGCCGCTGCTGGTGAGGGCACGATAATCGGCTTCGTGATCGACGCCGGCACGCGATTGCGAGACGCAGAATTCGACGACGTAATCGCGGTCATCCGGGTGCATGCGCTCGACCCAGTCATTGACTCCGCCCCAGCTGTCCTGCTGCCAGCCGAGCAAGGTTTCGATCTGTGGGCCGATATAGCTGAAGGTCATGCTTTTCCAGTCGATCCGCCATGGAATGGCTTTGGTCGATTCCAGCAGGGTTTTGTACACGTCATTGTCGATGGCGGTCATGGCAGGCAGGGTCTCAACGGGAATGTCTCGAGGAGGAAGATGCTGCGCCAGCATGTTGCTGGCACCTTGGCGTTGCAAGCGGCTGGCCGATGAACGGTTGCATCAGGCCGATTTCCCACAAGTGCGCAAGATTGTTCAAGCCAAAAAACCGCGTTTACTGGCAAAGTCTCTGGCCGTTTCCCTGATTGAAGAGCGTTATGTCTGATTCACTTTTGCCCCGCAGCGCGTTCCTGCGCGGCGCTGCAGCGATCATGCCGTTGTCTCTGGCGACTGCGCCGTGGGGGCTGCTTGCCGGCTCCATGGCGATTGAAGCCAATCTTACGCCGCTGCAAGGGCAGGGCTTGTCGAGCATCGTGTTTGCCGGCGCTGCGCAACTGGTCGCGATTGGCATGCTCAAGGGCGGGGCGGGAATTTTCTCGATTCTGCTGACCACAGTGCTACTGACGTCACAGCATTTGCTGTACGGGATGAGCATGCGTTCGGTGATTTCGCCGCTGCCGGGGCGCTGGCGAATCGGCCTGGGCTTTTTGCTCACCGACGAGTTGTTCGCTTTGACCAGCCAGCACGACCGCCAGCAGTTCAATCGCTGGTATGCATTGGGCGTCGGCCTGACGTTCTACATCGCCTGGAACCTCTTCACCCTGGCCGGCATCATTCTCGGCAGCAGCATTCCGGGGCTTGAGCATCTGGGCCTGGACTTCTCGATTGCGGCGACCTTCATTGCCCTGATCACCCCGGTAGTGCGCAATGTGCCGACCGTGGTGTGCGTGGCGGTGTCGCTGTTCTGCTCGGTGCTGTTCAGTTATTGGCAATGGGGTTCGGCGCTGGTGTTGTCGGGGCTGGCGGGTATGACCGCCGGATTTGTCTGCAACAAGCTGTATCGGGGGCGCACATGATGGTCTGGGCAGTGATTTTCGGTATGGGGATTCTGGTGTTCCTCAACCGCTACGTGTTTCTCGAACCGCGCTTGCCGGTGCGTTTGAGCAGCAATGCCCGGCAGTTTCTCGGGTTCGCAGTGCCAGGCATGTTGACCGCGATCTGCGGCCCGATTGTATTCATGCCCGACAAACAGCTGAATCTGCAGTGGGACAACCCCTATCTGCTTAGTTCGCTGGTAGCGATCGGGCTGGTGATATACACGCGCAGCACTTTGCTCAGCATGCTATTGAGCATGGCGTTCTTCTTTGTGCTGCGCTGGTGGCTCTAAGTTGTCGAATTAAAACTGTTCTACGCTGTAAGGATGACAGGTTACTTGTGACGGGAGGCGGGCATGGCGACTGAGCAAAAACATCCGGAGCCGGATGACGACGACACAGACGAGCCGACGCAAGAGGAAATAGAACGCGAGAAACACAAAGAGCAGACCTGGAAGCACGATGATGGCAGAGAGCTATCCGATCCTGATCGCAAGTTCTGACCGACTGATATGTAAAAGCCCCGCATGAGCGGGGCTTTTTGTCTATCGAAGATCGTCCATCTGCGGGAATTCGGGGTGTGATGCCCGATATCCCAAAGTTCGATCGATCCACGCATTGAGCTCGTTGACCATCACCGGTGGGTGGCCGGGATACCCCTCGAGGGTGGTGCGCAGGATACGTTCGATGTCGGGAACGGAACGCAGGTTTCGGGTCTTGATGTAGTGGCCGATAAAACAGTCGAGTTCAAAGCGTTCTGTCATCGACAGAAAAATACACTCCAGGCCGCTGACCTGTTTGATTGCAAAATCGTCGCGCAACTTATTTCTCTGCAAGGGCTTGTAAAGTTATAGGGAATTCCTGATTTGTTGACTCTTTGGTCAACTGGTATACCAATCGGAAAGGCGGCGCGCATGCTAGCTGTAGTGCATCTAAATGTATGTATGACGATTGAAATGTCAGACCAGTGGTTAATTCATTCGAACGACTGTTTTAAGTGCTTTGATTCAAAAATGAAACACCATTTGTAAAGCCCATGCGTCATCTGCAGGAGCTGCCGAAGGCTGCTATCTAATACTGTGCTTAACAACAGCAAAAGATTGCAGCCTGCGGTAGCGCCTACAGGGGATAGACGCGAGGGGCGCAAAGATATTCAGGGTTGTTCGAGAATCAGGCTCGCGCCTTGATTGCGGGTGTTACCCACGGCTTTGCCGACTTTGTGCCATTCGAAGTTTTCGCTGCTTTCGCCTTCGAACAACAGCATCTGTTCGGCGCGCTCGACAGGCGTGGCAGGGTCGAGCCATTCGTGCACCAATTCTGCGCAGAACACCACCGGGCGACGATCATGGATATCGAGCAGACCGCCGGCGCTGTCAGCTGTGATGATCACGAATCCATCGTCATCGCGAGCATCGGCGTCCGGTGTCGGACACTGACCGATGGCCGCGCAGAAAACTGCTCCACGATCGGCCCGACGGATCAGCCAGGGCTGTCGGGTTTTGTCCTCGGCATCGACCCACTCGAACCAGTTGTCGACAGGCACGATCAGGCGCTGACGCCAGATCGCCCGGAAAAATGGGCCATGGGCAACCTTCTCCACGCGCGCATTGATCGGTGCCGCGCGATCCTTGGCCCAGTGCGGGCGCCAGCCCCAGCGCAAATCGTCGGCATACACGCG
Source organism: Pseudomonas sp. MYb2 (assembly GCF_002979955.1). Lineage (NCBI taxonomy): Bacteria > Pseudomonadati > Pseudomonadota > Gammaproteobacteria > Pseudomonadales > Pseudomonadaceae > Pseudomonas > Pseudomonas sp. MYb2. The sequence goes on from NZ_PCQC01000002.1 coordinate 318,455, forward strand.
TTGTTCATGTTGATGGAGAACCGCCAGCGCAGTGGTCGGCGCCGCGTTGTAGCGGTTCAGCGGTGCATCGCCGACGTGGTTGATCAGCGCATCGGGAATGCTCAACACGGCGACAAAGTCGTGAATGCCACGGTATTGCGAAAGTCTTCCGCACATGCGCTGAACCTCCGGCAGGACATTTTCAGCTTAGTTGCCTTTGAGCATTCAATCCTTGCCGTCCTGCCCGGTGAACGTATCGCGCCACGCCAGCCAGCGTTTTTCCAGCGCCGCGAGCAAGCCGTCGCTGAGTTTGCCCAGCAGGGCGAGGACGATGATCGCGGCCAGGACAATGTCCGGGCGTGAGGTTTCGCGACCGTCACTGAGCAAATAGCCGAGGCCTTTGGTTGCGGCGATCAGTTCGGCGGCGACCAGAAACATCCACGCCAGGCTCATGCCGCTGCGCAAACCGGTGAACAGGCCGGGCAGTGCGGCCGGCAGGAGAATCCGCCGCACCAGTTGCCAGCGACTGAAGCCGTAGATGCGGCCGACCTCCACCAGTTTGCGATCGATATTGCGGATCGCCGCGACAACGTTGACGTACACCGGAAAGAACGCGCCGATGGCGATCAAAACGATTTTCGAAGTCTCGTCGATGCCCAGCCACAGCAGCAACAGCGGCACCCAGGCCAGGCTCGGGATCGAGCGTAGCGCGGCAAAAGTCGGTTCCAGAAACGCCTCGGCCTCGCGGCTCAAACCGACCCATGCGGCAAACACCAGTGCCAGGCTGGCGCCGATGGCGAACCCGAGCAAGACGCGAATCAGACTGGCGCCGATGTGTTTCCACAGGGCTCCTTCGGCGAGATCGGTCAGTGTCACGGCGATTTCGCTGGGCGCTGGCATCTGGTAGGACGGCAGCCAGCCAATGCGTACGATAATTTCCAGCACGACGACGATCAGCAGGGGCAGGGCGAGGCCTTTCAGGCGGCGCTGCCACATTGGTTTGAAAACGGCAGAAGGCCGGCGCGACAAGGCGAGCGGCGCGGGCAGGTCTTTGCTGTGACTGGTCATGATGCAGGCTCCGCTCACGACAAATCCGCGACGAGCGCGGATTTGTCGTGAGTCTGGTCAGTTACTGGTGGGCGATGGCTTGCTGCACACCGCGGTCGAGCAACTGATCGATGACTTGATCGACGTTGACACCACGGCGCACCAGTTCTTCGGAAACCAGAACAGGCGCTGCAGCTTTAGAGGCGCTGACGTCGTTGTTCGTCAATTGCGAGCTGCTCAGGTCGGTGCGCGACAATTGCAGCTTGGCTACATCCAGCGGCAGGCCGGATTCCTTGGCGAGCAGTTCGGCGAACTCTTCAGGATTTTTCAGCGACCATTCACGTGCCTGTTCGTAAGCCTTGATCACGGTGTCGATGGTTTGTGGATGTTCCTTGGCGTATTGCTCGGTCACACTGACCACCCCGTAACTGTTGAACGCCGGGTTGCGATACAGCAATCGCGAACCGGCCTGCACCTGGCTGGCGGCCATGTGCGGATCGAGCCCGGCCCAGGCGTCGACGTCACCCTTTTCCAGCGCGGTGCGACCATCCGGATGTTGCAGATGGACCAGCTCCACGTCGTCCTTTTTCAACCCGGCCTGTTGCAGGCTGCGCAAGGTGAACAGGTACGGGTCGGTGCCTTTGGTGGCGGCGATTTTCTTGCCTTTCAGATCGGCAACCGTTTGCAGCGGCGAATCTTTAGGCACCACCAATGCGGTCCATTCGGCGCGGCTGTAAACATAAACGGACTTGATCGGACTGCCGTTGGCGCGGCTGAGCACCGCGGCGAGGCTGGCGCTGGAAGCAAAATCGACGCCGCCGCTGTTGAGGTATTCCAGCGATCGGTTGCTGCCTTGGCTCAACACCCAACTGACTTTGGTTTGCGGCAGGGCTTTTTCAAGGAAGCCAAAGTGCTTGAGCACCAGGCTCACCGGCGAGTAATAGGCGTAGTCCAGATGCACTTCTGCTGGCGCGGTTTCAGCCGCGTGGGCCAGCGGTTGCAGACTCAGGGCCATTGCGCCAGCGGCCAACAGGGTCTTGAAGTGGGTTAACGGAAAGAACGAGGTCATGGGGGCGCTCCGGCAAAGGCACAGGTTTCTTATGTCCGAAAAGATATTTTTGTCGAATGCTTCCTGCATGAATGGAATATTGCAGGCTCTGTGCCATGTGGGCCAAAGCACCGGTTTGTCGGGCTTTAAAGGAATTGAAGGCGATTTTTGCTGTTGCGTGATGAACAATGTGGCGAGGCACTGTTGCGGGGTGAACAGTGCGCGTCGGCGGTTTTGAGCTTATGCATTATTCGAATTTCAAATTCGGAAATTAACAGCGTTATGGTCTATGCAATCCCTTTTTGCAGGACTCGCCATGAAACTCTCCCGTTTTGTTCGCAAGGCGCTCGCCGCCGCGCTGTTTATATCGCCGCTTTCCTACGCCGCCGAACCTGTGGTCCTGCATATAGGCGATCAGAATTACTACAACATCCGTGCTTCAATAGAAGCTTCGGGTGTATTGAAGGACGCGCCTTACACGGTCGATTGGAAACATTTTCAGGCCGCAGCACCGTTGGCCGAAGCGCTGCAAACCGGTTCGCTGGATTTGGGCTTCCTTGGCGATTCCGGGTTTCTGTTTCTCGCCGCAAAACAGGCGTCGGTGAAACTCATCGGCGTGTCGCGGCAGAATCCGGACACGATTGCGCTGCTGGTGCCCAAGGATTCTCCGGTAAAAACCATCGCTGATTTGAAGGGCAAGAAAGTCGCCTACTGGCCGGGTGCCTGGAGCCAGCAATTGACCTTGCGCGCGCTGGAGCAGGGCGGTCTGCCGGAAAATTACGTCGACTTCGTCAAGCTGATGCCGATTGATGCAGCCGCCGCTCTGCCACAGGGCAGCATCGACGCGTTTCCGGTATGGGAACCGTACATTTCTCAGCAAATTGTATTCTCAGGGGCGCGACCGATTCTGACCGCGAAAAACCTGATGCCGGGGCTCAGCGCGATTGCCGCCTCGACGCCGTCCATCGACAGCAAGCGCGAAGCCATCGCCGATTTTCTCGGGCGTTTGAAGCAGGCGCGGGCCTGGGTCGACAGTCACACCGATGAGTACGCTGACCTGTGGGCGAAGAAGGCCAATCTTGATCAGCAGGTGTCGCGGCACTGGTTGCGTCAGGCGCACATGAGCATCGGGCCAGTGGATCAGCAGGCCGCCGCGGATCTGCAAAGCACCGCCGATTTCCTGTTTAAAGTGAAGGCATTGCCCGCAGCGTTGAGTACCGCCGGGATCATCGACACTTCATTCCAGCAAGCCTTGGCGAACTGAGCGAGCACTGGAACCAAACACTGTGTACCTTATCCAACCTCGGCTCGCGGATCGGAGCGCAGGGACAAATAAAGGCGAGGGAGTTTTGCCTATCGAAAACATGACCGGCGTGCTCGGGCTCAAGGCAAAACATGACATCCGTATTCAAACTCATCGGTGCAGTGGCCATCGCTTTCGGGCTGGCCGGCTGCATCGCCGCGCCGATCGAAATGACGGCGCAAACCGAAACTCGCCTCAAGGCTCAGGCGCCAGTGCGCTTTCTGCTGACCTTCGATGACGGCCCCAGCGCCTCCAGTTTCTGGAATCCGTCGGCAACAGTCCTCGACAGCCTAAAAGACAATCCGGTGCAGCCCGGCATCAAAGCGGTTTTTTTCGTCCAGACCCGCGCACCTCGGGCCGGCAATAGCGAGATAGGTCGCGGCATCATGCGGCGCGAGTTTGCCGAGGGACACATCCTCGCGTTCCACACCGCCACCCGCTGGCACACCAACCATCGCTCGCTTGATCCTCAGGAACTCGAAGAGTCGCTGACCAACGGCACCGCTGATATCGCGAGCATTACGGGCGCGCCACCGACACTGTTACGTCCGCCATTCTGGAACTACGACAAGCGCACCTTCGCCGCCTATCAACAGCACGGCTTGCAAGTCTTGCTGACGGACTTGAGCGCCAATGACGGAAAAATCTGGGGCTTCAATGCCAGCCCTCGACGTCGGGCCAATATGCTGCGGCAATTATCGGAGGTTCGTGAGCGCATCGCTTTGGGGGAATTTCCCAGTGTGGATGGGGTGACTCCGGTGGTGGTGACCTTCCACGATCTCAATCGTTACACCGCACGACATACGCGCGAATACCTGCAGATCCTGCTCGACAGTGCAGCGGCCACGGGTGTGAAACTGGCGGACAAGCCGTTTTATGATGATCACGCCGCGTTGCAAAAGGCCGCGTTGGCGCGCTCCGTTGAAAAAAGCTCGGAACCGGTGAATTTACCGGGTATCTGGAACTGGATCTGGGATGGCGACGCTCATTGAGCGGTCGCAGTAGAAATGTGATCGGGTTGGCATATTTGTATCGGGCAAGACACAAACTGCTCATCTATGCTCTACCGATCAAATCGATTCGCCTGTGAGGCGTTCGCCCATGCTTGCCATTACCGACATTTGCCGCATCGTCGAGTCCGGCTTCCCTGCGCTTAAATGTGACTGCACCCCCTCGGCGCAGGGACTTCTGCAAATCAAGGTGTATGAGCCAGAAAGCGGGCGAGTGGATCTGCTCCTCAACGGTGTTTCCCCGGAACATCTCGTCACGATCCGTGACATCTCCAACTTCATTGGTGAGCTACGTACGGAGATGAGTGCCGGGCGCCGGGCATTCGCCGGTTGAGATTTTATAAACGCCGTTGAAATGCCTTCACAATGCGCAGCGTTGCCGCACTGGTGCTCAGATTTTGTACTGAATCGAGTGGATGCCAGATGCAATCGATGATCTCGTTTTGCGGCCTGACCTCATCGATATTCAGCACTGAGGCTTCGTAGACGTGGTGCCGTGTGGTGCCGCTCTGCAACTCCATCAAGTACAACACCTCTTCGGCGTTCAGCCCGGTCTCTTCCTGCAACTCGCGCACAGCAGCGTCCGCCCGGGTTTCGCCTGGCTCGACCTTGCCGCCGGGCAATGTCCATTGGCTGCGGGGTTTGCGTACCAGGAGGATGTGGCGATCCTGTTCGCAAATAACGGTGGCGCGTACTTTCATTTGTTACCTATGTGCTGCTTGTCATAAAACTGAAATGAAACTGCAATATTCGAGCCGGGCTCGCAATCAGAGGTTCCGTAAGAATTTGAGCGTTTGCCTGAGTGAAAAGTGCCGGTCTGGCGGATGTCGCGACGCTCGGTTGGCACCTCGTTCAACACCGGGTGTAAGGTAAAGCGTGAGGCTGTACCCACCGCTAGCGAAAAGGAGGTACCCATGAGCATTCCTGTGATGAACAAAATGCACATGAACGGCTACGACGTACTCAGCGTAAACAATGGCCCGTGGCGGGTTTGTACCCAAGGCGATCGACTGGCTTCGTTTGGCAGCAGGGAGGAAGCACTGGCTTATGCTGCGTCACTTCCCGGCTACAAAAAACGCTCCGTACGCGGACAAAGTCACACAGCCACATGATGAGTGGTAATAAATGAGCCCCGGCATTTGTCGGGGCTTTTGTTTGCGGGAAAGGGGCGGGCAGGTTTCAGTGGACTTTGGTTCGGCTGATAGCGCGTGCCTTCACTTCCTTGGCATACAGTTGCAGGCGTTCCTCATCGCTTTGCAGAACCTCGCAGGATCTCAGTACCGTTTGCGCGTCGGCTTCGTTGCCGGATTTGCGCAGTTGTTCGGCGATGCGTTTGAGGTCGACCGCCGACCATCTCAAATCCGATGCAACACTTTGCAGGTCGCGTTGAAGTTCGTGTTCGTATTCATTGAGCCGCATGATCACCTCCAGAACATTCTCGGTAGAAAAGAGTAGTCGCATTTTTCGTCGCCGGGGCAGGGCGCGTCCGTCATCAGGCTCAACGGATGTAAAAAATTGTCCAAACCCCACCAGGGGCTGATTGCTACGATGGATGTCCACCCAGTTACGCGTTACATTCGCTTTTTTTCAGAATAGGGCAATACAGATGCGGATATGGATCGGGGGGCTGACGTTGGCCATGTTGGCAGGTTGCTCGTTGCCGGCGTCGTTGGTGCCGGGTGAGCCGAATGTCAGCAAGACCAGTGACAAGACACCTAAAGACTATGCCGCGTGTGTATTACCGTTGTGGCAGCAGGACGTCGCCAAAACGACGCAGATGTCCATTTCCAACGGCTATCGCATTACCGCGCCAAGCATCATCACTGCCGATGAAATTCTCGACATCGTCAAATACAAGGACGGCAGCCGGGTTTCGTTGTATCAGGGACCGCCATGGGCCAAGTCCGGGTCGCTGCGCAAATCGGTGCGTGATTGCCTGTAACCACTCTGGCGTTAAAAAAGCAGAAACCGGGTCAACGATTTCTGCTTTTTTTTGCCTGTCGCAAGCTGCAATCAGTCTGAAAGAGTGGTCAGCGGGATAGTCCCGACATTGCCCTTTTTCTCCCGGCGATCCTGAATCCAGTCTTCCACTTGCTGGCCGAATTCCTTGGGAGCCTTGCGCCCGACCTTTCTTGCGATGTCGAGAATGGTCTGTTGGGCGAGGGCTTCTTCCATGCGTTTTTGCGCGGTCATCATGGCGCTGTGGATCGAGCAGGTGTCTTCAATCGCCCATTGCGGCGGGTTGCCTTCAAACAGGGCACAACGCCCGCGGATGTCCCTGCATTCGAAAATATTCTTGCGGCCATCGATGGCTTTGACGATGTCGAGCAAGGTGATTTCGTCCGCCGGTCGGGCGAGGCTGAAACCTCCGCGCACACCTTCGCTGGCTACCACCAGTTTGCCCTTGGCCAGCTTGGTGAAGATCTTTGCCAGATATTCCAGTGGCACGCCTTGCAGTTCAGCGAGGTCGCGCACGCTGGCCTCGCGGGTATCGCCGTTGCTGGTGACCAGAAAGGCCAGGCAATGAATGCCGTATTCGACGCCTGCGCTGTATAGAGACATAACTAAGTCCGACTTGATTTGTCGTAAATATTAACAGGCTGATCAACCGCCGGCAATGCGATAAAGCTGCGGAGATCGGCGGGTTTAGTGACTGGATATGCCTGTTTAATGGCGGTATGCCGTTTTTTTGTTACTCCAAAAGTATCTATATTTTAGATAAATAACATCAATAAAACTGACTTGTTGATAATATGTGCGACTAATAGAGTCGGCGCTATTCGATGAGCACCGCGTTGCACCTTTCGAAAAAACCCAGCACCGAGAGGCTTCGACTCGCGGGCAGCGAGTACCACTCACTCTCTATTTCAGTACTTGGCGACGAGCCTGGAGACAACGATGAAACAGCACATTCTGGTAATTGGCGCAGGCTTTGGTGGCATGTGGACGGCGCTGAGCGCCACGCGCCTGGTGGATATCCATGGGCGTGACAATGTCGATGTGACCGTCCTGGCGCCTCAGGCCGAATTGCGTGTACGCCCGCGTTTCTATGAACCGAATGCTCATCAACTGACAGCACCGTTGAGTGAACTGTTCGAAGCAGTCGGCGTTCATTTCATCAAGGGTGCTGCCGAGACCATCGATGTGGCGTCTAAAGCCGTGGGTTACACCGACGCGTCCGGGACAAAGCAAGTCTTCAACTACGACAAGCTGGTGCTGGCCACCGGCAGCGGTCTGGCGCAATCCGACACGCCGGGCGTCACTGAGTACGCGTTTGACGTTGACCAGATCGAAACGGCAGTCCGCCTGGAAACCCATCTGAAAGCGTTGAAAAACCTTCCCGACAGCCTGGCGCGCAACGCCGTCGTGGTGGCGGGCGGTGGCTTTACCGGGATTGAAACGGCAACCGAAATGCCTGGACGCCTTCGCGACATTCTTGGCGAGCACGCCGACATCAAGGTGATCATTGTTGATCGCGGGCAAAAAATCGGTGCCTCGATGGGCGAAGAGATCAGCAAGTCCATTGTCGCAGCCAGCGAAGAGTTGGGTGTTGAATGGCGTTTGGGGGTGTCGGTGCAGTCCGTCGATGCTGACGGCGTGACGCTTTCGGACGGTCAGCACATCGAGGCGAAAACCGTGGTCTGGACCACTGGCGTGCGGGCCAGTTCGTTGACTGAACAGATCCCCGCCGAGCGCGACAAGCAGGGTCGTCTGCATGTGGACGCCAACCTGAAAGTCATCGGCCAGAACGATATTTTCGCCACTGGTGATGTGGCTTACGCTGCCACCGACGACATTGGCAACTACGCGTTGATGACCTGCCAGCATGCGATTTCGCTGGGCCGTCATGCCGGTAATAACGTCGCGGCACAGCTTCTCGGGGTCGATCCGACGCCTTACAGCCAGCCAAAATACGTGACGTGCCTGGATCTCGGTGCCTGGGGCGCGGTGTATACCGAGGGCTGGGATCGTCAGGTGAAACTGGTTAAACAAGAAGGCAAAACCCTGAAGACCCAGATCAACACCCAGTGGATCTACCCGCCAGCGGCTGATCGCGTGAGCGCATTGGCGGCGGCTGACCCGATGATTCCTGTGGTCGCGTAACATCGCCGTGATAAACAAATCCCGCTCGCTGAGCGGGATTTTTTTGTCCATGCACTTTCCAGCCTCGCTGGGCTATTTATGATTTTTAACGGTTACGGCCGGCTCGTTGGCCTGTGTGCATCCCGCGACGCGTGGAGTGTTGCGTAATGAGTGGTGACAGTTGGGCGCAGGCGTTTTTTCTGTGTGCACTAGGCTTCAGATGCTGGCGTGCGATCGATGTCAGTAAGCGTTCAAGGAGCCTCGGATCATGGATGATCTGGTCAAAGAAGTTATTCCGTTGCTGCAGTATCTGATTCCCGGATTCCTGTCAGCGTGGATTTTTTACTCGCTGACCGCGTTCAAACGGCCCGATACGTTTGGGCAGATTGTGCAGGCGCTGATTTTTACGTTTGTGATTCAGGGCGCGGTTTTGGGGATCGGGGCAATTTGTCTGTGGGTGGGTTCGAAAGGATTTTCTGTAGGGAAATGGGATGCTCGGGCGGAGGCATTCTGGGCATTTATTGTTTCAGTATGTCTCGCCGGACTTTTCTGCTATTTGGCTTCAAACGGGAGGCTGCATGCGTTGCTACGCAAGCGAAATCTGACACGTAAAAACTCTCATCCCAACGAGTGGTACAGCGCTTTTGAGAGGCACGATCGCCTTGTCACTTTGCATCTGAGTGATGAGCGGCGATTGTTTGGCTGGCCTTTGGAGTGGCCCTCCGGCCCTAAGGAAGGGCAATTCATCGTGTTGAATCCACGCTGGCTTGGCGATGATGGCCTGGCGCTCCCTTTTGGCGCCGAATTATTGGTGATAGATTCGTCGAAAGTTCAGTGGGTCGAATTCAGTTTCGTCGAGGAGGTTTTATCATGAGTGCAAAAGAACCAAAACCTATTCCACCTCATATTGCGCGCCTCTTTGTCGGCCCGGACGGTAAGCAGCTGGCAAAGACGTTGGTTAAAGGACCCAGTGCGCCTCCACCGCCAAAGCGCTGATTAGCGCTGCCAGTCTCCTAACCCCAACCCTCAGCCACCGCCCGGCGAATCGCTTCCAGCAACATCGCAAACGCCGGGTTGTCGTTGTTCTCCCGCCAGATCAGATGCAGCTCGCTCTGCACCCCTTCGCCCAGATCGATATCGCGAAATACCACATTCTTGAACACCACACTGGTGGCGCAGCGCGGTACCAGCGCCAGGCCCATGCCAGCGTTGACCAAGGCCAGAATCGTCAACGATGACCCCAGCCACTGCACATAATCCGGCGCGACCCGTGCTGAGCGCAGCATGCCGGTCAGCAGTTCGTTGAACGGCGGATAAGCCGCGTGGGAGTACATCAGAAATGGCTGCTTATCCAGGTCGCTGACCGACACTTGAGCCGCGCTCGCCAACGGATGAGCACCGGGCACCGCCAGCACAAACGGCTCGCGCACCAGGCATTCAGTGGCGTAGCCCGGCTCCAGTAATGGCGCGCGAGCGATGCCCAGATCAATGCGCCGAGCACGCAGGGCTTCGTGCTGCTGGTAGGTGTTCATTTCCGACAGATCGATCTTCACCTGCGGCTGTTTCAAGCGTGCCTCGGCAATGACCTTGGGCAAAAATTCATACACCGCGCTGCCGACAAAACTGATGTTCACCGAACCGATATCGCCCTCGGCGAACCGTCGCGCGGTCACGGCTGCCTGCTGGGCGCGCTCCAGCAGGTTCTGTGCTTCGATGAAGAAAGCCCGGCCGGCGGCGGTCAGCGCGACGCTGCGGGTGCTGCGCGTGAACAACTCGACGCCGAGGTGATGTTCGAGCAACTGAATCTGTCGGCTCAGTGGCGGCTGCGTCATGTTCAGCCGTTCGGCGGCGCGACGGAAGTTGAGTTCGGTGGCGACGGTGGTGAAGCAACGCAGCTGGGTCAGTTCGAACATTGATCTAATCCGGGTATCAATCGAATGCCAAGTTAGATTAGACGGGATCAATGATCGCCGTCCATGATCGATCCATCGCTTTACGCCATCCCTAAAAAAACAAGATCGGGAGTCGCCCTTGAAAACCCTCCAGAGTCCACTGGATGTCACGGTTCTCGCCCGTGCCGCCGCCAAGGTCAAGCGCCACGTGCTGCCGCTGTTCGTGGTGATGTTCATCGTCAACTATATCGATCGGGTCAATATCGGTTTTGTGCGCAGCCACATGGAGACCGATCTGGGCATCGGCGCTGCGGCGTATGGCCTCGGCGCCGGTTTGTTCTTTGTCGGCTACGCGCTGTTCGAAGTGCCGTCCAACATGCTTCTGCAGCGTTATGGCGCGAGGGTCTGGCTGACGCGGATCATGTTCACTTGGGGCGCGGCGGCCATGGCCATGGCGTTCGTCAAAGGAGAAACCAGTTTCTACGTGCTGCGTTTTATTCTCGGCGCGGCCGAGGCGGGGTTCTTTCCGGGGATCATTTACTACTTCACCCAATGGCTGCCGGCCTCCGAGCGCGGCAAGACCATGGCGGTATTTCTCAGCGGTTCGGCGATTGCCTCGGTGATCTCCGGTCCGGTGTCCGGTGCGCTGCTGCACATCAGCGGCCTTGGTCTGCACGGCTGGCAATGGATGTTTTTGATTGAGGGCGCGGCTTCAGTGGTGCTCTGCGCATTCGTCTGGTTCTGGCTGCAATCGCATCCGCGTCAGGCCAAGTGGCTGACCGAAGAGGAGCGTGAAGCGCTGGTCAGCGCCATTGCTGAAGAACAGCGTGCCCGTGAAGCGGTGCAAGTGGCCAAACCGTCGATGTTCAAGCTATTGGCCGATCGGCAGATCGCGCTGTTCTGCTTCATCTATTTCTCCATTGCCCTGACCATCTACGGCGCAACATTCTGGCTGCCGAGCATGATCAAGAAGATGGGCAACCTCGGCGACTTCCAGGTTGGCCTGCTCAATTCGATTCCGTGGATCATTTCGATTGTCGCGATGTACGGTTTCGCGGCGATGGCCGGCAAGTGGAAATTCCAGCAGGCCTGGGTGGCGCTGACGCTGGTAATCGCCGCCATCGGCATGTTCATGTCGACCACTGGCGGGCCGATCTTCGCCTTCGTCGCCATCTGCTTCGCCGCTATTGGCTTCAAGGCTGCCTCGGCGCTGTTCTGGCCGATTCCGCAAAGCTATCTGGATGCCCGCATCGCCGCTGCGGTGATCGCGCTGATCAACTCCATCGGCAACCTCGGCGGCTTCGTTGCGCCGACCGCGTTCGGCTTCCTTGAACAAAGCACCGGCTCCATCGAGGGCGGCCTGTATGGCTTGGCGACGACGTCACTGATCGCCGCGGTGGTGATCTTCTTCGCCCGCACGGCGCCGGGCGCCAAAGGCAAAACCCCGGCAAAGCCCCATGACGAAAGCGCCGTTGTTGCGACGGCCAGGCCGGCCGCCAGCCATTGAATTGATTGTTGATCTGTCAGGAGCGTTATCTTGAAAATCACCCGTGTCACCGTGACCCCGATTGCCTTCCGTGATCCGCCGTTGCTCAACGCCAGCGGTATCCACGAACCTTTCGCCCTGCGCTCGATCATCGAGATCGAAAGCGACAACGGCTACATCGGCCTCGGCGAAAGCTATGGCGATGCCCCGGCGCTGGCGATCCAGCAACAGTTGCAGTCACAACTGATCGGCCTCGATCCGTTCAACCTCAACCAGCTGCGCGCGATCGTGCAGGCCACCGTTGCGGCCAACAAACCTGCGAGCATTGCCGGTGCCGAACTGGCGCCCGGTTCCCACGCCAGCAAGGCGGTCAGCAATGCCTATTCGGCGTTCGAAGTGGCCTTTCTCGACTTGCAGGCGCATTACCTGAATGTGCCGTTGGTGGACCTTCTTGGCGGCGCGATTCGCGATGAAGTGCCGTTCAGCGCCTATCTGTTCTTCAAGTACGCGCAGCATGTCGATTCGCCGTACAAGCCGGACAACTGGGGCGAGGCACTCAACGAGCAGCAGATCGTTGCCCAGGCCGCGCGGATGATCGAGGCGTACGGGTTCAAAAGCATCAAACTCAAGGCCGGCACGTTGCCGCCGGAGCATGAAGTGGCGTGCATCAAAGCCTTGAAGAAGGCGTTTCCCGGCTACCCGCTGCGTATCGATCCGAACGGCAACTGGTCGCTGGACACCTCGATTCGCATGGCCGAATTGCTCGGCGATGATCTGCAGTATTACGAAGACCCGACCCCGGGTCTCGACGGCATGGCCGAGTTGCACAAACGCACCGGATTGCCGCTGGCAACCAACATGGTGGTCACCGATTTCGACGAGTTCCGCCGCAGCGTCGCGCAGAACAGCGTGCAGATTGTCCTCGCCGACCACCATTATTGGGGTGGTCTGCGCGACACGCAGACGCTGGCGAAGATGTGCGATGTATTCGGCGTGGGGGTGTCGATGCATTCCAATTCACACCTGGGCATCAGCCTGATGGCGATGGCCCATGTCGCGGCGGCCGTGCCGAATCTGGATTACGCCTGCGACACGCATTACCCGTGGCAAGAGCCGGATGAGGAGGTGATCAAGGGCGGCAAGCTACCGATTGTCGATGGCTGCGTGAAGATCACTCGGGCACCGGGGCTTGGCTTGGAGCTGGATCACGATCAGTTGGGCAAGCTGCATGATCAGTACCTGACGTGCGGGATTCGACAGCGCGATGATGTGCGGCAGATGCAGCGTTATAAGCCGGACTGGAAGGCGGTCAAGCCGAGGTTTTGAGGTGTCTGAATTGACGGCATCGCGAGCAGGCTCACTCCTGCAGGGAAGCGCATTCCAAGTGTAGGAGTGAGCCTGCTCGCGATTGGCGTCCTCTCGGTTACAACGTTTCTACCAGCCAATCCCGAAACGCTTTCAGCGACGGCAAATTCTCATTGCGCGGCGGATACACAAGGTAATAGCTGCGCCGACTGGTAATCGGCTCGCCCAGTTGCAGCAACTCACCGCTCGACAACTCATCCTCCACCAGAATCCGCGGTACCAAGCCCACACCAATGTTCGCCCGCACTGCCTGAATCAGGTGCGAGGTCATTTCAAAGCTTGGCCCGATGCGCATGCTGCGGTGGGGCAGGCCGTGATGGCTGAACCACTCCGCCCACGCCTGCGCATTGCTGCTGACATTGAGTAGCAGTTGACCGGCGATCTGCTGTTCGGCGTCATCGCGCTCGGCAGCGGACAACTGCGCACTGGCGATCACCACCAGTTCTTCGGTGTGCAAGGGCAGGGCGCTCAGCCCCGGCCATTCACCGCCGCCCACACAAATCGCCGCATCGATTTCGCTGGTATCGAAGTCGATCGCTTCGATACGCGAATGCAAGTGCACGGTCATGCCCGGGTGCGCGGTGTAGAAATCCTTGAGGCGCGGCAACAGCCATTTCGAGCCAAACGTCGGCAGCGTCGCCAGGCGCAAACTGTGAATGCCGGAGCCAAACGCCATCGCCTGCAAGGTTGCACTGCGAATCTGCCCCAGTGCCTCCGCCAGTTCGCGCTGATACATACGCCCGACATCGGTCAGCACCACTTGCCGGCCTTCGCGGCTGAACAAGCGCATGCCGAGCATTTTCTCGAGAATCTGCACCTGACGGCTGACCGCACTTTGCGTCAGCGACAATTCATGGGCGGCGCGGGTGTAGCTTTCGTGGCGCGCAGCGGCCTCGAAGGCCAGCAATAACGACATGGAAGGGGTGAGCGTGCGCGGATTCATTCGTAAAAGTCATGGATAGTGGGTGGATTTTACGGTTGTCCCAATGCCCGGCAACAATGAACATGGGCGGCATTAGATGGCGGAGCCTGACGCAATCATTCGTTGCGTACAACTGTTCACCGCCACACTGCCCGATTTTGACCGAGATGCCCTGACCGATGATTGCCCAGTTGTCCCCCGCCAAAGCCCTGACCAGCGATTACCAAGAATTCCTCAACGCCCTGAAGAACAGCGGCTTTCGCGGTGAAATCAGCGCCGATTACGCCAGCCGCGTGGTGCTGGCGACCGACAATTCGATCTATCAGCGCCTGCCGCAAGCGGCGGTGTTTCCGCGAGATGCCGAGGACGTGGCGCGGGTGGCGCGGCTGATTGCCGAGCCGGCCTACCAGCAAGTAGTGATCACTCCTCGCGGCGGCGGCACCGGCACCAACGGCCAATCGCTGACCGATGGCATCGTCGTTGACCTGTCGCGGCACATGAACCGCATCCTTGAAATCAACGTCGAAGAACGCTGGGTGCGCGTGCAGGCCGGGGTGGTCAAGGATCAGCTCAACGCCGCGCTGAAGTCCGCCGGACTGTTTTTCGCCCCAGAGTTGTCGACCTCCAACCGCGCCACCGTTGGCGGCATGATCAACACTGACGCCAGCGGCCAGGGCAGTTGCACCTACGGCAAGACCCGCGACCATGTGCTTGAACTCGAGATGATCCTGCGCGGCGGCGAACGTCTGCACGGTCAGCCGCTGGAAGAGCGCGAGCTGGAAGCACTCTGTGCCCGTGAAGATCGCGTCGGTGAGGTCTATCGTTGTGCGCGGCAGATCATTGATGAGCAGGGCGAGCTGATCACGGAGCGCTTCCCCGATCTCAACCGTTGCCTGACCGGTTATGACCTGGCGCACCTGCGCGAGGCCGACCAGCGGTTCAACCTCAACAGCGTGCTCTGCGGTGCCGAAGGCTCGCTGGGTTTTGTGGTCGAGGCGCGGCTGAATGTGCTGCCGATCCCCAAGCACACAATGCTGGTGAACATCCGCTACGCCGGGTTCATGGACGCACTGCGCGATGCGCGGGCCTTGATGGCGCTCAAGCCGTTGTCGATCGAAACCGTCGACTCGAAAGTCTTGCTGCTGGCGATGCAGGACATCGTCTGGCACGGCGTCGCCGAATACTTCCCGGCGAGCGCCGAGCGGCCGACTCTGGGCATCAATCTGGTCGAGTTCTGTGGTGACGATCCGGAAGAGCTGCAACGCCGGGTCGAGGTGTTCGTCGAGCATTTGAGCAGTGACCGCACGGTCGAGCGTTTGGGCCACACGCTGGCGGTCGGGCACGCGGCGGTGAACAAGGTCTACGGCATGCGCAAACGTGCGGTGGGCTTGCTCGGCAACGTCGCCGGAGAGGCGCGGCCGCAGCCATTTGTCGAAGACACGGCGGTGCCGCCGCAGCATCTGGCCGAGTACATCGCCGAGTTGCGCGACCTGCTCGACAGCCACGGATTGCAGTACGGCATGTTCGGTCATGTCGATGCCGGCGTATTGCACGTACGGCCGATTCTCGACATGAAAGATCCGCAACAAGCCGCGCTGGTGCGCCCGGTGTCCGATGGCGTTGCGGCGCTGACCCAACGTTACGGCGGTCTGCTGTGGGGCGAGCACGGCAAAGGTCTGCGTTCGGAATACGCGCCGGCATTTTTCGGTGAACTCTATCCGGCGCTGCAAGCACTGAAAGCCGCGTTCGACCCGTTCAACCAGTTCAACCCAGGCAAGATCGCCACCCCAGCCAACACCGATGCGGCGTTGCTGAAGATCGACGAAGTGACCCTGCGCGGTGAACTCGATCGGCAGATCGACGAGAAGGTCTGGCAGGACTACGGCGCGGCGATGCACTGCAACGGCAACGGTGCCTGCTACAACTTCGATCCGGATGATGCGATGTGCCCGTCATGGAAGGCCACCCGCGAGCGTTCGCAGTCGCCGAAGGGGCGCGCGTCATTGATCCGCGAGTGGCTGCGTTTGCAGGGCGAGGCGGGCGTTGATGTGTTGTCTGATGCCATGCGCAAACCGGCGTTTTTCAGCACGCTGTGGCAGCGTTGGCGCAACACGCGTCAGCAGTCCGAAGATTTCTCTCATGAGGTTTACGACGCCATGGCCGGTTGCCTGGCGTGCAAATCCTGCGCGGGGCAGTGCCCGGTGAAGGTCAATGTGCCGGAGTTTCGTTCGCGCTTTCTTGAGCTGTATCACGGCCGTTATCTGCGCCCGGCGCGGGACTATCTGATCGCCTCGCTGGAATACAGCATTCCGTACATGGCGCGGATTCCAGCGTTGTATAACGGTTTGATGGGCGCATCGATTGTGCGTGGATTGCTGGACCGTGTTGGCGGCATGGTCGATGTGCCGTTGCTCAGCCGCTTCGATTTCCACGCTGCGATGCGTCGCTGGCAGGTGCGACCGGCAACGGTTTCGACGTTGTCTGCGTTGACCTCGGCGCAACGTGAGCGCAGCGTGGTGATCGTTCAGGACGCGTTCACGCGTTACTTTGAAGCGCCACTGTTGGTGGATATGGTCGAGCTGATTTCGCGTCTCGGTTATCAGGTTTATCTGGCGCCGTTCAGTGCCAACGGCAAGCCGTTGCATGTGCAGGGCTTCCTTTCGGCGTTCAACCGTGCGGCGTTGCGCAATGCGCGGCAGTTGCGCGAATTGGCCGAGCTCGGTGTGCCGCTGCTGGGGCTCGATCCGGCGATGACGCTGGTGTATCGCCAGGAATACCTGAAAGTGCCGGGGATGGACCAATGCCCGGAAGTGGCGCTGCTGCAGGAGTGGTTGCTCAAGGTGATGCCGGAGCAGGCGCCTGAGGATAAAACCGCGCTGTTCCGTTTGCTCGCGCACTGCACTGAGAAAACCAACGCCCCGGCCGCGACCCGCCAGTGGGAGCAGGTCTTCGAACGCGCCGGTTTGAAACTGGCCACGCAGGCCACCGGTTGCTGTGGCATGTCCGGCACCTACGGCCATGAAGCGCGCAATCGCGAGACATCAGCGGTGATCTACGAACAGTCCTGGGCGCGTCAGGTCGACGCACCGGCAGAGCAGGGCGAAGCGCTGGCGACCGGTTATTCCTGCCGCAGCCAGGTCAAGCGCCAATCGGATCAGGCACTGCGCCATCCGTTGCAGGTGCTGCTTGAGGTTCAGCGTCGCTGAGGTCGCCGCCCGTGTCCTTGTCCCAGATCAGGCGCGGATCGAAGCTCATCGCTGCGAGCATGGTGAACACCACGACCAGGCCGAAAAACAGAATGCCCGGTCGTGGCTCGATATCGCCCAGCGCCTGGAACTTCACCAGTGCTGCGACCAGCGCCACCACCAGCACGTCGAGCATCGACCAATAGCCAATCAGCTCGACGAAGCGGTACAGCTTCGAGCGCTCCTTGCGCGCCCAGGCGCTGTCGCGTTGCACGGTCACCAGCAGCAAGGTCAGGGCGACGAACTTGATCCCCGGCACGGCGATGCTGGCGATGAAAATGATCAGCGCGATGTCCCACGCACCGTGCTCCCAGAACTCCAGCACGCCACTCATGATCGTGCTGTCGGCGCCGCTGCCGAGCATGGTGGTGTTCATCACCGGCAGCAGATTGGCCGGCACGTAAAACGCCAGCGCAGCGAGCATGTAGGCCCAGGTGCGGGTCAGCGAGTTGGTCTTGCGCCGATGCAGCGGCGCGTCGCAACGCGGGCACTGGTGCGGCTCGTCGCTCATGTCGCAGGCCAGCCCGCAGCTGTGGCACAGACACAGATTGAGTTCGCTGGCAGTCGGTGGTCGCTTCATGGAATGTCCCAGAGGTCGCGGATGTCGCGACCGGCAATTCGGATCATCATCAGACTCAGCGCGGCCAAGGCAAACAGGCCGATGCCGGGCAACACATCAAGCAGCCCGGCCAGTTTGAACACCGCCACCATGGCCCCGAGCAA
The DNA here is from genome assembly GCF_002979955.1 of Pseudomonas sp. MYb2. Classification (NCBI taxonomy): domain Bacteria; kingdom Pseudomonadati; phylum Pseudomonadota; class Gammaproteobacteria; order Pseudomonadales; family Pseudomonadaceae; genus Pseudomonas; species Pseudomonas sp. MYb2. Next base: position 336,558 of record NZ_PCQC01000002.1, read on the forward strand.
ACACACTTCAAGCATGCTCCACGGACGCAGGGTTTCCAGCCAGCGCATGCACAGTTTGAAGCCCGGTGCGCGTTTCCCGCCGAGGGCGAAGCTCAATACCCAGGTCAACAAAACCAGTTGAAACGCCGGGGCAATGATGATGGCAATGGCCGCGACCATGGCGATGAAAGTAATCGGCCCCTGGCTCAGCGCCAGCACCGAGTCCCACAGCGTTGCGCTGTTTTTCAGGCCTTTCATGCTGATGCTCATCACCGGGTAGAAATTGGCGAACAGCCACAACACCGCCGCCGTGAACGTCAGCGCCAGACGCTGCTCAACGGTCAAACCATTGAAGCGCTGCAGCACGCCACCGCAGCGCACGCACGAGGTTTTCTGGTGTTTGGCGAGCGTGACTTTCTCGTAAACGCAATCGCAGTGCTCGCAGATGATCAGGTGTTCGGTGTTGACCATGGACAACGCTCGACAACAGGCCACAGAGGGCAGGGGGACTTGATCACTATAGAAGCCTGAGGCCGGAGGGCAAATTGCGCGGCGTAATCAGCTTCAGTTTTCTGAGAATCACTATCGATTGAGTTTGGGTTTTTGCTTCTTGGTGTTATAAGGTAACGCAAATTTTCAGGGTGGCCGTTGCTGGCACCCACTGATATCCCTTCGAATGCGAAACGCTTATGACGATTGTGCTTCCCCGTTCTGCCCCGGTGACTGGCCGGCTACTGTCCATCGATGCACTCAGGGGCCTGGTCATCCTGTTCATGCTGCTGGACCACGTGCGCGAAACCTTCCTGCTGCACCGTCAGGTCAGCGATCCGATGGACATCGCCAGCACCGAGCCGGCACTGTTTTTCAGCCGCACTCTGGCGCACTTGTGTGCACCGGTGTTTGTCTTGCTGACCGGGTTGTCGGCATGGCTGTTTGGCGAAAAGTATGCAGGCAAGACTGACGTCAGTGCGTTTCTGTTCAAGCGCGGACTGTTTCTGGTGGTGCTCGAATTCACCCTGGTCAACTTCGCCTGGACCTTCCAGCTGCCACCGAGCGTGATTTATCTGCAAGTGATCTGGGCGATCGGTTTGAGCATGATCGCGCTGTCGCTGCTGGTCTGGTTGCCGCGCTGGCTGTTGCTGGCATTGAGTTTGTTGATCATCGCCGGGCACAACCTGCTCGATGGTCTGCACTTCCCGGTCGAGTCAGCGCTGCATGTGCCGTGGGCGATTTTGCATGATCGTGGCTGGATCGAAGTCAGCGACAGTTTGCGCTTGCGCACGTCCTATCCGTTGCTGCCGTGGATCGGTGTGATCGGTCTGGGTTATGCGTTGGGGCCGTGGTTTGCTCGGGGTGTTGAAGCAGGCGCGCGTCAACGGCGCCTGTTGATCGGCGGTGTTGCGGGGCTGCTGGGGTTCGTCGCGCTGCGGCTGCTCAACGGTTACGGCGAGAAACCATGGGCCGTGGGCGACTCGATGCTGCACACCGTGATGAGTTTTTTCAACATCACCAAGTACCCGCCGTCATTGCTGTTTATCGCGTTGACGGTAAGCACTGGGTTGTTGCTGTTGTTGGCGTTTGAGCGCGTGCAGGATCGACGCTGGATTCGCTGGCTGACGGTGTTCGGATCGGCGCCGATGTTTTTCTATCTGCTGCACCTGTATGCGTTGAAGGTGTTGTACCTGATCGGCGCGGCGCTGTTTGGTTTGAATCAGGGCAGCTATTTCGGTTTCTCCTCGGTGACGTCGATCTGGCTCGCCGCAATCATTCTGGCGATTGCACTGTTCCCGGCCGTGCGCTGGTTCTCGGCGTTGAAGGCGCGTCGCCGCGACATCGCTTGGCTGAAATACCTGTAAGCGGCCGATTGTTGGAGCGAACCTTCTCGCGAAAGCGGTGGGTCAGTGGCAATCAAGCTGCCTGACTTACCGCCTTCGCGAGCAGGCTCGCTCCCACATTGGATGGGGTTGAATCAGTTGATTTGGCGTGGCGCACCCCTCCCTGTGGGAGCGAGCTTGCTCGCGAATACGGTGGGTCAGCTACAGACTTGTTGGCTGACACGCCGCAATCGCGAGCAGGCTCACTCCTACAAGGGGTGTCTTGTGTCTGGATTACTTGCGATCCAGCCACACGGTTTGCGCGTTGCAGAATTCACGTACGCCGAAGTGCGACAGTTCGCGACCGAAACCGCTCTTCTTCACGCCACCAAAGGTCACACGTGGATCGCTGGCGGAGTAGCCGTTGATGAACACGCCGCCGGTTTCCAGTTCGCTGGTCAGTTGCTGGGCCAGTTGCACGTTGGCGGTGTAAATCGTCGCGGTCAGACCGAATTCACTGTCGTTGGCCAATGCCACGGCATGCGCGCAATCGCGGGCGGTGATGATCGAAGCGACCGGGCCGAACAATTCCTGTTTGAACGAGGTCATGCGGTCGGTGACGTCGGCCAGCACGGTCGGTTCGTAGTAGTTGCCCGGGCCTTCGGACTTGCCGCCGCCGAGCAGCAGGGTCGCGCCCTCTTCAAGGGTGTCGCGCACTTGCTGGTCGAGTTCGTCACGCAGGTCGAAACGCGCCATCGGGCCGATGTAAGTATCGGCAGACAAAGGATCGCCAACCTTCAGTTTGCGCGTGGCTTCGACGAATTTGCGGGTGAATTCTTCAACCACGCCTTCCTCGATGATCAGACGCTTGGCCGCGGCGCAAACCTGGCCGGAGTTCTGATAACGGCCGATCACCGCGGCTTGCACGGCTTCGTCGATATCGGCGTCGTTGAGCACGATGAACGGGTCGGAACCGCCCAGTTCCAGCACGCATTTCTTCAGCGCCGCACCGGCCTGAGCGCCAATCGCCATACCGGCGCGGACGCTGCCGGTCAGGGTCACCGCAGCGATTCGCGGGTCAGCGATGGCGGTGGAGACGCCTTCCGGGGTGACGTTGATCACTTCAAACACGCCATCGGCGAAACCGGCGCGGGTGAAGGCATCGCGCAGCAAGTAGGCGCTGCCCATCACGTTCGGTGCATGCTTGAGCACGTAGGTGTTGCCGGCGATCAGCGCAGGAACGGCGCCACGCAGCACTTGCCAGATCGGGAAGTTCCACGGCATCACAGCGAGGATCGGACCCAGCGGACGGTATTCGATGCGCGCCTTGCCGCCCTCGACCTGAGTCGCTTCGGCGTCGAGCATGGTTGGGCCGTGTTCGGCGTACCACTCGCACAGCTTCGCGCATTTTTCGATTTCGCCACGGGCCTGAGCAATCGGCTTGCCCATTTCCTGCGTGATCATTGTGGCCATGGCTTCAGCGGTTTCACGCAGCGCGCCGGCAAGAGCGGTCAACAGACGCGAGCGATCCTGCAATGGCTTGCGCTTCCATTTGCCGAAACCATAAGCGGCGCGGGTCAACGCGGCGTCAAGCGCAGCGGCGGATTCAAAGGCGTAATGCCCGATCTGCTCGCCGGTGGTCGGGTTGATCGAGATGGCGTGGGTCTGGCTGGAAATCTGGCTCATGGCGTTGTCCTGCATGTTCGTCGGATGAGCCTAGAGTAGGGTGGTGTTTGTTTTCTGGAAACTGAATAATAAAGATCGTTTCTTTCATGATTGGAGAATGACTGTGGACCTGGTGCAGCTGGAAATCTTCAAAGCCGTTGCCGAACACGGCAGCATCAGCGCCGCCGCCGCGCAGATCCATCGCGTACCGTCGAACCTGACCACGCGGATCAAGCAGCTGGAGCAGGATCTCGGCGTTGATCTGTTTATTCGCGAGAAAAGCCGTTTGCGTTTGTCGCCGGCCGGGTGGAGTTTTCTTGAGTACGCGCGACGGATACTCGACCTGGTGCAGGAGGCTCGCGCGACCGTGGCAGGTGAAGAACCGCAGGGCGCGTTCCCGTTGGGTTCGCTGGAAAGCACGGCGGCGGTACGCATCCCCGAATTGCTCGCGGCCTACAACCAGTTGCATCCGAAAGTCGATCTCGATCTGTCCACCGGACCCTCGGGGACGATGATCGACGGCGTGCTTTCCGGGCGGCTCGCGGCGGCGTTTGTCGACGGCCCGGTGCTGCACCCGACGCTGGAAGGCGTGCCGGCCTTCGAAGAGGAAATGGTCATCATCGCGCCGCTCAATCACGCCCCCGTGCAGCGTGCGGCGGATGTCAACGGCGAGAACATCTACGCCTTCCGCTCCAACTGTTCCTATCGTCACCACTTTGAAAAATGGTTCAGCACCGACGCTGCCGTGCCGGGCAAGATCTTCGAAATGGAGTCCTACCACGGCATGCTTGCATGCGTCAGTGCAGGCGCCGGTCTGGCGCTGATGCCGCGCAAAATGCTGCAGAGCATGCCGGGCAGCGCAACGGTGAGTGTCTGGCCGTTGGCAGCGGATTTCCGCTACCTGACGACGTGGCTGGTGTGGCGGCGCGGTACGGTGTCGCGCAGTCTGAGCATGTTTGTGCGTTTGCTCGAAGAGCGCGGAGTCGTGCGGGCGGAGGAATGAAGACTGCAATAAAAAGGTCAAAAACCGCTGATTCCGGAATTCGGGATCAGCGGTTTTTTCATTATGGCGTGCCGTTTCGCCCATACAGGCGATAACCGTTACGTTGGTTCAAACGGTCGTAGTAGGCGCTGACGGCGGGCAAGTGCGGATGGGCAAGCGGCGTTTCGAACCAGCGATTCACCGACAGCCCGATCGGAATATCCGCCAGTGAAAACACTTTGCCACTGACGTAAGCACCGGTCGATTGCAGCTGTCGATCAAGGATCTGCATGTTCTTCGACCATTGTTCGATCCCGGTGGCCAACGCAGCGCTGTCCTGATAGTCCGGCGACTTGCGCACCAGCGACATCAGCGGATAGGACCACGAGCGATTCAGCTCCGAAGCCTGCCAGTCGATCCATTGATCGACCCGTGCCCGAGCCATCGGCTCAGACGGATAAAGCTGCGCGCCGCCGTAGCGCGAGACCAGATAACGAATGATTGAATTGGATTCCCACAAGGTGAAATCGCCATCCTCGATCACAGGCACCATGGCGCATGGATTCAAGGCGAGGAACTGCGGCGTATTCGTCGATCTGAACCCCGAACCCCAATCTTCACGCGTGAAGGGAATCTGCAATTCAGCACACGTCCACAACACTTTGCGCACGTTGATCGATGAGGCTTTGCCAAGTATTCGCAGCATTGGATATCCCTATCCCTCTAGTCGTCGGACGTAAAGAAATACCACACCGAAACGAAGAAGACCCGCACATGGCGGGCCTCCGTTATTAAACAATCAATCTCACAGACTGCTCGCCAGTTTCCCGCCCATCATCCGTCGACGGTAGGAGGTATCCCGATTGGCCAGCCAGAAGTACAGCGGCGACGTCACCAGCAAACCCACCAGCCACGACAGGTCAGCGCCGTTGATGTGTGCCGACACCGGGCCGACGTACAGCGGCGTGTTCATGAACGGGATCTGCACGGCGATGCCGATCGCGTAGGCCAGCAACGCCTGCGGGTTGTAGCGCCCGTAGATGCCGCCATCGACCTGGAAGATCGACTGGATGTCGTACTGGCCTTTGTGGATCGCGTAGAAGTCGATCAGGTTGATCGCTGTCCACGGCACCAACACCACCAGCAACACCAGCACCATATCGACGAAGTGGCCGATGAAGTCCTTCGAGGCGCCGACGGCGGCGAAGCAGCAGGCCAGCAGCACGATGATCGAGATCACCGCACGGCTCTTGGCAGTGGGGATCCAGCGGTAGGCGAAGGTCTGCACCAGGGTGATCAGCGAGAGTACCGCGCCATAGAGGTTGAGGGCGTTGTGGCTGATCACGCTGAGCAGGAACAGCACCAGCATCAGCGGGCCGATGGAGCCGGTGGCGAGTTTGACCGCGTCCATGGTGTCCATGCCCACCGGCGTCGCCAGCACCGCGACGGCACCGAAGATGAACGCCAGGCTCGAGCCCAGCGCCGAACCCAGATAGGTTGTCCAGAAGGTCGACGAGACTTTGACGTCGGCCGGCAAGTAACGCGAATAGTCGGAGACGTACGGTGCGAACGCGATTTGCCACAACGCCGCCAGCGACACGGTGGCCAGCCAGCCGGAGAGGTTGAAACTGCCACGGGTGAGGAAGTCATCGGTTTGAATATGAGTGAAGATGTAGCCGAAGCCGACGACGATGCCGATCCCCAGCACCCAAGTGCCGATGCGGTTAAGCACGTGGATGAAACGGTAGCCGATGATGCCGATGATCCCCGAACCGAGCGCGCCGATAACAATGCCGACCGGCACTGGAACGCTATCGACCACGCCATGCAGCGATTTGCCGGCGAGGACGATGTTGGAAGCGAAGAAACCGATGTACATGACGCCGGCGATCAGCACCACCAGCAGCGCACCGAGGGAGCCGAACTGGGCGCGGCTCTGGATCATCTGCGGGATGCCCATCTGCGGGCCTTGCGCCGAGTGCAGCGCCATCAGCACGCCGCCAACCAGATGGCCGACGAGAATCGCGACGATGCCCCAGACCAGATTCAAGTGAAACAACTGCACGCCCAGCGCACCGGTGACGATGGGCAACGGCGCGATGTTGCCGCCGAACCACAGCGTGAACAGATCCCTGACCTTTCCGTGGCGATCTTCGGGGGGCACGTATCCTATCGTGTGTTTTTCAATCAGCGGAGCGGAGGATGCTGCAGGGGTAGCCATGACGAACTCCAAGGCAAGGATGAGTACGTGGACGTACTTCGGCAAGCGCCGGCACGGGCGGCGCATTTCTTGTTGAAGTGATCATGTGCAAAGCGTCGGGATAGATAAATTAGTAAGTTTGTTGCTACAGACGTTAAAAAAAATATGCTCTGGGTTACGCGCCGCTCCGGTATGTTCAGGCTTCTCTCTTATCTGAATTCATACCGCTTTCTGTAGGCGCTGCCAAAGGCTGCGATCCTTTGATTTTCTGGAGATTCCCATGGCCGCCTACAACCTGCGCCAGCTCAAATACTTCGTCACCACCGCCGATTGCGGCAGCGTCGCCGAAGCGTCGCGCAAGCTCTATATCGCGCAGCCATCGGTCTCCACCGCGATCAAGCACCTGGAAGAAAGCTTCGGCGTGCAGCTGTTCATCCGCCACCACGCCCAGGGCGTTTCCCTGACACCCAGCGGCTCACGTTTCTATCGCAAGGCGCTGGAGTTGTTGCGCGTTGCCCACGAATTCGAACAGAACGCTTTGGCCGACAACGACGTGGTCTCCGGGCAGATCGATATCGGCTGTTTCGAAACCGTCGCGCCGCTGTACCTGCCGCGCCTGATCGCCGGTTTCAAGGCGCGTTGGCCCGGTGTGGAAATCCGTATTCGCGACGGCGAGCAGCAAGAGCTGGTGCAGGCCCTGACCGCCGGCAGCATCGACGTGGCGATGATGTTCGAACACGATCTCGACAGCACCATCGAAACCACGCCGCTGATGCCGCCGCAGCAGCCATACGCCTTGCTCCCGGCCAACCATCGCTTCGCGCAACAGGCGAAGGTCTCGCTGCATGATCTGGTGCTGGAACCGATGATCCTGCTCGACGTGGTGCCGAGTCGAACCTACTTCGTGAGCATCTTCGAGGAGCGCGGACTGACGCCGAATATCGTCTTCAGCTCACCGTCGATCGAGATGGTGCGCGGCATGGTCGGCAATGGTTTCGGCTTTTCGATTCTGGTGACCAAGCCGTTCAGCGATTACACCTACGACGGCCAGCAAGTCGTGTGCGTGCCACTGGCGGAGAGCGTCACCGGATCGGGATTGTCGGCGGCGTGGCTGCGGCGCGTGCAACTGACCAAACCGGTGCAGTTGTTCGTCGATCATTGCCGAGAGGAGTTGGCCCGACTGTACGCTTGAGTACAGTCGGACCGGGCTTCAAGCGCGGATAAACGCCAGCACACGCTGGAGCATGTCATCGCAAGCCTTCAGTTGATCGAGGCTGACAAACTCGTCGGGTTTGTGGCCCTGATCCATGCTGCCGGGCCCGCAGACCACGGTGGCAATGCCCACCGCATCAAACAGACCGCCTTCAGTGCCGAACGCCACCGTGCCAAAATCTGTTGAACCGCAGAACGCCGCAATCAACTCGGCGGCCTGGCTCTGCGCATCGGTGACCAGCCCCGGATACGCCGACAATGCGCTGAAGCGGATGTCACTTTGCGCACTGACCGCACGCATGCGCGGCAGCACTTCGCGCTCGGCGTAGGCTTGCAGTGCTTGCGCGACCAGCGCCGGATCCTGCGAGGGCAGGGCGCGGATTTCGAAGTCGAAACGGCAATCGGCCGGGACGATGTTCAGCGCTTTGCCGCCGCTGATCAGCCCGGTTTGCACGGTGCTGTAGGGCGGATCGAAACGCGCATCGTGATGCTCTGGCGCCTTCAACTGCTGGCCGAGGCGACCCAATTCGCCGATGAGTTCGGCGGCGTATTCGATGGCGTTGACGCCGAGCGGGGCATACGCCGAATGGCACGGATGGCCATGCACGTCGCAGCGCATTGCCAGTTTGCCTTTGTGGCCGAGTACCGGTTTCAGTTCGGTCGGTTCGCCGATGATGCACAGCAGTGGTTTGACCGGACGCTGCTCCAGCACCTTGAGCAACGAACGCACACCGAGGCAGCCGACTTCTTCGTCATACGACAACGCGATGTGCACCGGGATGCGTAAGGACGCCTGCGACAGGGCCGGCACCAGGGCGAGCACGCAGGCGATGTAGCCCTTCATGTCCGCCGTGCCACGCCCGAACAGTTTGCCGTCGCGCTCGGTCAGTTGAAACGGCGGCAGTGTCCACGGCTGGCCATCGACCGGCACCACATCGGTGTGCCCGGACAGCACGATGCCCGGTTGATCCACCGGGCCGATCGTGGCGAACAGGTTGGCTTTGCTGCGCTCATCGTTGTAGATCAGCGCGCAGGGCACGTCGAAACCTTCGAGGTAATCACGCACGAATTCGATCAGCTGCAAGTTGGATTCACGGCTGGTGGTGTCGAACCCCACCAGCGCCTTGAGCAACTCGACGCTGTTCATCGATCATCACCGGCGACGCCATAACCCTTCGCTTTGGCGGGGTCGAGGGCGCGGTCGATGTAGTCCTGAAGCTGCGGCTGATAGGCATCCCAGAGCTTTTGCAACTGGCCGATCGGGTCTTCATCGGCCCAATCCACGCGCAAATTCACGATCGGCCAGGTCTGTTCACCGACCACGACGACAGCAGCCGAATGCACCGGGCCGGCTTCACCACCGAGCGCTTGCGCGGCGTGCAGGGCTTTGAGCAGACGATCGGCGAGTTGCCCTTCGCCATCCTCAAAGGCACTGACCATGGCTTCGATCACCGAGCGCCCGGCGAGCATGTTGCCGGCGGCAACGCATTGTTCGCCGGAGACCGCGTTGTGCACGCCGAGGGTTTGCGCACCGCTGAAATGCGCGGTCTGGCCAAGGTGGTTGATCGCGGTGATCTGGCGGTACTGGCTGTAGCCGTTGCGGGTGAGGACTTTGTCCAGCGCATCGTCCGGGGCCAGGCCTTGCTCCATCAACGCAAGGACTTCCGGGCCGAGGGACGGCAGGGTGATGTTCTGGCTCGACACGGCGCCAACGCCCGGCAGCAGCCATGGGCAGCGGGCGCCGACGGCGATGCTGGAGGAACTGATGGCGACACCGAACTGGCCGGTTTCGGCGCAGCGGGCTGCGATTGAAAAGGTCATCTAATGAACTCCTTGTGTGTCTGGGCTGGCCTCATCGCGAGCAGGCTCACTCCTACAGGTGAACGCATTCCCAATGTAGGAGTGAGCCTGCTCGCGATGGCCACAACTCGGTGTGATGTCTTACTCGGGAATCACCGCAATCACATCAATTTCCATCAACCACTGCGGCTGCCCCAGCGCCGACACCACCAGCCCGGTGGAGATCGGGAACACACCTTTGAGCCACTTGCCCACTTCGCCATACACCGCCTCGCGATAACGCGGGTCGATCAGGTAGGTGGTGGTCTTGACGATGTGGCTCATGTCGCTGCCGGCTTCTTCGAGCAGTTGCTTGACGTTGCGCATGGCTTGTTCGGCTTGCGCACGCGGATCACCCAGGCCGACCAGATTGCCGTCGAAATCAGTACCGACCTGACCACGGACATACACCGTGTTACCGGCACGCACGGCCTGGCACAGATCATTGTCCAGGGTCTGGTTCGGGTAGGTGTCTTTGGTGTTGAACATACGAATGCGCGTGTGGGTTGGCTTGCTCATGTGCAGCTCCAGAATCAGGGGTGCCCGGCGCAATCGGCGCCGGAGCGAAAAGGACATCAAGCGTCGACGGTGTCGGCAACTTTGTTGTGTGTCGGCGCGTGCAGCTCGGCTTCACGCTGCTCGGCATCGCGGTAGTCCAGATACTTGCGCTGGGTGGCAATGTGATCGGCGACGTGCTTGGCGTCGTGCCACACGCCCCAGATGAACGACGAACCCCGGCGCGACTGCCACGGCAAACCAAGGAAATACACACCCGGCTCGCTCGACACTCCGCGCTGATGCACAGGCTTGCCCTTGTCATCGAACGCGGCGACTTGCAGCCAGGAGTAATCCACGGCAAACCCGGTGGCCCAGATGATCGAGGTGATGCCAGCCTCGGTCAGATTCAAATCGGCCAGTGGGTTTTTCACGCACTCAGGCTCTGGATACGTTTCGCGGGCCTCCGGTTCTTCCGGCAGGTCGAGGCCGTTGCGCTCGATGTAGGCGTCGGCGGCATCGAGCAGCGCCAGATAGTTTTCGTCACCGCGATTGAGGTTGCCGACCAGATCCTGCTTGAAGGTCACCACGCCGTTATTGAACGACTCGGTGACGCCAACCAGCGTCATGCCGCGATGGGCCAGACCCCGGAAGTCGATAGTGCGCCCGCCATGGGCGCCACTGACCGCGATGGTCACGTGCTCACGCCCCGGTTTCATCGCCGCCTGGTCCCACTCGCCGAGCACGCCCAGCCACCAGCAGAAATCACGGTTGCGGTAAGCGCGAGGCGGGCGGTCGTGAGCGCCGACCGACAGGTAAACGCGCTTGCCGGAGCGTTGCAGTTCATCGGCGATCTGTACGCCGGAAGAACCGGCACCGACCACCAGCACCGAGCCTTCCGGCAGTTGCTGCGGGTTGCGATAGTTAGCGGAGTGGATCTGCAGCAGGCGTTCGTCTTGCGGGGCAATGGCCGGGATCACCGGTTTCTGGAACGGGCCGGTGGCGGCGACTACGCGACTGGCTTCGATCACGCCTTCAGAAGTCTGGACGGTGAAACCCGGACGCCCGACATTGCGCACCACGCTTTTGACCTCGACACCGGTACGAATCGGCGCGTTGAATTTCTTCGCATAGGCTTCGAAGTAGTCGGCCACGCGTTCTTTCGGGGCGAAGCCGTCAGGGTCGATGTCATCGAATTCCAGCCCCGGAAAGCGGTCGTGCCATGCCGGACCGTTGGCGACCAGCGAGTCCCAACGTCCGGTGCGCCAGCGTTCGGCGATACGGTCGCGCTCCAGTACGATGTGCGGCACCCCGAGTTTGCTCAGGTGCTCGCTCATCGCCACGCCCGCTTGGCCGGCACCGACGATCAGCGTGTCTGTTGTTATTATTTCAGTGGTCATCTCTACATCCTTCCTAGCAAGGCAGTTGGATTCGGGCGCTGTCAGGCTTGTCCGTTTTGCTTGAGGTCAGACTAGGGAGAGGGGGGGGTGTCGGTAAAATATTATTAAGCTGGGATATGAAGATAAAATTCTGATGCAGATGGGTTGAAGCCTTTGAATACGGGGCTTCAGGCCTCTGGAAGGGAAGGAATGACATCACGCGAGTCAGATACTTTCCACCGTCAGGCAACAAAGCCAGGACGACTTTGATCGCGGCGATTTTCGCTGCAGAACATCATCGAGACGCGCGTGATGACTCAGGGGCCGATTTGATTGCGCCGTGTTGTGCTACAGCGCCTAGGTCTTTCGCGTCTCGATTTGCCCGGACAAGTGGCCGGTCAGCAAGGTTTTCGCAGTCATCGGCTGAGCCGGCAAATGTTCGCTGAGATCCCAGATCTCAAGCATTTTCGCGTACTCGAAGGCATGGCGCGGATCCGCTTGCACCCACTGTTGAAATGCCAGTCGCTCGTCGGCGCGGCAATTGTCGTCGTGCAGCCGCATGCACCAATGAGCGGCCTGGTCGAGGACGGTTGCGTCCGTTTCCTCGGGTCGGGTCGTATACATAGAGCGCTACCTGTTGGGTCGATTCAGCCACTCTACGAAGCGGTTTGATAAAAAAACGTCAAAAAAACACGTGATGAACGTTTTTTCATCGACGGGCACGCTTTGTCGCTGTAGCTACTGAATCGATAGCTGACTGCGAGCTAATTGCCATCGGCAACCTTGCGCTCGATCTCGTCAATCTTGCGCTGCAGTGTTTCGGCATCCTGCTCTTTGGTTCGGTTCGTGGTGGGGGTGATCACCTCGTCCACGGCTTTGGTATCTGTATCCGTGTCCGCCAGATCGCGTTGCACCACATTGACCGGTTTGCCGGAAGTGTCGACGGCCGGTGTTGCGGGGCGGGTGTCGTCAGTGTTGTTCATTTTTCTCAACCTCCAGTGACCTGTACGTTGGATACGGTGGTCGGGCGGGAGTTCGAGATATTTTCACTGAGCAGCGATCATCCCTCTCCGTGGGCCGCCGCTGCCAGTTGCCCGGTATCGACCCGGACAAATACCGAATCGCCAATCGCAGTGAGCACCTCGCCGGCATAGACCTCGCAGATCACCCGGCTCTTGCGCCCGACTGCGCCTTCGACCTTCGCCCGCAGCGTCAGTGTCACGCCCATGGGGGTGGGTTTGATGAACTTGATACCGAGGTTGCCGGTGACGCAGTCGATGCGCGGCAGGCTGCCGGCTTCGCGTTGTTCGTTGCGGTAGTGATAGGCCATGGCGGTCCAGTTGGAGTGGCAGTCGACCAGCATCGCGATCAGGCCGCCGTAGACCAGTTGCGGCCAGCCACAGTATTGGGCGTCGGGCAAATGTTCGGCGACAACATGCACGCCATCTGCATGCCAGTGACTCTTGATGTGCAAACCCTGCGGATTGCTGCCGCCGCAGCCGTAGCAAACGCCTTCCGGGGCGGCGATGTCTTGCAGGGAGGTTTCGGGGCTGGACATGCGATGGGTCATCCTGGAGTAGTAAGCCCGTTCAGGCGTATGCGGTTGCGCCCACCGCGTTTGGACTCATAAAGCGCGGCGTCGCCTTGTTCGATCAGCGCTGTGAGGCTGGCCGGCGGTGTGTCGAACAGGCTGGCGCCGATGCTCAGTGTCACGGCGACGGGCGTGGGGAAAGTCTGTGAGGCGGTCGCGAGAAACTGCTCGCGCAGGGCGTTGCCCAGTTCGACGATGCGCTCAGTGGAGACGTTGCTCAGCAACATGACGAACTCGTCGCCACCCAGGCGCGCGGTCAAGGCATTGCGTGGCAGCAGCGAACGAACGATCTCGCTCAGGGCAATGAGCAATCGATCGCCGGCGGAATGGCCATAGAGGTCGTTGACCAGTTTGAAGTTGTCGATATCGATCAACAACAGAGCGCCGCGGCGTTCTGGCGAAACGTCGGCGAGCAGGTGTGGGGCGCGTTTTTCGAGGGCGCGGCGGTTGTACAGGGCGGTCAGCGGGTCCCGCTCGGCGAGGCGGGCGATTTGCTTTTCCCGGCGGTAGCGTTCGGTGCCGGTCATCGACAGTGCAATCAACATGATTGCCATCGCGCCCTCAACCAGAGAAATCTGGATGATTTCGCCCCTGAACGCGGCCAGATCGATCAGCGTGCCGGGAATCACCACGGTCGCCGCCTTGGCGACGTAGAACATGCCGTGGATCAGCAGCACATAACGCAACTGCACCGCGCCGACGCTCAACGACTTGCCGTGCGGACGCAGCAGAAAGCTGCCTTTGAGCGTTGCCGCCGCGACCAGCAGCGAGTTGGCCACCAGCATGACCTTCGACCACTGCGGTCCGTCCGGCAGCAGCAACAGCCCCAGCCAAAGCACGAAAATCAGGAACCAGGCACGCGACAACCGCGTCTGGGTGAAACGTGCGACACCGAGCAGGAACAGAAAATGTGCGGTGACCAGCAGGCCGTTGGCGAACCAGATTCCGATCAGCAGAAAGCCGTTGCTGCGCAGCAGGGCGAGGGTGGAACCCACGGTGATCGTGGCGAACCCGGCGCTCCAGAACAGCAGCGAAGGTTCACGAATGCTGCGCCACTCGACGGCCAGGTACAGCGCGGCAGCGGCCGCGAGCGCGATCGAAAGGGTCAACATCGTAGGCGGGTCGAGCGGCATTTCTTCTGGGGCCTGTCTGTGGGGCGGCAAGACTGGCGATTGTAAGCGTTTGGGGCGGTTTTGGCAGGAGGCTGGCGCGAGCGGCAGCGGCCGTCGCGCCGAACGGTTACCGACTGGCGTCGAGCACCACGCGGCGGCGCGCCTTGCCGCGGTGCAAATGCTCGACTGACTCGTTGACCTGGCGCGTGAGCAACATCTCGACCGCCGGCAGAGTCTGGTGCCGGACGCAGAATTCAAGCAGCGGCGCCATGGTGGCAAGCATTGCTGTCCAGTCGAGCTTGGCGTTGGCGAGTCAAATCGAACGTTGCGCCTGCGCGAGCCAGGTATCGACCACTCGACGATCCAGCTCCTCCCAGTACGCCATGCCCAATACCCGCGTGGTATTGAGGCCGCGCAAGTAACCGCGCAGTTGATTGGCGGTGTCCTGGATCAACTGCGGATCGGAGATGTTTTTGTCCAGCAAGACGGTTTCATAGTGGACGAGGTATTCGGCCACTCGCTCGCGAAAATCGGGCAGAACGGCGTCGCGGATCAGGTCAAACGTTCTCAAAGCGGGATCCTCATTGATCTTTTTCTACTTGTAGTGAGTGTGTAGCAGTCTGCTCGGCGCGCAACTATTGCTAGAAGTAATAGTGACCATCACTAAACGCAAGTTCTGCTTTGTCGGCAATCAGCGGAAAATCGGCGCCATCGAACACGCAGCTCAAGGAATTTGCGCGATGAAGACTTTGACCCGACTGGCTCTGGTCGCCCTGTTGATGGCCGGCGCGATTGCCACTGCACCGGCCTACGCGGGCAACGCCGGGTCTTGTCATCTTCAGGCCATCGCCGGCAGCAGCGCGGCGTTGCAGCATTCGCAGACCGTGGGTGTGCTGTTCAGCGAGAATACTCTGGAAAACCTGCAATACCTTGAGCGCTACCACGACATGGCGCTGAACGGCGCAAAAGATGCGCTCGATACACGGATTCGCCAGGCGTTCGTTGCCAGCTCCGATCCGGAACTGGCCATCGACTGGTTGATGAGTTCGTTGCAGCAACAGTTTCTGTCGGTGACCGTCTACGACAATCTCGATGCGCTGATTCAGGCGCATCCGGACATCGTGGTCAAGCTCGACACCTTCAATCGCTTGCTGACGCAACGCAACAGCCTGGTCGAAGCGCGGTTCAGCGCACGCTTCTACGACGCCGACTTGCAATACATCGGCAAGGCCGAAGGCGCTGTCGAGAAACAATTGCCTTCGGTCTGGGTGCATGACCAGGCAGCGCCGCAAATCGCCGCGCAGATCGACAGACAGCGTGACCTGCAACTCAGCGCATTGAAGCAATTCGATGTGTCGCTCAGGGCCTTGGTGGCGTCGAGCTGAACACTTAAAACATAAATGGCAACGGCGGCTCCGTGAGGCTGAACCGTTGTCGGTAGAACCGAACCTTTATTTTCAGGATTACACCGATGCGTCCTTTTGTGCCTGCCATGGCTTTTGCTTCCTTGTTGCTCGCCGGTTGCGCCTCTGCGCCGAACAACCCGACCCTGACCTTGCAGACCAGCAAGACCCCTGCGCAATACGCCGATTGCGTTGTGCCGAAACTGCAGGGCAGTGCGCTGAACCCGACGGTTTCGCAGACCCAGCGCAGCTACCGGATCGTGGTGCCGAGCAAGATTTCGGCGGACAACATACTGGAAGCCTACAAGGCTGGCACGGGCGGCAAGGTGTTCCTCTACGAGCGCCACTTGCTGGCCTCGAACTACCTGCCTTCGAGTTTTGAGCGCGCCGCGCAGGACTGCATCTGATTTCCTCCCGTACACGTATGTAACAGAGCTCCTTTGGTTGGCCGCAACCAACCAATTTTTTGCCCCGCGCCTTCATTCGGTCGCGGGGTTTTTTTTGCAATTTTTTCACTGAGAACAGGCAAGACCCATTGCAGGAACGGGCTGCTGTAATATGCCTCACCTCATTTATCACGAGCACTGAAAATGGATTCTCACTCGATTCTGACCTTCACCCTGGTTGCCGCGATCCTGACCATGCGCCGGCAGACGGCATAAACGCAGGGCCCTGGATCAAGCCCACTTGAATTGCGCCGGGAATCTTGCAACAAAGCAGGTTCCCGACTCGGCATGGGATGTCACCTGCAACGTGCCGTTGTGTGCGGCGGTAATCTGCGCGGCGATGTACAGGCCCAGCCCAAGACCTTCACCGCGCTGACCGGCTTCGGATCGGGAGAACGGTTCGAACAGCATTGGCATCAATGGCGCCGGAATCGGCGTGCCCTGATTGCTCACCGAGATGACGATTTCATCGCCCTCGGCACACGCCTTGAGGATGATCGGCGCGCTGGTCGAGCCGTGAGTGACCGCGTTGCCGAGCAGGTTGGAGAGCAACTGGCTGATGCGCAGGGCATCGCAATAGACCCCCGCCGGTACGTTCAATTCATGAATGAAGGTCGCGCGCGGGTGCGAAGCCTGGACCTCTTCCAGGGTCAGCAGCAATGTCCGTTGCAAGTCATCCACCAGTTTGCGCTGGACCGGAATCCCGCCACCCAGACGGCCACGGGCAAAGTCGAGGATGTTCTCGATCAGCACGCCCATGCGCATCGAGCTGTTGCGGATGGCCGACAACAGATTGAGTGAGCGCTTGTCTTCGGTTTTGGTTTGCAGCAGGTCGGCGCTCATGCGAATCGCGCTCAGCGGTGTGCGCAGGTCATGCCCGAGTACCGCGATGAATTGCTCGCGCAGACGCCCGAGTTCATTGGCGCTGGCCAACTCGACTTTGGTGGCCTCCAGATGGCTTTGCGTGTCCAGGCTCATGGCGATCAACTGGGCGAACAGCGTGAGGGTCTTGGCGATCGCCGGTTCATCAAGGTTCGCCGGTACGGAATCGATGGCGCAGAGCGTGCCGAAAAAATCGCCATTGGCTTTGACGATCGGGATGGAAATGTAGCTTTCCAGGCCGTAGGTCTTTGGCGTGTGATGACGGGAAAAGATCGGGTGCGTACTGGCGTGGCCGAAAATCACCGGTTGCTGGTGTTGGCGGATTTCGTGACAGATGGTCGATTCAAGCACCAGTTCGCCACCGGGCCTGAGACCGAAGTCGATCGAGTCGTCGACGGCGCAGGCGACCCAGTGGCGGTCAGTCACCCTTGCCACCGCCGCGAAGCGCATGCCGGTGAGGTGTTTGACCATGCTCAGAATCACCGGCACCGCATCAATCCTGCTGATGGCTTCGATATCTGGGACAAATTCCGGATTGTTCATGAGGCGGCGCTTGGCAATGAATTCGCTCAGAGACTATCCGTTATCGCCGGCCATGACTAATCGGCTGGCCGAAAACGACGAGGGGCGCCGTGGTTTTTCCCGGCGCCCCTCGTGCTCAAGCGTTTACCGCGTTTTTTTTAGAACTTGTACTTGGCCGTCAGCATGTAGCTGCGCGGGTTACCGTAGTTGTCGGTGGAGCCCCACGTGGTGTTGTAGCCGATGGAGGAATAGTAGACGCGGTCAAAGATGTTGTTGGCGTTGACCTGCAGATCCAGGTGCTTGTTGACTTCATAACCGGCCATCAGGTCCGTCACCGCGTAGCTGCCCTGTTCGAGGCGATAGCTGCCGACGGTGAGCGGTACATCGTTGTACATGCGGCTCTGCCAATAGACGTTGCCGCCGACGCGGAATTTCTCCAGCGGACCTTGCAGGCGATACATGGTCGAGACCTTGAACAAATGCTCGGGCGTATCGGTGTCGAAGCGCTGGTTATTGTTGTCCGGGTTTTCGTCCTTGATGTAGTGCGCGCGGGTGTAGGTGTAACCGGCGCCGACTTGCCAGTTCTCGGTCAGTGCGCCTTGCAGTTCGACATCGAGGCCTTGGCTGCGGACTTTGCCGGAGCCCTGGTAGCAGGTCATGACCGGGCAACCCAGCTGACTTTCGGCGAGGGTCGCACGGTTGGTCTGGTCGATCTGGAACACCGCCAGGCTGGCGTTCAGTGCGCCGTTGAAGTACTCGCCCTTGATGCCCACCTCATAGTTTTCGCCGACGATCGGGTCAAGCTGTTTACCGGAGAGATCCTGCTGGGTTTGCGGGGTGAAAATGTCGGTGTAGCTGGCGTACAGCGAGTGGTGATCGTCGAGCTTGTAGATCAGGCCCGAATAGCGCGTCAGGTTGCGGGTGACTTTGTAGTCGCCGTCACCGGTGCGGTCATCGTAGTCGTACCAGTCCAGACGGCCGCCGAGGATCAGCGTCAGCGGGTCGGCCAGGCTCAGGCGGGTGGTCAGGTACACCGCATCCTGCGTGGTCACCGTGCGGGTTTTGCTGTCACGCACGAAATCGGGTTTTGGTGCACCGATCGGCCAGGCCGTGGTGTAGGGGGCGTATTCCTTGGAGGTCGCATCGTAGGCGCGGTTGCTGGCACCCACGACCAGTTCGTGAGTACGGCCGAAGGCTTCGAACGGGCCGCTGGCAAAAGCGTCGAGGGCCGTTTGCTTGTCGGTGTGGTGCGACTGATAGGCAGTGGTCTCCAATGGGCCTGCGTAACGTGACAGGTAGGTGCCGGAGAACTCGCCGTTGAGCGTTGAGGACGAGCCGGCGAGGTGGAGTTTCCAGTCATTGTCGAAGCGGTGCTCGACTTCACCGAAGACGGTGTCGATCTGCAGCTTCCTGTTTTCCCAATCGGTGCCCGGGTAGGTGGAGCGGGGCAGGTCGAGGTGGTGGCCGTCGGTGCCGATTGGCAAGCCGCCCCAGAAATAGTTGGTCTGTTCGTTTTGACGGGAAAAGCCCAGGGTCGCCGTGGTGCTTTCGCTCAGGTCAGCTTCGCCGATGGCATAGAACAGACCGTGATCGTTCTGCTCTTTATCGCGGAAGCTGTCGGCGCCCTGATAGGAACTCACCACCCGGCCACGCAAGGTGCCGCTTTCATTCAGCTTGCTTGAGGCGTCGATCTCGCCACGGTAATCATCCCAGCTGCCGGCGGCGCCAGTGAGGGTCACTCGTTGGTCGGCCGTCGGGCGTTTGCGCACCAGGTTGATCGCCGCCGAAGGGTTGCCGGCACCAGTGACGAGGCCGGTCGCACCGCGGACGATTTCGACCCGGTCGAACATTGCCAGGTTCGGTTGCACCGCCATCGAGAATGGCGAATAAGAACTCGGCAGACCGTCGTACATGATGTTGTCGATGTCGAAGCCGCGAGCGCTGTAGGTCTGCCGGCCAGGGCCGCTGGACTGACTGAGGAACAACCCCGGCGTGGCCTTCACCACATCGTTGATGCTGGTCATGTTCTGGTCGTCCATGCGCTGCCGGGTGATCACCGTCACCGCTTGCGGCGTTTCGCGCATGGTCAGCGACAGCTTGGTCGCAGTCTGCATCGGGCCGGTGGTGTAGGAGTCCGAGCCCTCAGTGGTACTGCTCATCTGCGTCGCGCCGATTTCGGTGGCGCCCAGTTCCAGAGTGGTCGGCGCATCGGCTTTTTCAGGCGCGGCCTGGGGTTTTTCATCTGCAGAAACGCTTGTGATGCCCGCCATGCAGATGGCAATTGCCAGCAGGTTAGGCGAAAGGTTCGAACGGCGGTGAATGGTCTGAAACGACATCAATCTGCTTCCCCAAGGAGTACCAAAACGAATCTGATGCGGGCGCATCTAAGAAGTATTCGTATTAGCATGTCAGATTGATTCGCACGAAGAAAGATATACGAGTCAGATAGTTAACAAATTTTTCACATTTGGCGAGCTGGCTCGCACGCTTCAATCAGGACGATTTTGGCGAGTGAAGCCAGAGAATTCGCGGGGTGTAGAGGCGGGGGCGTGGGGGGGCGAACAGTGCGCAGCGGTGTCGATCCTGTGATTCTCGATCGACACCGCTACCGAAGGGATGATTCAGTCCAGATCTGCAGCCTGGTGGCGCTCGGCAACCTGACTCTCTTCATCGCCCCACGTGCGGTTGACGCGCATGCCGCGAACGACCGCAGGCCGCTGGGCGATGTTTTCGGCCCAGCGTTGGACATGGGTGTATTCCTGCGCGGAGAGAAATTCCGCCGCCGAATACACCGTGTTGCGTACCAGTTGGCCATACCACGACCACACCGCGATATCGGCGATGGTGTAGCTGTCGCCCGCCAGATAAGCGCTTTCGCCGAGACGCCGATCTAGCACATCCAGCTGACGCTTGGTCTCCATGGTGAAGCGGTTGATCGGATACTCAAGCTTCTCCGGCGCGTAGGCATAAAAATGTCCGAAGCCGCCGCCCAGATAAGGCGCCGCGCCCATTTGCCAGAACAACCAGTTCATGGTTTCGGTGCGTCCGGGCAAATCCCTGGGCAGCAAGGCGCCGAATTTTTCCGCCAGATACAGCAGGATCGAACCGGACTCGAAGACGCGGATCGGTGGCTCGACGCTGCGATCGAGCAATGCCGGAATCTTCGAATTCGGATTGATCCCGACGAAGCCGCTGGAGAACTGATCGCCTTCGTTGATGCGGATCAGCCAGGCATCGTATTCGGCACCGCTGTGACCGAGCGCGAGCAACTCTTCGAGCATAATGGTGACCTTCACGCCATTCGGTGTGGCCAGCGAATAAAGCTGCAACGGGTGCTTGCCGACCGGCAGGGTTTTTTCATGCGTTGGCCCCGCAGTCGGGCGGTTGATGCTGGCGAACTGGCCGCCGGACGGTGCGTCGTTTTTCCAGACCTTGGGCGGAACGTAGGGCGCTTTGCTCATGTAACTGACCTCATCGTTGGCTGGCTGAGAATAGACAGACACCCTAAGGAAAATTCAGCGCCCGTGCCAGGCTTACTTCGTGCTGTTTGCGTGACCGATATCCCCACAAAAAATATCCACGTTGCCATCGGTTGCGGCGGTGCGTACGACTACCGAATATTCGCCGGCAAGCAATGTCGACAATGCTACCGGCGCACTTCTGGAAAATGCCCAGCCGCGCACGGGCTGGCGTTCAGTGCTGACTTTATCGTTCATCGCGTAGGCCACCGGCCCCGGTTGTGCGCAACTGCCTTGATTGACGAAGGCATACAGGCGCAGGGGCAGCGAGGCGCCATTCGGTGCGCCGCTGATGAAGAAACTGAAGCCGGTTTGCTTGCCGCCCCAGTCAGCGAGGGTGACGTTGCCGATCTGCCCGCTGTTCTGGCGGGTGGCGGTGAGCGTCACGTTCGCGCCGGGGCTTGCGGAAGTGGCGCAGCCGGACAGGCTTGCTGCAAGCATCAATAGGCTGAGCGATTTTGCGGGTTTCATTGCCGAGCTCCTGTGCTGAAGAGTTTGCAACGATTCAGTTAAGCAGATTGCCCTGAAGGCTCATGCTCTGGCCCCTTCGCTGGCGAGCAGGCGAGATGAGTGCTGGATGTGCCGGCCCCATCGCGAGCAGGCTCACTCCTACAGGGATTTTTGGGTTGCCGGAGCATGGGCACCGCCGTTGGACAGTGTAGGAGTGAGCCTGCTCGCGATGAGGCCGGTGGGGTTACCGGCAATCTGTGCTGGCGTCGGCCGACTCAGCGCTCATCGGCCAACGTGTCTGCAGGTGCCCAGTCAGATAATCGACAAATGCCCGAACCTTTGGCGTCATCGCCGTGCGTTCCTGTACGCAGGCGTAAATTTCCATCGGTTCAACAACCGCGCTGTGCTGATGTTCAAACAGCGGCACCAGTCGACCACTCTCGATAAAGGGCGCCGCGACGAATTCTGCCAGCCGGGTAATGCCTGCACCGTTGGCTGCCATCAGCGCCAGCGCGTCGATGTCATCGCTGATCGCAGTTGCCTTGATGTCGGCATCGTAACGTTCTCCGTCGCGGATAAAGCTCCAGCGCAGAAATCGCCCATCCAGCGGATAACGGAACGCCAGGCAAGCGTGATGTCGCAGATCGTCCGATGATTGCGGCCAACCGGCGCGCTGCAAATAGGCAGGCGAGGCGCACATGATGAAAGGCAGGGAGACGATCTTGCGCGCAACGATGCCGTCCTCCAGTTGCGGCTTGATCCGCAGGCTCAGATCGATGCCGTTCTGGATGTGGCTGATCTTGCCATTGGTGGTCGACAGTTCAACGATCAGGCGCGGATGCAGCGCGGCGAAACCCGCGAGCAGCGGCGCCAGCACATGCCGGCCGAACGCTGAGGTCGAGGCGATGCTCAGGCGACCTTGCAGTTCGGTTTCGTGGCTGCTGATCAAGCTTCGCGCCGACTCCAGATCGGCGGCGATACGCTTGACCCTGTCGTAGTACACCGCGCCGTTTTCGGTCAGCGCCATGCTGCGCGTGGTGCGTTGCAGCAAACGCACGCCGAGATGTGCTTCCAGTCGATTGAGGGTCTGGCTCACCGCTGCCGCGCTGACACCCAATGCCTTGGCAGCGCTGACGATGGAACCCGATTCGACCACTTTGATAAAACTGGCAATCGCCGCTAACAGATTCATCCATGGCCCGCACAGAGGATTGATTCGTAAGTTGTGCTTTATAAAGTACCTGCGATTGGCCGTCTAGTTGCGGGGAAACGCCTTTGCTAAGGTGCCGGCTCCCTGCCAATGGATGGAACACCCATATGAATCAAAGCACTCGTTCCGACGCCGTTTATCCGAGGCGTCGCAGGCTTTCGTCGCGCGCCACCCCGTACGTATTTGCGTTGTACATGGCAACGATCATGGCGTTTCTGATGTCGCTGGTGATCACCGCCGCCAACTCCGGGATTGATAACGAATACCTCAATAATGCGTTGCACGCCTACAAACTGGCGATGCCGGTGGCGTTCCTGTGCATCCTCGTCGTGCGGCCCATCGTGATCAAACTGGTGGCGTTGACGGTGCATCCGCACCATTAGTGTTGCTCGAGCCAATATTGCACCAGCGCACCTTGCGATCCTTACCGGATCCTGCTCGGGAAACGGCGGATGATCGATACGTTGCTGTTGCTCGTGGCTCGGTCTCTCACGGCAGATATCGGCGTGCTACTGCGGTGGATACGCGCCAACGAGCAGAAAGCCTGCGACCTGAACCGGTGCAAATCAATCGAAACTTCGTCGCCGGCCCGACTGTCCAGACCCTTACATCTGCCGACGGGTATTACGTGGGCGAAGGCTCCATGCACCGGTGACAAGCGAGGATCGAAATGACGACGACAGTGGGAGATTTTCTGGTTGAGCGGCTCAGCCAATGGGGTGTCACGCGGATTTTTGGATATCCGGGCGACGGCATCAATGGCGTCTTCGGCGCGCTCAGCCGGGCCCAGGGAAAAATCGAATTTGTTCAGGCGCGGCATGAAGAAATGGCGGCGTTCATGGCCTCGGCGCATGCCAAGTTCACTGGTGAGCTGGGTGTGTGCATCGCCACTTCCGGCCCCGGCGCCTCGCACCTGATCACCGGGCTCTACGACGCGCGGATGGATCACATGCCGGTGCTGGCAATTGTCGGCCAGCAGGCGCGTACCGCGCTCGGCAGTCACTATCAGCAAGAACTTGATCTGCTATCGATGTTCAAGGATGTCGCTGGCGCATTCGTGCAGCAGGCGTCGGCGCCTGCGCAAGTCCGCCATCTGCTTGACCGCGCCGTGCGCACGGCCATTGGCGAGCGACGTGTCACGGCAATCATCCTGCCCAATGACTTGCAGGATCTGCCCTATGAAGCACCGGCCCGGGCGCACGGCACCGCACATTCCGGGATAGGCTATAGCAAGCCGAAAGTTCTGCCTTACGACGTGGATCTGCAGCGCGCAGCGCAGGTGTTGAATGCCGGCGACAAGGTCGCGATTCTGGTCGGTGCCGGTGCGTTGCAGGCGACCGATGAAGTGATTGCGGTGGCGGAAAAACTCGGCGCCGGGGTGGCCAAGGCTTTGCTGGGTAAAGCTGCGTTGCCGGACGATCTGCCGTGGGTCACCGGCAGCATCGGCCTGCTTGGTACCGAGCCCAGCTACAAACTGATGGCTGAGTGCGACACCTTGTTGATGGTCGGCTCGGGTTTCCCCTATTCCGAATTTCTGCCCAAGGAAGGCCAGGCTCGCGGCGTGCAGATCGACTTGCAGCCGGACATGCTCAGCTTGCGTTATCCGATGGAGGTCAATCTGGTCGGCGATGCCGCCGAAACCCTCGCCGCGCTGTTGCCATTGCTGGAACAAAAGACCTCAAGCAAATGGCGCAAGAAAGTCGAAAGCTGGCGCGGCAGTTGGGAGAAAACCCTGGAAAAACGCGCGATGGCCAAAGCCAGTCCGATCAACCCGCAGCGGGTGGTGTACGAACTGTCTCCGCGCCTGCCCGATCAAGCGATCATCACCAGCGACTCTGGCTCCTGCGCCAACTGGTATGCACGGGATCTGAAGATCCGGCGGGGCATGCAATGTTCGTTGTCCGGTGGCCTGGCGTCGATGGGCGCTGCGGTGCCCTATGCGATTGCCGCCAAGTTCGCCCATCCCGAGCGCTCAGTGATTGCTCTGGTGGGTGACGGCGCGATGCAGATGAACAACATGGCCGAGCTGATCACGGTCGCCAAGTACTGGCGACAGTGGGCGAGTCCCCAATGGATCTGTGCGGTGTTCAACAACGAAGATCTCAATCAGGTGACCTGGGAGCAGCGGGTGATGGAGGGGGATCCGAAGTTCGAAGCGTCGCAGAGTATTCCCGATGTGCCGTATCACTTGTTCGCGATTTCCATTGGCCTCAAAGGCATTTTTGTCGATCGCGAAGAAGACGTCGCCGCTGCGTGGGAGCAGGCGCTGGCATCGGATGTACCGGTGCTGATCGAGTTCAAGACCGACCCGAACGTGCCGCCACTGCCGCCGCATATCAAGCTTGAACAGGCGAAGAAGTTCGCCACGACCTTGCTCAAGGGCGACCCTGACGAGGCGGGCGTCATCCTGCAAACTGCCAAACAAGTGCTCAGCTCGGTCCTGCCCGGCAAAAAATGACCGGCTAAATCCCCTGTAGGAGCTGCCGAAGGCTGCGATCTTTTGATCTTTGTTTTTAAGATAAAGATCAAAAGATCGCAGCCTTCGGCAGCTCCAGTACGGGGGAATGGAGGTGTGATGATTTTTGTGGGTTGTGCGGGATGGAGTCTCGGGCGCGAATATTGGCCGGAATTTCCCGCTGAGGGTACGCACTTGCAGCGCTATGCCGCACGTCTCAATAGCGTGGAAATCAACAGCTCGTTCTACCGTCCGCATCGTCGCCAGACCTATGAGCGTTGGGCAGACCCAGTGCCGGACGGGTTTGCTTTTTCAGTGAAGATACCCAAGCTCATCAGCCATGAATTGCGCCTGGCAGGTAGCGCAGCAGCACTCGATGAATTCCTCGAACAGTGCGGCGGACTGGGCGATCGCCTCGGTTGTTTATTGGTGCAGTTGCCGCCTTCGCTGGCGTTTGATGCCGCCATCGCCGAGGCATTTTTCATGGCTTTGCGGGAGCGGTTCGGCGGGGCCGTGGTGCTGGAACCCCGGCATCAATCGTGGTGCGAGGCCGAGCGGTTGTTGCTCGATTACCGGATTGCCCAGGCAGCAGTCGATCCGTCGCGCCTCAGCAGTGACGCTACGCCAAGAGGTTGGGCGGGCGTCAGATATTGGCGCTTGCATGGCTCACCGCGCATTTACCACAGCCGCTACGATTCAGCGTTTCTGCAACGATACGCACAAGCCGTACAAATCGCGGCGGCCGAGGGCGCCGCGACGTGGTGCATCTTCGACAACACCGCCAGCGGCGCGGCGCTAGGCAACGCGTTGAGCCTGGCGGCATTGACGTCGCGTTGAATCAGACCGTCAGGTGTTCAGCGAGAGTTGCCAATCTCTGCTGCATCTTAACGCTGGAGAAACGCCAGCAGGTCTTCATTCAATGCTTGTGCGTGCGTCACCGCAAACCCGTGCGGCGCGCCGGCGTAGACCTTCAGTTCGGCGTCCTTGATCGAAGCGGCGGCCAGTTTGCCGGTGGTTTCGAACGGCACGATCTGATCGCCGTCGCCATGGATCACCAGCGTCGGTACATCGATCTTGGCCATGTCGGCGCGGAAGTCGGTTTCCGAGAATGCCGTCACGCAGTCGACGGTGCCTTTGAGTGAGGCCAGCAGCGCGATGTTCAGGGTTTGCGTGAGGACGCCGTCGGAGACTTTCTGGCCCTGATTGGTGCCATAGAAGGGCGCGGCGAAATCCGCGATGAACTGCGCACGATCCTGCAGCAGGCCGGCCTTGATGCCGTCGAACACCGACGTGTCGACGCCTTGCGGGAAGTCGGCTTTCTTGCCGAACACTGGCGTGACCGCACCCAGCAATACCAACCCGGCGACACGCTCGCTGCCATGCCGGGCGATGTAGCGGCTGACATCGCCACCGCCCATGGAAAAACCGACCAGGGTGACGTCGCGCAGATCCAGATGGTTGATCAGTTGCGCGATGTCATCGGCAAACGTGTCGTAGTCGTAGCCGGTCCACGGTTGATCGGAACGGCCGAAACCACGGCGGTCGAACGCAATGGTGCGGTAGCCGCGACTGCTCAGGTATTCCATCTGGTATTCCCACATGTCGGCATCCAGCGGCCAGCCGTGGCTGAACAGCACGGGCTTGCCGCTGCCCCAATCCTTGAAATAGATCTCGGTGCCGTCTTGAGTGGTGAATGTGCTCATGCAAACTCCTTGGGTCGGGGGAGGGACGTGTCGATGCCGAATTGGCCATGTTTACTATCCGCGCAAAGTCCGTTTGCCACTTGTACGCAGGTGCTGGGTTGCAGCACTGAGGGTTGTATGATGCAACCCTGAGCCACAAGGCCGCCCACCGATCTGCTGGAGAACATTTACGTGAAGCGCAAAAGCCTGCAAGGCAACGCCTGCCCGGTCGCCCGGACACTCGACCTGATCGGTGACTGGTGGTCGCTGTTGATCATTCGCGATGCGCTGGAAGGCATTCGCCGCTTCAGCGATTTTCAGAAGAGCCTCGATATCGCGAAAAACATCCTCAGCGCTCGGCTCAAGGCGCTGGTTGAGCAGGGGATTCTGCAAACGGTGCCGGCCGCTGATGGTGGCGCCTATAAGGAGTACGCGCTGACTGAGCGCGGCAAGGCCTTGCAGACGGTGATCGTTGCGTTGTCGCAGTGGGGCGGGGAATTCATGTACGCGCCGGGTGAGTCGGGCTCGGTGATGGTCGATGCGCAGCATCGTCAGCCGATTCGCAAGCTGGAACTGCTGGCTGAGGATGGGCGAAAGTTGCAGGCGGATGAAGTCGCAACGCGCCTTGGTGTGGCGCACTGAGGTGCTTCGGCGATCTTCCTGTACAGTTCGTGAACTAGAAAATCCGGGAGCAGCAAATTGATCGACAGAAAAACCGGCCAGCGAATTCTGGTTCACATCGATGAGCTCTACGGCCCCTATATCCGTGTCTCAACCTTTGAAGACGGCGGTGCGCTGGAAGACCTGCTGGACGAAAAATTCTTCGTCCTCTACTGGAAGGGCACTCACGACGATCTGAAGGATGCGGGAGGCAACGAGTACTTTTTTGGCGGTGCTGCCGACCCGGTGAAACTGCAAGCGATCCTGGATTCAATCGACTTCGACTGAAAAAAAACCGACTTGCTCGGGGCCTTTTCATCTACGAGCGGAATGCTTTTCAAACAGTGAAGTAATACATCGGTCTTTGAGGGGAATTTTCTCAGCCGCTGCTTGATAACCTGGAGTTGAATTGATGAAGGTTTACCAGGGTCATATATCCAAGGAGTCGTTGAACCTGTTTGTTTCAGGTGTTGGCTCTGGGGAGTTTTTTTCATACGTAGGGAACTTGGTTTCATTGGAGCAAGCGATTTCTGTTGTAGGTGTGCTCTCTCCTGATTTTATCGAGGTGGAAGGCCACGTCTTCTGGCTGCCTGACGCTCAGCAATACGATTCGCAAAAAATTCAATTGAAGGGTTTGGTCGAGTCTGAATCTGGTGTAATGGAACAAAGTACATCGCGTAGAGACGTTGAGCGATACAGAAATGTTTTTTCAATAAGTCAGTTTTTTTCAAAGTGGGAAGATGCGCCGGGCCGACCCATATTCAGGGTTGGCCTGTCGGAAGAAGATTATCGTCTTTGTCGTTTGTTTGCCGAGCAGATCAGTAGATATTGGAGGCGTGCGTTATCAGATTCCTTCCCAGAGAAGGTATTCCAGTTTGAAATTGCTGATGATCTTCTCGATGAATATGGGGTTTGTCTGACTTTCTGGCAGACATAGTTGATGGGGCAGGGGAACCTCGTTTAGAGAATACTCTTCTGTGACTATGAGGGGCTTACGGGTATTCGTTAGCGCATCAATGGCGAAAGCGGAACGGCCAGCTTCCTGCAGGCAGGCGTTTGCTGCCGAAAGTGTCGTTTGTTCCGGGTGGTGAGTTTGTGGTGGATTGTTCAGGTATTTTCAGTCGATTGCTGGGACCGACAACGCCAAAGACAAATTGCGACTCCTGTCTCAGGCGCACAACCCGGTTCTGTCTGAGCTTGCGGCCAGGCACATGGGTCGCAGCGACTGGCCATGAAGCTGGCACGCTTTTTCGTAAATGGCGAGTTCCCCCGAAAAAAATCAGTGGGCTTCTTGAACGTTTTTCACCATTACCTGTAGCGGATTTAAAAACAAACCAGCGCCTTTGAACTGTTTGATTCTGATCCGCCGTGTGGGAGGGAAATTCTGATGCCGTGCGAGCAGTGTGGCGCAAAGCGGGTTGCCTTCAAGGCTGGCCGCACTCAGGGCGTACAGTGTGTCCGGTGTGGCGCATCAGTGGTAACCAGCCATTTTTCGACTATAGAAATTGATGAGACTCAGTATGAGCTGCGCTGTCGTGGGGACTATCGAGATCAGGCGCATGTCAGAGCGGTAGCTGCAGCGACCGGTGACAACTTTTTAGTGGCAAGAAACCTGCTCCAGCAGGACCGCCCTCTGCTGATGGTCGGTCAGGCGCAAGAGGTTTTGAAGGTTCGCAATAGTCTTCTGGCTGTTGGAATGGCTTGCGAAATCTGCCCCGAATTTCGTTGGGAATAAGGGAGTCAGGCCTGAAAAAAACGCCCCGAGTCTATCGGGGCGTTTTTCATTCACCGAACACTGAATCCCAAGTGCTTAGCGAAACGCCGGCACCACATGCTTGATAAACAACTCCAGCGACTTCTTTTTCTCTTCGTGCGGCAAGCTGTTGTCGCACCAGAAGCTGAACTCATCCACGCCCAGTTCCTGGTAATACTTGATGCGCGGAATGATCTCTTCCGGCGTGCCGATCATGGCGGTCTTGTGCAGGCTCTCCAGTTCAAACTCCGGACGCCCGGCAAACTTCTCTTCCGGGCTTGGGTCGAGGAAGCCGTTGACCGGCGTTGCCTTATTGCCGAACCAGGCATCGAACGTGCGATAGAAACGCGAGATCGCTTTGGCGCCGACTTGCCAGCCGTCCGGGTCGTCGGCGGTGTGCACGTGGGTGTGGCGCAGGACCATCAGTTGCGGGCGCGGTACGTCCGGGTTGTTGTCCAGGGCAGTCTGGAATTTGTTCTTCAGGTCGAGGACTTCCTCGTCGCCCTTCATCAATGGCGTAACCATCACATTGCAACCGTTGGCCACGGCGAAGTTGTGCGAATCCGGGTCGCGGGCGGCGATCCACATTGGCGGATTGGGCTTTTGAATCGGCTTCGGCACGCTGGTCGAAGTGGGGAATTTCCAGATGTCGCCATCGTGGGCGTAGTCGCCTTGCCACAGGGCACGGACCACCGGAACCATCTCGCGCAGTGCCTGGCCGCCGGATGAGGCGGGCATGCCGCCAGCCATGCGATCAAACTCAACTTGATAGGCGCCACGCGCCAGTCCGACTTCCATGCGCCCGTTGCTGATGACGTCGAGCAGGGCGCATTCACCGGCCACCCGCAACGGGTGCCAGAACGGCGCGATGATGGTGCCGGCGCCGAGATGAATGGTCGTGGTTTTCGCCGCGAGGTAGGCCAGCAGCGGCATCGGGCTCGGCGAGATGGTGTATTCCATGGCGTGGTGTTCGCCGATCCACACGGTACTGAAACCGCCGGCCTCGGCCATCAGGGTCAGTTCGGTCAGGTCTTCGAACAGTTGGCGGTGGCTGACGCTTTCGTCCCAGCGCTCCATGTGTACGAACAGGGAAAATTTCATGACGCTACCTCGGATCTCTTGTTGATGGCCGGTCGTTTGCGGGCCTGTGTCACTGGCGTGAGCGATGAACGCTCGCAAGTCTTCTCACCATTCAAGCACGCCTTCGAGGACGGCTGGTCGGTTGATTGAATATTGGTATACCATAATACGGAATATCCGCAAAATATTTCTGACCGACACTTCGAACAAGGAAGGCGCAACAGATGAACATCAAACAAAAACTGACCCTGGCGTTCGCGGTGATCGCCAGTCTGCCGGTGTTGCTGGTGGCCGTGCTGATCATCCTCAATGTCCGCGATGGGGCGCGGGACAACTTCATCGACAGCACCGGGAGGGAGGTGCGTCAGGTCGAGAACGCCATGCAGCTGTTCTTCGAAGGCATCAGCCAGAACGTTGCCTATCTGGCTGAGCATCCGCAATTGCAGGGAATTGATGGCAGCCTTAAACGCTACCTGAGCAGTGACGCCGCGCAGATCCCGATGGGGCCGCAGGATCAGCAAGTGTTCACGCTGTTCGCCGGACTGGCCAAGGCCCATCCGGCTTACACCTATCTCTCGCTGGGCACCGAGCAGGGCGGTTATCTGTTCTGGCCGGGTGATCCGAACCTGGCCAGTTACGATCCGCGCACGCGGCCCTGGTACCAAACCGCGATGGCCAGTCCCGGCAAGACGCTGCGCACCGATGCCTATTACTGGGCGGCGGATGATGTGGTGTTGGTGAGCACCGTGCGCAGCTTCAACAATCAGTTGGGCAGCAACGCCGGCGTTGTGAACATCGATGTGTCGCTCAAGCAACTGACTGATCTGGTCAAGCAGATCCGCCTCGGCGACAGCGGTTATCTGATGCTGATGGAGGCCAACAATACGGTGTTGGTCGACCCGAGCGACCCGGCGCACAACTTCAAGCAACTCACCGACCTGGGCGAAGGCTACAAACAACTCGCCGAGGCGGGTAAAGGTCTGGTGGAAGTGGAGCTGGCCGGCGAGCGCTACATGGCGCTGGTCTGGCCGTCAGAGGCGCTGGGCTGGCGCTTCGTCGGTGTGGTCAAGGCTAGCGAAGTCATGGCCGGTGCCACGCGGCTGACGTGGATCATCGGCGCCATCGCTTTGGTGTGCGCGCTACTGTTCGCCATGGCCGGTGCCTGGTTTGCCGGGTTGATGGTCAAGCCGATTCGTGGCGTGGCCAGTGGTCTGGAAGGCATTGCACAGGGCGAAGGCGATCTGACCGCGCGACTGGATGTGCGCGGGCAGGATGAAACCGCGCAACTGGCTGGCTGGTTCAACCAGTTTCTCGAAGCGATCCGCACCTTGATCCAGCGCATCGGTCAGGCGGCCGGGCAGATTCACAGCAGCTCCGCCAGCGCCACCGAGGTCTCGGCGGAAATGGCGGACGTCGCCTCACGGCAACGCGAGGCGGTGGACATGGTTTCCACGGCGTTTCATGAAATGGTCGCCACCTCCAACGAAGTCGCGCGCTCGTGCAGCCAAGCGGCAGATTCGGCCGACAACGGCCAGCGCCAGGCTCACGCCGGGCAACAGCAGATCGACGCAGCGGTGAACAACGTCGGGCGTCTGAGTCAGGAGATTGGCCATAGCGCTGAGTCGATGCAGCAATTGGAGCAGGACAGTAACGACATTCAGTCGATCCTCGGCACCATCCGCTCGATTGCCGAGCAGACCAATCTGCTGGCACTGAACGCGGCGATCGAAGCGGCGCGGGCAGGGGAGCAAGGCCGTGGTTTTGCCGTGGTCGCCGATGAAGTGCGCGCACTGGCCAAACGCACCGCAGACTCCACTGGCGAGATCGACGCGTTGCTCGGCAATCTGGCGCGGCGCACCCATCAGATGGGCAAGCAGATGCACGCCAGCCTTGAGGTGTCGCAGGACACCGTGGTGTCGATCAACGAAGCGCGGGCGAGTTTTGGCTTGATTCGTGAGTCGGTGGACGTGATCCGCGACATGAACACGCAGATCGCCACGGCGGCGGAAGAACAGCATCAGGTGGCCGAGGATATCAATCGGCATATCAGCCAGATTCATGGGGATGCGCAGTTGGTGGCGAGTCTGGCCGATTCGACGCGGCAGGATGCGCAGAATCTGACGGCGTTGTCGCAGACGTTGAATCAGTTGGTGAGCCGGTTCCGCACCTGACCCCGCCAGCCCAAACACCCTAAAACCTGTAGGAGCGAGCCTGCTCGCGATAGCGTTATGTCAGTCGACCTTTAGTTAACTGACACACCGCTATCGCGAGCAGGCTCACTCCTACAGTTGATTTATGTTGATCTGGCGTTCTGGATCAAGCCACCGCAGGCAACGCACCCATCTTCCCGTGGCAATACACCAGCGGTGCGGACACTTGTTCCGGCACGATCAGATTCTTCACCGCACCAACCATGATCGCGTGGTCGCCCCCTTCATATTCGCGCCACAACTCGCACTCGATCACGGCCGTCGCATTGGCCAGGATCGGGTTGCCCAGTTCGCTCAGCGTCCACTCGATACCCTGCGCCTTGTCCTTGCCTTTACGCGCGAAGGCGTAGGCCTCGCTCTGCTGCCCACCGGACAGCACGTGAATGGCGAAGCGTTTGTTCTTGATCAAAACCGGGTAGGAATCGGAGCTGTAGTTGGGGCAGAACAGCACCAGTGCCGGGTCCATCGACAGCGAACTGAAGGCGCTGGCCGTCAGGCCGACGATCTGGCCGTCGTCGTCCAGCGTGGTGATGACAGTGACGCCGGACGGGAACGAGCCCATGACTTGTTTGTAGATGGCAGCATCGATCATTGGGTGGTCCTCGGGTGTTTTGACACGGTTTTTATGTGTTTGTAGGTCTGATGGTATACCGTAATACATTCTTTGCAAGGGATTTTCAGGTGAACCGATAAGCGTGCTGCTTTCGTCGGAAAGCCAATGTTTACGGGGCTTTTATCTAGCCAGAGGCAGGCAGTATCAGCGAGGATAGCAGTGCAGATCGCGTGCAAATCAGCGGATCAGTCTTGTGCAAAGTTTGGAAT
Source organism: Pseudomonas sp. MYb2 (assembly GCF_002979955.1). Classification (NCBI taxonomy): domain Bacteria; kingdom Pseudomonadati; phylum Pseudomonadota; class Gammaproteobacteria; order Pseudomonadales; family Pseudomonadaceae; genus Pseudomonas; species Pseudomonas sp. MYb2. The sequence continues at coordinate 369,919 of NZ_PCQC01000002.1, forward strand.
ACCATAATATGGTTGGCATCTGAGGGGCGGCCATAGAGTCCCCCCGGTTTGGCTTCATACAACGATAAGAACAGACAAACTCGAGTTCATGCATATGTCCCAGATGTCCCGGCAAGATCCGTTGATCGAGAACCATACGGTCGACTATGTCCCACTCGCGGAACGCCACGGGAAGGCCCGCGACCTGTTCACCCTTTGGTTCAGCACCAACATTGCGCCACTGCCCATCGTCACCGGCGCCATGGTGGTTCAGGTGTTCCATCTCGATTTGTTCTGGGGGCTGCTGGCGATTGCGCTGGGGCACATGATCGGCGGCGTGGTGATTGCGCTGGCGTCGGCCCAGGGCCCGCGCATGGGCATTCCGCAGATGGTCCAGAGTCGCGGCCAGTTCGGCCGTTATGGTGCGCTGCTGATCGTGTTTTTCGCGGCGATCATCTACATCGGGTTCTTCATTTCCAACATTGTCCTTGCCGGCAAATCCATCGTCGGCATCGCGCCCTCGGTGCCGGCGCCGCTGAGCATTCTGATCGGTGCGTTGGCGGCCACGGCCATCGGTGTGATCGGCTACAACTTCATTCATACGCTGAACCGCATCGGTACCTGGGTGATGGGCAGCGCGTTGCTGGCCGGTTTCATCTACATCTTCGCCCATGACTTGCCTGCGGACTTCTTCACTCGCGGCAGCTTCAACCTGTCCGGCTGGCTGGCGACCGTGTCGCTGGGGATCATCTGGCAGATCAGCTTCTCGCCGTACGTCTCTGACTATTCGCGTTACCTGCCAGCCGACATCGGCATTGCCAAGCCGTTCTGGGCAACCTATCTGGGCGCGACGCTCGGCACCATTCTGTCGTTCACCTTCGGCGCGGTGGCTGTGCTGGCGACGCCGCAAGGCACTGAAGCGATGGTCGCGGTCAAGCAGTCCACCGGTTGGCTGGGGCCGATTCTGATGGTGTTGTTCCTGCTCAACATCATCAGCCACAACGCGCTGAATCTGTACGGCGCGGTGTTGTCGATCATCACCTCGATCCAGACTTTCGCCAGCCAATGGACGCCGAGCATCAAGGTGCGCGTGGTGCTGTCGAGTGGGGTGCTGGCGGGCTGCTGTGTGGTGGCGCTCGGGGCTTCGGCGGATTTCATTTCCGAGTTCATCGGCCTGATTCTGGCGCTGCTGCTGGTGCTGGTGCCGTGGGCGTCGATCAACCTGATCGACTTCTACCTGATCAAGCGCGGCTGCTACGACATCACTTCGATCTTCCGCGCCGATGGCGGCATTTACGGGCGTTTCAATCTGCACGCGATCATCGCCTATTTCATCGGCATCATCGTGCAACTGCCGTTCGCCAACACCTCGCTGTACGTCGGGCCTTACGCCAACCTGGTCGACGGCGCCGATCTGTCATGGCTGGTCGGTCTGGTGGTCACTGTTCCGCTGTATTACTGCCTGGCGACGCGCGGCCAGACTCAGCAGAGCAGGGCAGCGAAACTGGGTTACACCGATTGACGCATTCAACGTAAACAACAATGCCCGGCCAAGTGCCGGGCATTGTTTTTTCAGTATCCGGGCGGTCATTCATATTGGCCATATCGATCCCCTTTTGGCCGATCAACCACTGTGAACCAACTACGCTGTCAGCAAGAATCAAAACCATAATTAAACGCTGGACTGTTTTTGCCCTTGGCTACCTTTCAAGCCGCTGCCGTGTACAGAACATAAAAACCATCGAACTCACGCCGCATTTTGGGGAAACAACCATGGTCACGATGAAACGCATTCTGGGTGCCACCGTGTGTGGGCTGACGCTGTTGGCCTGCGCCGTCCAGGCCGAGCAGCGCGAACTGCGGGTGTACAACTGGGCGGATTACATCCTGCCCTCCGTGCCCAAGGATTTCGCGGCAAAAAGCGGCATCAAAGTGACCTGGGACACCTTCGACACCAACGAATCCCTGGAAGCCAAACTGCTCACCGGCAACTCCGGTTACGACCTCGTCGTGCCGTCGAACCAGTTCCTCGAAACGCAGATCAAGGCTGGCGTGTTCCAGAAACTCGACAAGTCGAAACTGCCGAACTGGAGCCACCAGGATCCCGAGTTGTTGAAACTGCTCGGCAAGAACGATCCGGGCAACCAGTACGGCGTGCCTTACATGGTCGGCACGGTGCTGATCGGCTTCAACCCGGCCAAGGTCAAGGCAGCATTGGGTGACAACGCGCCGGTGGACAGTTGGGATCTGGTGTTCAAACCCGAGAACATGGAAAAGCTCAAATCCTGCGGTGTAGCGATGCTTGATTCGCCGACCGAAATTCTGCCGTTGGCTCTGCATTACCTCGGCCTCGACCCGAACAGCCAAAACCCCGCCGACTATGAAAAAGCCAAAGAGCTGATGCTCAAGGTTCGGCCCTACGTCACCTATTTCAACTCGGCCAAATACATGACCGACATCGCCAACGGCGACATTTGCGTGGCCATCGGTTACTCGGGCAGTTTCTATCAGTTCGGCAACCGTGCCAAAGAGGCGAACAATGGCGTGGTGGTCGACTGGCGCTTGCCGAAGGAAGGCGCGCCGATCTGGTTCGACACCTTCGCGATTCCGAAGAGCGCGAAGAACGTCGAAGAAGCCCACGAATTCCTCAACACCTTGCTCGATCCGAAAGTGATTGCACCGATCAGCGACTTCCTCGGTTACCCGAATGCGAACAAGGATTCGATGCCGCTGATCAACAAGGAAATCACTGGCAACCCGAACCTGACACCGACCCCCGAAGCTCTGAAAAACCTCTACGTCGTCCAGCCATTGCCGCAGAAAATCGAACGCGTACGTACTCGTGTGTGGACCAACATCAAATCTGATAAATAATCTCCGTCCAGACGAAGTTCCCCGGTAGGAGCTGCCGCAGGCTGCGATCTTTTGATCTTGTTTTTAATCATCAAAGTCAAAAGATCGCAGCCTGCGGCAGCTCCTACAGGGGTTCGGTTTGGTTTTGTTTTCGGGTGGTGACCAGGCTCAGCAGCACCGACCCGAAAATCACCGCACCCACCACCGCCAGCGACCACTCCACCGGCATATGCACCCATGGCATCAGCACCATCTTGCCGCCGATAAATACCAGCACAATCGCCAGTCCATACTTGAGCAAATGAAAGCGGTCAGCCATGTCCGCCAGCAGGAAGTACAGTGCACGCAATCCCATGATCGCGAAGATGTTCGAGGTGAACACGATGAACGGATCGGTGGTGACGGCGAAGATTGCCGGGATGCTGTCGACCGCGAACATCAGGTCGCTGGCTTCGATCAGCACCAGCACCAGAAACATCGGCGTTGCCCAGCGTACGCCGTTCTGCAGGACGAAGAATCGTTCGCCATGGAAGCCGCTGGTAATGCGCAGATGCCCGCGTACCCAGCGCAGCAACGGATTGTTGTCGAGATCAGGTTGCTGCTCGGCAAACACCAGCATCTTGATCCCGGTGATGATCAGGAACACCCCGAAGGCGTACAGCAACCATTCGAACTGCGACACCAGCCACACACCAGCGAAGATCATCACCGCGCGCATCACGATCGCCCCGAGCACACCGTACAGCAGCACGCGACGTTGCAACTCGGGGGGCACGGCGAAGTAGCTGAAGATCATGACGAAGACGAACATGTTGTCGATCGACAGCGACTGCTCGATCAAATAGCCGGTGAGGAATTCGAGGGTTTTCTGCCGGGCGATCTCGCCGCCGAACTCGCCGTGCAGATACCACCAGAGCAAACCGGCGAAACTCAGGGCGAGCAGGCACCAGGCAATGACCCAGGACAAGGCTTCGCGCACGGACACCCGATGTGCCTTGCGCCCGCCGAAGACAAACAGGTCCAATGCCAGCATGGCGAGAACGAAAACGATGAAGGCGCCCCACATCCACGGTTCGCCGATATTGATGTTCGTGGCTGGCATGGCACGCTCCCTGTCTTATTGGTTTAGAGTCAGACGGGGTGATGCTAGCGACGACGTTGCGGCAAAGAAAACTCGTTTATTTCTGCTTAACAGTTCGTAAAAAACGAAGTGTCGGGCTACGGCAGTGTCCCCAACCTTTCTCGTCCATCTCTTACAGAGCGGCAATTTCAGCGATGAGCAATGACCCTTTGGAACCTCAAGCCGTCGGCAGTCCGATCACCAGCAGCGCGATTTTCATTGTCGCCACGCTCAATGCAGGCGCCGACGCCGTGCAGACAGTGAAGGACTGGTGCGGTGATGTTGCCGGGCTGGTGCGATCGGTCGGCAAGCGCGTACCGGCGGGCAACCTGACGTGCGTCTGCGGGTTTTCGTCGAATGCCTGGAATCGTTTGTTCGGCAGCCCGCGGCCGGCGTCATTGCACGCGTTTCGTGAGTTCGGCGTAGAAGGGCGGCAGGCACCGGCCACGCCGGGTGACCTGTTGCTGCACATCCGCGCCGATCAAATGGACCTGTGTTTTGAGCTGGCCACCCAGATCATGGCCGTGCTCGGCGATGCGGTGACCGTGGTCGACGAGGTTCAGGGTTTCCGCTATTTCGACATGCGCAGCATCATCGGTTTTGTCGACGGCACGGAGAATCCGGTCGGGCGCAAAGCGCTGAACTTCACCATCGTCGGCGATGAGGATGCGGACTTCAGCGGCGGCAGTTACGTGCTGGTGCAGAAATATCTGCACAACATGACGGCGTGGAACAGCTTGAGTGTCGAGGCCCAGGAGCGAGTGATCGGTCGCACGAAACTGTCGGATATCGAATTGGGGGAAGACGTCAAACCGAGCAATTCCCACAGTGCGCTGACCACGATCACTAACGCTGCGGGCGAGGAAGTGAAGATCCTGCGCGACAACATGCCATTCGGCCGGCCAGGAGCGGGGGAGTTCGGCACGTTCTTCATCGGTTATGCGCGTTCGCCCGAACCGATGGAGCAGATGCTGGAAAACATGTTCGTCGGCAAACCGCCGGGCAATTACGACAAGTTGCTGGATTTCAGCACCGCCGTCACCGGTGGCCTGTATTTCGTGCCGTCGGCCGATTTGCTTGATGCGTTAGCGGATTAATAACGGCAAACGGGGTCGGGACTGAAAAGTCCCGACCCCGTTTTGTTTCAGGACAGCGGCGGCGTGCGCGGCGGCACCAGACGTTTGGAGCCCGTCGATTCAAACGCCGAGGCCAGACGCAGCAGTGTCGAGTCGTCGTAGGCGCGACCGGCAAAGGTCAAACCGGCCGGCATGCCGATGTCGGCCATGACGCCCATTGGCACCGTTACCGTTGGCACGCCAAGGTGGCGAATCGCGAGGTTGCCGTTGGCGACCCAGACCCCGTTGCTCCAGGCGATGTCCGCTGATTGCGGATTGACATCGGCATCCGCCGGGCCGACGTCGGCCACCGTCGGGAACAGCACCGCGTCGAGTTTCAGCGCATCCATCCAGTCTTCAAGATCGAGCTTGCGGGTCTTTTCCAGACCGCGCAGACCGTCCGGCAACGTTGAAATCTGATCCCACGGTGTGATGCCACGCTCGGCCATGCGCACGTATTCGTCCATGCCGGCCGCCAGATCGCCTTCGCGGTTAGGCAGAGTGCCCGGGTCGTGGGGGAAGATTTTCGGCCCATCGACATCGACCAGACGATTGAGCTTCGGGTCGCCGTTGGCGCGCAGGAAGTCGTCAAAAGCCCAAGCCGACAGATCCCACAATTCGTGGTGCAAAAACTCTTTGGAGACGATGCCGCGATTGAACACGGTCGGCGCGCTCGGGCGGTCGCCTTCGCAGTTGGACACCAGCGGAAAATCGACTTCAATGACTTCGGCACCGGCCGCTTCCAGCGCAGCGCGCGCCTGTTTCCACAGGTCGATCATCGACTCGCGGGTGTTGATGCGTTGCCCGGTCGGGCCGCCAATGCCGGGTTCTGCGCTGGTGCCGGCCTCAGGGTCGGCGTTGATGTACATCTTCGGCACGCCCAGACGTTTGCCCGCCAGTGCGTCGGCCTTAACCGCCAGTTCGGCATAGGCAGCAGGGCGCACGGACATCACGCTCGGGATCGGCACCCACGGCTGCAGGCGCCAAAGATCACCACGGGTGTCGGTGTCTTCGGCGACCACGACGTCGAGCACTTCGAGCAAGTCGGCCATGGTGCGCGCGTACGGCACGACGACGTCCATGGTTGGGGTCAGCGGCCAGTTGCCGCGCACCGAAATCACCCCGCGCGACGGCGTGTAGGCGCACAAACCGTTGTTCGACGCCGGGCCGCGCCCGCTCGACCAGGTTTCTTCAGCCAGACCGAACGCGGCGAAACTGGCCGCTGTGGCGGTGCCGGCACCGTTGGACGAGCCGGAGGCGAATGGCGCCGTCAGGTAATCAGCGTTATACGGACTTTCGGCGCGGCCATAGACACCGCGCTGCATGCCGCCATTGGCCATCGGCGGCATGTTGGTCTTGCCCAGGCAGATCGCTCCGGCCGCGCGCAGACGTTCGATGGTGAACGCATCGCGATGGGCGACAAGATCGACAAATGCCGGGCTTCCGGACGCTGCCGTCAGGCCTTTGACCAAGTAGCTGTCCTTGGCGGTGTACGGAATGCCGTCGAGCGGGCCGAGGGTTTCGCCCTTGGCGCGGCGCTCGTCGGCAGCCTGCGCTTCTTGCAGCGCATCGGGGTTGCGCACCACCACGGCGTTGAGCGCGGTGGCGGTGTCAGCACCGTCGTAGGCATCGATTCGCGCCAGATAAGCCTGCACCAACTCGACCGAAGTGGTCTGGCCGGAGACCAGCGCAGCGCGCAATTGGGCAATGGAAACTTCAGTGACTTCGATCATGTCATTACCGCCGTCAGGTTCTCAAAAAGGTTTTTTATTGTGGAACGTGCGAAAGATTTTCGATGGGTGTAACTCTACCCTGAACGTTGAGCAAAGGCATGTGCAAGTTCGATAATTATCGGGTTATTCAGCGGAAAAATTCCCCCGGTGTCTCTCCAAACTGCTGACGGAAGGCTGAAATGAATGCCGAAGTCGAGTCATATCCGCACGCCAACGCCACGTCGGTGACGCGCTCGCCACGCTCCAAGGGTGTCAGCGCACCGAGCAGGCGCAAGCGTTGACGCCAGGCACGAAAGGTCAGGCCGGTGTCGCGCAGAAACAGACGGGTGAGGGTTTTCTCGGTGACGCCGAATTTTTCGCTCCAGTGGCTGAGCGTGGTCTGCTGTTCCGGATGTTGCTCCAGGCTCTGATAGATCTGCTTCAGGCGGGCGTCTTGTGGCAGCGGCAGCATCAGGTCGATCTGCGGTGCTTCGGCCAACTGGTCGAGGATCACCTGCGCGAGTCGCCCGTGCGCACCGCTCTGGTCATATTCCACCGGCACCTGACTGAAGGCGCGGATCAGCTCCCTGAGCAAATCGCTGACGCCCAGCACATGGCAACGCTCGATCGCCCAACCGGCGACGCTGCAATCGATGTACAGGCTGCGCATCTCGGTGTGCGGCGAACTGAACACCCGATGCGGCACACCTGCGGGAATCCACACTGCGCGCTCGGGTGGCGCGACGAAGCGCCCGGCGCTGGTCTGCACTTCGAGTACGCCCTGGATCGCGTAGGACAATTGCACCCACGGGTGACTGTGGCGGCGGGTCAGCGCACGATTTGGCAGCGATTCGGTGCGTCCGTACAGCGGACGCGGCAAGCTGGGAAGTCCGGGAATACTGCGTCTGACGCTTTTGTCGTGTCCTTTTGGCGGCATCTGGAGGATCTTCGGCGTTAGTCGGTAATTTGCAGTCACGTTAGAGTCGCTGTCACGTACTGGCAACCCCCGGATGAGTAAACCATGACGCGCCCACGATTCCTCCCCGACAACTTCACCCTGACATTGATCGCCGTCGTACTGCTCGCCAGTTTCCTGCCGGCCAGCGGTCAGGTCGCGGTCGGCTTCGGCTGGCTGACCAACATCGCCATCGCGCTGCTGTTTTTCCTGCACGGCGCCAAGCTGTCCCGCGAATCGATCATCGCCGGCGCCGGTCACTGGCGACTGCATTTGCTGGTGTTCGGCCTGACCTTCGTGCTGTTCCCGATTCTGGGTCTGGCGCTCAAGCCGCTGCTGTCGCCGTTGATCGGCGACAAACTGTACATGGGCATGCTTTACCTCTGCGCATTGCCGGCCACGGTACAATCGGCGATTGCCTTCACTTCGTTGGCGCGAGGTAACATTCCGGCAGCAATTTGCAGTGCGGCGGCCTCGAGCCTGTTCGGGATTTTCCTCACGCCGTTGCTGGTGACACTGCTGCTTGATGTGCACGGTGACGGTGGTTCGACGCTGGATGCGATCCTGAAGATCAGCGTGCAATTGCTCCTGCCATTCATTGCCGGGCAGATCGCCCGCCGCTGGATCGGCGCGTGGGTCGGGCGCAACAAGAACTGGCTGAAGTTCGTCGACCAGGGTTCGATTCTGCTGGTGGTGTACGGTGCGTTCAGCGAGGCGGTCAACGAAGGTATCTGGCATCAGATTCCGCTGGTCGAGTTGTTGGGGCTGGTGGTGGTCTGCTGCATTCTTTTGGCGCTGGTGCTGCTGGCGTCGACGATGCTCGGCAAGGCGTTCGGCTTCAGCCAGGAAGACCGCATCACCATTCTGTTCTGCGGCTCGAAAAAGAGCCTGGCCACCGGTGTGCCGATGGCGCAGGTGTTGTTTGCCGGCAGCACCATCGGCGTGCTGATCCTGCCGCTGATGCTGTTCCATCAGATTCAGTTGATGGTCTGTGCGGTGCTGGCGCAGCGCTACGCCAAGCGCCCAGAATCGGTGCCCGAGCTGATGGCGCAAGTCGACCCATAACATGATGGTGTTGTAGGAGCTGCCGAAGGCTGCGATCTTTTGACGTTGTTTTAAAGACAAGATCAAAAGATCGTCCGAACGCGGCCCGAGCCTTCGGCAGCTCCTACAAAGTGCCCGTGTATTTCACCGCCGCTGCGGCCCGTGAGGGCACGTTCAGCGTGCGCAGCAAGGAAGACACATGAATGCGCACCGTGAACGGTGAGATATCCAGTTCGCGGGCGATTTCCTTGTTGGTCTTGCCTTGGGCAATCAAGCGCAACACGTCCTGTTGACGAGGCGTGAGAGCGGCGCCGGTTTCCAGAGGCAGCAGGCCCGACGGCGCAAATTTCACCAGTACTTCACCTTCACGAATCGCCAGAATCGCTTGGCCGATTTCATCGGGGGCAATGTTCTTGCCGATGAAACCGTCGATCCCGACGGCCATGACTTCGCTGATCAACGACTCATCATCGACCATCGACACCACGATCAACGTGGTGCGCGGCAGGCGCCGACGCAGTTCGCCGAGCTGGCTGACACACTTAAGGCCGGGGAACCGCAGGTCGAGAATCAAGGTGTCCGGCTCCTCCCCCAGAGGCAGCAGGGCCAGCACCGCGTCGAGATCACCGGCTTCGTCGATAACGGCTGCGGGCAGCAAACGCTGCACCGTGCGCAGCATCGCCTCGCGAAACAACGGGTGATCGTCGGCTATGATAATTCGGCATGTCATGGCGTGACCCTCCCTGGGTCAGGCGTTGCTCAAGGCCTGCACATTAGCACCGAGCGCAAGGGTTGCCTGTAGGTTCCTGCTGATTCTGACGATTGCCGCACAAGGACGTTTAACCATGAAGTTCGAGAAAAACACCGAACTCGACCAGGCCAACCTGCGCATCATCATCGCCGGTATCGCCGTGGTTTATATGCTGGCACTGGGTTTTTTGCCGGGCCAGCGCTTCGATACTTATCTGCCGGTGGTCACCTACATCACTGTATTTCTGCTGGCCTCGATCGGTTTGCGTCAGGCGATTGCACGCTGGCCGGGGCATTACCCGGCACGGCGGATTTTCGCCATGGTTCACGATTACACCGGCACCTGCTTTGGTCTGGTGGTCGGTGGCGAGGCGGCATTGCCGCTGTATGCGGTGATCATCTGGGTCAACCTCGGCAATGGCATGCGCTATGGCTCGCGCTATCTGGCGATTGCCACGGCATTGGCCTTGCTGGCATTGCTGTGTGTTTATCGCCTGACCCCGGTATGGCAGGCGCAGCCGTTCATGGTGTTGATGCTGATGATCACCAGCACGGTGATCCCGTTCTATGCGCATCTGCTGCTGGAGCGCACACGTAAAGCCTCCGAAGAAGCCGTCGCGGCGAATCTGGAAAAGTCGCGGTTTCTCGCCCAGGCCAGTCATGATCTGCGCCAGCCGATTCATTCCATCGGTCTGTTTACCGCGTGTCTGCGTGAGTCGCGATTGGGTGAGGAGGAGCGGCGTCTGGTCGACAATATTGACCGTTCGCTGCTCAACGTCTCGCAGTTGTTTCGTTCGATCCTTGACCTGTACACCCTCGATAACGGTCGGGTGTTGCCCAAACTGCAGGCTTTCAATTTAGGGCAATGGTTGGCGGAACTGATTCGCCAGAACGCTGAAGCAGCGCGTTGGGCTGGAGTGGAGTTGCGTTTGCGCCCCTGTGAGTATTGGGTGCAAACCGATCCGGCGTTGCTCGCGACCATGGTGCAGAACGTGCTTTCCAACTGTTTCAAATATGGCGCGCATCGGCCGGTGCTGATCGGCGTGCGCCGGCGCGGAGCGGGGCTGGCCATCGTGATTTATGACCGCGGCAACGGTATCGCCGAAGAACATCTGGCCAAGGTGTTCGAAGAGTTTTATCGGGTGCGCCAAGTGCGCGACAAAGACGTCGAAGGCGTGGGGTTGGGGCTGTCGATCGTCAAGCGTTTGGGTGAGTTGATCGGTGTGAACGTTGCCCTGCGCTCGCGGCTCGGGCGGGGAACGGCGGTGACTTTGTACGGCTTGCCAATCACTGTGCCGCCGCGGGTAACGGTCAATCGTGATGAAGCACGTCAGGTCGGTCTGCTGACCGGGTTGAAGGTGTGTCTGGTGGAGGATGATCGTAACGTGCTACTGGCGACTTCAGCGTTGCTGGAGCGTTGGGGCTGTGTGGTTCAGGCCGAGTTGACGGCTCAGGATCTGGTCACCGACTGCGACATCATCGTCGCCGACTATGACCTCGGCACTCATGCCACCGGCATCGAATGTATCGACGACGTACGCAGGCAGCGCGGTTGGGCGGTGCCGGCGATGATCATCACCGGGCATGACGTCGAAAAAATCCAGGCGGCACTGCACGACCGCGACATCGCCATCCTGTCCAAACCGGTGCGCCCGGCCGAACTGCGCGCGACCCTACGAGCCCTGCGCGATCGCCGACCGCAAATCCAACCCCTGTAGGAGCTGCGGCACGCTGCGATCTTTTTGATCTTCATTTTCAGGATGAGGATCAAAAGATCGCAGCCTCGTTGCACTCGACAGCTCCTACAAGTTAATGCGTGCTCAGCGTTTGCACAGGTAATCCTGGGTGATGGTGGTCTGCAGGCAGTTGTATTGCCCCATGGTGCGGCAGATGTTTTTCTCCGAGCCGGTGACCTCGGCATTTTTGTAGCCCCAGGTCTTGCAGCGTTGCGCGGCAACGGTCAGGCCTTGTTCGGCGCTGGTCTGGCCGCTTTCGAACTGGCCCAGTTCATAGGAAACCTGGACGACGCCATCGTTTTTGCTGCCGCCGGTGGCTTCCCATTGTTTCGGCGTTGCGCAGCCAGTGAGGAACAGGGCGCTGAGGGTGAGTGTTGCGATCAGGGTTTTCATGGTGTTTCTTCCTTGGTGTTGTTCTGATTTCCAGGCACAACGATCCCGCACGCTGCACACAGGCAACGTTGGGGAACATCGGGGGTTGCGGGGGAATATAACGCCAGGCGACAGGGCGGTCGATTAGCACAAATGTGCTAGTGCGGAGCGCAACAGACGGCTCGCTGGAGCCGCCCGTTGGGCCGCGGGAAGATTACTGGGGACTGTTGAACTGGTCGGAATAGCTGCCCGTCATCAACGCGGAGGCGACGCGATCAGAGCCAACGCCGACACGAGAATAGGCAAACCGGTTGACGCCGGTACGATCGGCGCCATCTGAAGCAAGAGCGCCAGCACCGACATGATCGGCGCCATCGGAAGCCAATGCACCGGCCCCGACATGATCGGCGCCATCGGAAGCCACTGCACCGGCCCCGACATGATCGGCACCATCGGAAGCCACTGCACCGGCCCCGACATGATCGGCACCGTCGGAAGCCACTGCACCGGCCCCGACATGATCGGCGCCATCGGAAGCTACTGCCCCCGCACCAACATGGTCGGAACCGTCAGAGGCTACGGCTGGAGCGCCAACATGATCCGCACCATCCGAAGCCACTGCCTGCGGCTGTCCCGCCCAGGCACCGGGCATCACTACAGCGGCCGTGACAGCAATTACCACGCCTGACAAAAACCTGTATTTCATGATTTTCTCCACGTCCCGGCAGCCGCTCGGCGAAAACGCTTCGTGCGCCGCACAGGCGCTTGCGCGTCGACTCATCGGCTCGGGTCAGTCTGGTTGGCGGAAGGCACGGGCGCACCGTCAGGCGCACGGGTGTCGACGTAATCAGTATCGAACTGATCCAGTATAGATCGCCGTCTGGACGCGGTAGGGCGGGGGGATCGACGGGCGTTAGGTGTTTCTTTTCCTTCACCCGACGGGCAAAGTTGAATTCAGTCTAAAAACAGAGAAACAAGCCGGCGAGCCTTTGCTAATCTCAAAGATGTAGGCGAAGACGCAGACTGATGCGCAATCGGATAGCAAGGGGGCGTGGGGCGCGCTCCGAAAGGTACACGGTTAGAAAGATCTCCGCGCTGAGATCCAGCCCTTATGCCGTGTGAAGCAGCCGAGGCCGTACCTTTTCAATTTGGCCCGGTACTGTGGGAAGCCCGATAAACCTTGTAAGCCAGAGACCAGCACTGGCCGCCTACTCGAACACCAAAGCCCGCTTCGTGCGGGCTTTGTCGTTCCTGCAAGGTCAGATCGATTGCAGCGCCTGCGCCAGATCGGCGCGCAGATCTTCGACGTCTTCAACGCCCACCGACAGACGCACCAGACCATCGCCAATCCCCAGTTTCGCCCGGGTATCAGCCGGAATGGTCGCGTGGGTCATGATCGCCGGATGCTCGATCAGGCTCTCCACGCCGCCGAGACTTTCCGCCAAGGCGAAGATCTTCACGTTCTCAAGGAAGCGCCGCGCGCCCGCCAGATCACTGTTCAGGTCCACCGAGATCATCCCGCCGAAACCACGCATCTGGCGCTTGGCCAACTCATGCTGTGGATGCGAGGCCAGCCCCGGATAGTAGACGCGTTTGACCTGCGGCTGCTGCTCCAGCCACTGCGCCAGTTCCAGTGCGTTGCTGCAATGACGCTCCATGCGCAACGCCAGGGTTTTCACCCCGCGCAAGGTCAGGAACGCATCGAACGGCCCGGTAATCGCACCGACCGCGTTCTGCAAGAAGCCCAGCTTCTCGGCCAGTTCTTGGTTCTGGCCGACCACGGCGATACCACCGATCACATCGGAGTGGCCGTTCAAATACTTGGTGGTCGAGTGCAGCACGATGTCGAAACCCAACTCCAGCGGCCGCTGGATATACGGGCTGGCAAAGGTGTTGTCGGCCACGCTGATGATCCCGCGTGCACGGCAGATACGGGCGATAGCGGCGAGGTCCGACAGGCTCAGCAGTGGGTTGGTCGGTGACTCGACAATCACCAGGCGTGTGTCGTCCTGCAGCGCCGCTTCGAACGCCGCCAGGTCAGTCAGATCGACGTAGCTGAAACGGTGTCCGGCACTGCGCTGACGGACCTTGTCGAACAGGCGGAACGTGCCGCCGTACAAGTCATTGCCGGAGATGACGTGCGAACCGGCATCGATCAGTTCGAGCACCGTGGAAATCGTTGCCAGCCCGGAAGCAAAGGCAAACGCCTGGGTGCCGCCTTCAAGATCCGCAACACAGCGCTCCAAGGCAAAACGCGTCGGGTTGTGCGAGCGCCCGTAGTCGAAACCCTTGTGCACGCCGGGGCTGTCTTGCAGGTAGGTGGAGTTGGCGTAGATCGGCGGCATCAGCGCGCCGGTGGTCGGATCCGGCGCCTGCCCGGCATGGATCACCCGGGTCGCGAAGCCTTGGGATTTATCGTCGTGCTGACTCATGCGAGGGATCTCCGTAATTGGTTGAGCATGTCGGTGCGGGTGATCAGGCCATGGAAGCCCGATGCATCGGCGATGATGGCGACGAGGCCACGGCTGAGCACCGATTCCAGTTCAGCGAGGCTGGCGCCGGGCGCGAGGGTCTGCAGCTTGTCGGTCATCACGCTGGACACCGATTGGCTGAAGCGGGCCGCATCTTCGTGTACCGGCAACAGGATGTCGGATTCGTCAATCACGCCGACCAGTTGCTTGCCTTCGACCAGCACCGGCAATTGCGAAACATCCGCCAGACGCATGCGCTGGAACGCGGTCAGCAGGGTGTCGTCGGGGCCGACGCTGATCACGCGGCCGTCCTCGAAACGCCGGGCGATCAGGTCGCGCAAATCGCCGTAGCCCTTGCGCTGCAGCAGGCCTTGATCGGTCATCCACTGATCGTTGTAGACCTTCGACAGATAGCGCGTGCCGGTGTCGCAGACAAAACTCACCACACGTTTCGGCTCGGTCTGTTCGCGGCAATAACGCAACGCCGCAGCGAGCAGGGTGCCGGTCGACGAGCCACCGAGAATGCCTTCAGCCTTGAGCAACTGGCGGGCGTGATCGAAGCTTTCCTCATCGCTGATGGAGTAGGCGTGGCGCACGCTGGAGAGGTCAGTGATCGACGGAATGAAATCTTCACCGATGCCTTCCACCGCCCATGAGCCGGGCGTCGGCAGGGAGCCGTCGCGACTGTATTGCGCCATCACCGAACCGACCGGGTCGGCCAGGACCATTTCCAGATCCGGTTGCACACGTTTGAAGAAACGGCTCAGGCCCGTCAGCGTGCCCGCCGAACCGACACCGACGACGATGGCGTCCAGATCATGTTCGGTCTGCGCCCAGATCTCCGGCGCGGTGCTGCACTCGTGGGCCAGCGGGTTGGCCGGGTTATTGAACTGATCGGCGAAGAATGCGCCGGGAATGTCTTTCGCCAAACGGGCGGCGACGTCCTGGTAATACTCGGGATGGCCCTTGCCGACATCGGAACGGGTGATGTGCACTTCGGCGCCCATGGCCTTCAAGTGCAGGACTTTCTCGGTAGACATTTTGTCCGGTACCACCAGCACCACGCGGTAGCCTTTGGCGCGGCCAACCAGTGCCAGACCCAGGCCGGTGTTGCCGGCGGTGGCTTCGACAATCGTGCCGCCTGGTTGCAGGCGACCATCGCGCTCAGCGGCGTCGATCATGGCCAGACCGATGCGGTCCTTGATCGAACCACCGGGGTTCTGCGACTCGAGTTTGAGAAACAGCGTGCAAGGCCCGGTGTCGAAGCGGGTGACTTGAACCAGTGGAGTATTGCCGATCAGCCCAAGTACGGCAGGGCGTGATTCCTTTGACATTTCTTCACCTCTTTGTGGTGTTGATCGCGTTCCGTTCGCGGGGAAAAGACTCGCGTGCAACATAGGCTCAGACATCGGCTGTCGCAACCTTTAGTCGGTCGCCAATTCAGCCATTTCGATCTAACGATAGATCGAAATCAAAGACCTGCCGGGGTGCTTTCGGTTGCGTTTATACGGAGGCGTCATCGAGTTTTCAAAGGGCGTCTTCATGGCGACGAACAGCTTGAATTGCCGAGAAATTTCCTGCCGCAAAAACTGTTCAGCCGTCGGGCGCTCGCTCAGCTCTGGAGTGCTTTCAGGCGTCTGGCTGCGATCAATTGATCATGAGGGAAACTTGTGTTGATCAAGATTAAATTGAGTTTGTCTCACTAACGACCGATGCCGACAATGGCCACCATCAACAAGACATTGGAGTTGTTTGTTATGGCACTGGCCCATTCCCTTGGATTTCCGCGCATCGGTCGCGACCGCGAACTGAAGAAAGCGCAAGAGGCGTTCTGGAAAGGAGAACTGAACGAGGCCGGCCTGCGTGAAGTGGGTCGCGAACTGCGCAAGGCCCATTGGGACTTGCAGAAAAACGCCGGCATCGAGTTGCTGCCGGTTGGCGATTTCGCTTGGTACGACCAGGTGCTGACCCACTCGCTGATGTTCGGTGTGATCCCTGAGCGCTTCCGTCCGCACGACGGCAAAACCAACCTGCACACCCTGTTCGGCATGGCCCGAGGCGTCAGCGACAGTTGCTGCGGCGGTGCCCACGCTCAGGAAATGACCAAGTGGTTCGACACCAACTATCACTACCTGGTCCCTGAATTCAGCGCGGATCAACAGTTCCAATTGGGCTGGGAGCAGTTGTTCGAAGAAGTTGAAGAAGCGCGCGCACTGGGTCACAACGTCAAACCGGTGATCATCGGCCCGCTGACTTATTTGTGGCTGGGCAAGGCCAAGGGCGCCGAGTTCGACAAGCTGGAACTGCTTGATCGCCTGCTGCCGCTGTACGGGCAGATTTTCGCGCGTCTCGCCGCTCAAGGCGTGGAGTGGGTGCAGATCGACGAGCCGATTCTGGTGCTCGACCTGCCGCAAGAATGGAAGAACGCTTTCGAGCGTGCCTACAACCAGATCCAGCGTGACCCGCTGAAGAAGCTGCTGGCGACTTACTTCGGTGGCCTGGAAGAAAACCTTGGCCTGGCCGCCAACCTGCCGGTCGACGGTTTGCACATTGATCTGGTGCGCGCACCGGAGCAATACCCGACCATTCTTGATCGCTTGCCGGCTTATAAAGTGTTGTCCCTGGGCGTGGTCAATGGCCGTAACGTCTGGCGCTGCGATCTGGAAAGTGCCTTGGCGACTTTGCAGCACGCACATGAGCGTCTGGGTGATCGCCTGTGGGTTGCGCCGTCCTGTTCGCTATTGCACAGCCCGGTGGATCTCGGTCGTGAGGACAAACTCGATGCCGAGCTGAAAAGCTGGCTGGCCTTTGCCGTACAGAAGTGCGAAGAAGTCGCTGTGCTGGCTCAGGCTGTCAACCAGCCCGAAGCGCCGCAAGTCCTGCGTGCACTGACCGAGAGCCGTTCGGTGCAGGCCGCCCGCGCGGCGTCGCCACGTATTCACAAGCCTGCCGTTCAGGCTCGGGTGGCGGCAATCACCGCCAAGGACAGCCAGCGTCAATCACTGTTTGCCAAGCGCATTGCCAAGCAGCGCGCTGGCCTGGATCTGCCGCTGTTCCCGACCACGACCATCGGTTCGTTCCCGCAAACCGGCTCGATCCGCCTGGCGCGCCAATCGTTCAAGCAAGGCAAGCTGACCCTGGCCGAATACACCGAAGCCATGCACAGCGAAATTCGCCATGCGGTGGAAATCCAGGAGCGTCTGGGCCTCGATGTGCTGGTGCACGGTGAAGCCGAACGCAACGACATGGTCGAATATTTCGCCGAACAACTGGACGGCTATGCGTTCACCCGTTTCGGCTGGGTACAAAGTTACGGTTCGCGCTGCGTGAAACCGGCGGTGATTTTCGGCGACCTCAGTCGTCCGAAAGCCATGACGGTCGAGTGGATCCGCTACGCCCAGGGTCTGACTGACAAGGTCATGAAAGGCATGCTGACCGGCCCGGTGACCATGCTGATGTGGTCGTTCCCGCGTGAAGACGTCAGCCGTGAGGTACAGGCTCAGCAACTGGCGCTGGCAATCCGTGACGAAGTGGTCGATCTGGAAGCCGCCGGCATCAAGATCGTGCAGATCGACGAAGCGGCATTCCGTGAAGGCCTGCCGTTGCGTCAGGCGCAGTGGCAGCATTATCTGGACTGGGCGACCGAAGTGTTCCGTCTGTGCGCCTCGGGTGTGCGTGACGAAACCCAGATCCATACGCACATGTGCTACAGCGAATTCAACGATGTGATCGAGTCGATTGCGGCAATGGATGCCGACGTGATCACCATTGAAACCTCGCGCTCGGACATGGAATTGCTGGATGCGTTCGAAGCCTTCGCTTACCCGAACGAAATTGGCCCGGGCGTCTATGACATTCACTCACCACGCATTCCGGACGCTTCGGAAATGGCTAATCTGCTGCGCAAGGCGGCAAAGCGGATTCCTGCCGAGCGGCTGTGGGTCAACCCGGATTGCGGTTTGAAAACCCGTGGCTGGCCGGAGACCGAAGCGGCGCTGGTGCACATGGTCACCGCCGCCCGGCAGTTGCGTAAAGAGCTGGCGTAACACCTGAATCACCTGAATGCACACAACCCCTTGTAGGAGTGAGCCTGCTCGCGATAGCGGTGTGTCAGTCAAATCATCGGTGACTGACACACCGCTATCGCGAGCAGGCTCACTCCTACAGGGGGTGTGTATGTATTCTCAGAAACGGGAATTCTCATGGCATCGCCGGGAGGCTGTTGCTACTGTGCCCAGCCGCAATCCAGGTGTTTGCCGCTACATGAGTGATCAACCCGTTATCCAGGCAGTGTCTGACGCCGACATTCCTGAAGTTCTTGATTTTGTACTAAAGGCCCGCGCCGAGCTTTTCCCCAAGCTCAGCGAGACCGGCATGCCTGATGATCTGGCGCGGTTCACCGAGGTTTATCTGCGTGGGGCAGGGCGCTTTCTGATCGCTCGCCACGAAGGGCAGATCGTTGCCTCCATCGGCTATCTCGCCTATGACCGGCGCTTCCCGCACTTGCTCTATCCGGACGTTAAAGTGGTGGAAATCGTCCGTCTGTTTGTCTTGCCATCGCAGCGCCGCTCAGGGCTGGCCGGCGCGCTGTATCGATCACTCAAGGAACTGGCACTCGCCGACGGAGTTGAGGTGATCTACCTGCACACCCATCCGTTTCTGCCGGGGGCCATCGCGTTTTGGCAACGGCAGGGTTTCGAGATTATTGACGTCGACGCTGACCCGGTCTGGCAGACCACGCACATGCACGCCGTCATGAGTGGAATCGAAGAATCTGCGCCCCATCAAACGGGTCCGTCAAATAGTGCGCCCTAACCCCGAACGTCTCCTTTAAGCGCTGCGGTGTCAGCACCGCCAACGGTTCGCCCAACGCCACCAGTCGCCCGCGCTCCAGCACCGCCAGACGATCGCATTTCAACGCCTGATTAAGATCGTGCAGAGCGATCAGCGTGGTCACCGGCAACGCCTGCACCACGTTGAGAATGGTCAATTGATGCTGAATGTCGAGGTGGTTGGCCGGTTCGTCCAGCAACAGGATTTGCGGTCGCTGCGCCAGTGCCCGAGCGATGTGTACCCGTTGTCGCTCGCCGCCGGACAGACTGCGCCAGAGACGGGTGCGCAGGTGCATCGCGTCAACGTCAGTCAACGCCTGCTCAACGATGGCGTCGTCCACCTGCGACCACGGTTGCAGCGCCGACAACCAAGGGGTGCGTCCCAGCGCCACCGCATCGAAGACGCGGATGCCGTCATCGGTGTCGGCCTGTTGTTCGACCACCGCAAGCTTTTGCGCAATGCTGCGCCGGGCCATTATGCCCAGGCGCTGACCTTCGAGCAGGACCTCGCCAGCGCTCGGTTCACGTAGCCCGGCCAGCAACTTCAACAGGGTGGATTTGCCCGAGCCATTCGGTCCGACGATGCCCAGGGTTTCGCCGCGCTGAACCTCAAGGCTGACACCGTTGAGCAACTCGGCGCCGCGTACCTTGAAGGTCAACCCGGCGCAACTCAGAACACTGCTCATCGCGCCGATCTCCGACCCACCAGAATCAGGGCAAACACCGGCGCCCCGACCAGTGCGGTAATCACCCCGACGGGAATCACCTGACCCTTGATCAAGGTGCGTGACAACACGTCAGCGGCAATCAGAAACACCGCGCCACCCAACGCACTGGCCGGCAACAGCCGAGCATGCCCGGTGCCGAGCAACAGCCGCGCGGCGTGGGGAATTACCAACCCGACAAAACCGATCGAACCGACAATCGACACCATCACCGCCGTCACCAGCGCCGCACAACCAATCAGCAAAATCTGTACGCGCCGCACCGGTATTCCCAGGGACGCAGCGGAATCGGCGCCAAAGGTAAACGCATCCAGCGCCCGCCGATGCCACAGACACACGACCAATCCCGCCACGGCCACCGGCACTGCCAGCCACACCGATGGCCAGCGCACCCCGCCAAGATTACCCAGCAGCCAGAACATGATGCCGCGCGCCTGTTCGGAACTGGCCGAGCGGGTAATCAGAAACGCCGTCAGCGCATTGAACAGCTGCGAGCCGGCGATCCCTGCGAGAATGATCTGCCCGGTGCCACTGGCCGAGCCGCTGACCCGCGCCAGCACAATTACCAGCACGAACGCCGTGACTGCACCGGCGAAGGCACCGACTGACAAGGAGATGATACCGGCGCCAACACCGAGTAACGCCACCATCACCGCACCGGTCGAAGCGCCGGCAGAAATCCCCAGCAGATAGGGATCGGCCAGCGGGTTGCGCAACAGCGACTGCAAAATCACCCCGCACGTCGCCAGTCCGGCACCGCATGCGGCCGCGACCAGTGCGCGGGTCAGGCGATAGTTCCAGACGATGCCTTCGTCGATAGGATCCAGCGCGTACCCGGCGCCCCACAATTTGTTCGCCAGCACTTGCACGACCACGCCCGGTTCAATCGAGGTTTCACCGATGGCCACGCCAGCGACCACTGCCATCAACAGTGTCGCCAGGGCCAGCAGCGTGCGGATCAGGCTGGCACTCATTGCGACAGGTCATAGCCGTTGATGGCCGTGGCCAGTTGCTCGATGCCGTCGAACATGCGCAGGCTGGCCTGCATGGCCATGGCGTCGAGAATGATGATGCGGTTGTGTTTCACCGCGTCCATGTTGCGCGTCACCGGGTCGCTGCGCAGGAAGGCAAGTTTCTTTTCATAGTCGTCGGCAGGGAAGCGTCGACGATCCATGCGCGCGATGACCAGGAAGGTCGGGTTGGCCTTGGCGATGGTTTCCCAGCCAACCGTTGGCCACTCTTCATCGGACTCCACCACGTTGCGCACGCCGAGGGTGCTGAGCATGAAATCGGGAATGCCTTTGTGCCCGGCCACAAACGGCTCGATGTCCATTTCGGCGCTGGAGAACCAGACCAGTGCGCTGGCGTCCTTGAGCTGTTTGCCCTGGGCGGTGGCGATGGATTTGGCGAGGCTGGCCTTGAGCTGATCATTGAGCTGCTGCCCGCGATCCTGCACATCAAAGATTTGCGCCAGTTGGCTCACGCTTTTGTAAATCGTATCAATGCGAAACGGTGCCAGCCGCGTGCCGTCGGCGCCGACGAGGTTGTCCTTGGCTTCGCAATCGGAGGGCAGCAGGTACGTCGGAATCTTCAATTCATGAAACTGCTCGCGGGTGCCGACCGCGCCTTGCGGGCCAACCATCCATTCCAGCTCCACGGCGACCAGTTCCGGGCGCTTGCCGATCACCGATTCGAAACTTGGCTCGTTGTCAGCCAAACGCTCGATCTTGTCGTCCTGGGCTTTGTATTTGGCCAGCACATTGTTGAACCACAGCGAGGTGCCGACGACTTTGTCGCCCAGGCCCATGGCGTAGAGCATTTCCGTGCCGGCCTGGCCGATGGTCACGGTGCGCGTCGGTGCGTGTTGGAAGGTCAGGGTGCTGCCGCAGTTCTCGACCGTCAGCGGATACACCGTCGGGGCCGCCTGCGCCAAGGCGCCAAGGGTCAGGCCGGTGATGAGGGTGGCGATGCGGGGCAGCAGCATGGGGCAGTCTCCGAGGGAACCGTACGGGGAGCGGGAGAGTACGGTCGGGAAACACACCATCGAACGCGGTCAGGAAAACAGCGCAAGGCCGGTCATCAAACAAAGACGCGCACGGCACGATGTCCTTCCCGGACACCCCGCCGGTTAGTAGTCACTGTGCCGGCAGGTCTCCTGACTGATGCGTCATCGCCTGGCTCCGGCCTTCCCGGGATTCACCCAGTGGCAGTCGTGGAGCAGGCTCGGCACCTACAGTTGCGGGGGCAGTTCCGATCAGTGCTGAGCAAGCACCTCGGATTCCCTATTATTCCCGTTCGGGAACCGGCGGCGGCATGGTAGTCGATCGAGCCGCTGAAGGGGAGACGAATCTGCCGTGGCGAAGATTAGTGTTGGCTCATCAAACCGTGCAGCACGCCTAAACGCAGGCCCGGTTCGGAGGGCACCATCTGCGCAATGCCGAACACTTTGAAGGCCGCCAGCATCAACACCAGACCGCCGGGCAGAATGCTTTGACGATGCGGTTGCAGGCCGGCGAGCTTGAGCTGTTGCACGTTGTTCACTTTCAACAAAAGCAGCGACAGGCGCAGCAGCCCGCCGTAGGTGATGCCGTCCTGGCCGAAGTCGTTGAGACGATTGGCCTTGAGCACTTTGGCGAGCATGCGTGCGGTGCCGGAGGAACCGATGGTCTGCTGCCAGCCCTGAGCACGGTAGCGTCGTGCAACTCTTTCAAACTGCAGGATGGCGAAGCGTTCGGCTTCCTGTAGCGCGCCGGCGGACAGATCACCGCCGCGAAAGAACCGCGTGCTCAGCGTGCCGCTGCCGATGGCGATGCTTTCGGTGAGCAACGGCTGTGAACCCTGGCCGAGGATCAGCTCGGTGGAGCCGCCGCCGATGTCGACCACCAGGCGCATGTCTGCGGCGCTCGGCAAGGCGTGAGTCACGCCGGCATAGACCAGCCGCGCCTCTTCATGGCCGCAAATGACATCGATGGGAAAGCCCAGATGCCGTTCGGCGCTGGCCAGAAAAAGTTGCGCATTGTCCGCTTCACGCACTGCACTGGTTGCCACCGCGCGAACCCGACCGGCCTCGAAACCGCGCAGTTTTTTACCGAACCGCGCCAACGCCTGCCAGCCACGATCCAGTGCCAACGCATCCAGCACGCCGCTGTCAAAACCCTCGGCCAGACGCACCGGTTCTCGCAGGGTTTTCACTTCCTGAATCTGCAAGCCCTTTCGACAGCGCACCGATTGGCCGATCATCAGGCGAAAGGCATTCGAACCCAGGTCGATGGCGGCAAACAGCGAGGCGTCGTCTTTCATGGGAATCCTTGCAGAGCATCCGTCGCGAGGCTCAAGACGGTTTGCGAGGATTCTGCCGTGATCTTGATGACATCCTGATGACGGGGCAGGGGCGGTTGAATGAATTTTCGGCTGTCATGACACTGTCATTATCCGGCGTCTATGCTGAGGCCAATACATCGCGTGTTCTTAAAGTTTTTGCTGCCGGTTTTGGCAGCTTTTTTTTGCCCGCGATTTGGCAATGCCGCGAACTGATCGTTCCCACGCTCCGCGTGGTAATGCCTCTAGGGACGCTCCGCGTCCAGTGACGCGGAGCGTCACGGGATGCATTCCCACGCGGAGCGTGGGAACGATCAGGGGTAAGGGGGATGCGTCAGCAGGCTTGCGGGGTTTCGCCGCGCGCCAGGCGTGCGTTGATGTCTTCGATTACCTCAGGCAACTCGGCGATGGTGTCGATCAGGTAATGCGGACGTGAAGGCGCGAACATCTTGCCGATCCGCGTACGTTCTTCCGCCAGTCGATCCGATGGCAGCGCTTTGAACTGCTCATAGGTCAGCCCCAACGCATTCCCCGAGCAGGTCAACGCCACCGTCCACATCCCCGCGCTACGCCCTTCAAGAATTCCGGGCCAGGTGTCATCAACCTTGACGCACGCGGCCACGTCATCGATGCCCAAGGCAATCACGTTAGCCAAGGCCTGCGCCGGATGCGGCCGGCCATTCGGCACTTCATCGGTGGCGACGACATGGTCAGCGACGTAGCCATTTTCCCGCGCCAGTTCGACGACCTTGGCCATCACCACCGCCGGATAACCGGAGCACGAACCGATTTTCAAACCTTTGTTGCGCAACGCCGCAATGGCTTCGAGTGCGCCCGGGATCAACGCCGAATGCAGGGCGATTTTCTCGATTTGCAACGGCATGAAGCGCTCGTAGATCGCCGTCACATCGTCATCGCTCGGCAAGCGGTCGAACGCCGCACGATAACGCTCGGCAATCTGCGGCAGGTTGCACAGGGTGCGGATGTGATCCCACTTGCCCATGCCCATCGGCCCGCGCGCTTCTTCCAGCGACACGGCGACGCCGAACTCGGCAAAGGCCTCGACGAATATCTGCGTCGGTGCAAACGAGCCGAAATCGACAACGGTGCCGGCCCAGTCGAGGATCGCGGCTTGCAGGTGAGTCGGTTGTTGGTACTGCATGGTCAATCTCCGTTTTCAGGTAAGCGTGGACCGTCCCTCGGTGATGAGGTAGGCGGTTCAAGGGTCAGTGCTGATCAGGTCAGCGGTGGATTCGCATCAAACAGTTCGGCAATTACTGGCCGGTTCCGTCGAATGCCGAGGCAGCACAGGTGGTATTCGATAAAGAACGGGTGGTCGACAAACGTAATTGGCGTGGTACCCGGGGTTTCGGCGTACTCGACGGCCGAGACAAACCCGATGCCGATGCCCTTGACGATGGCGTGGACGATGGCTTCGCGGCTGTTGAGTTGCATGACGCAATTGAGCTCGATGTCGAGGCGCTTGCAGCTTTCTTCCACCAGTTGGCGGGTGCGCGCACTTTGCTCGCGCATCACCCATTTTTCGCGGCTGATTTCGTTGATGTGTACCTGCGCCTGACTGGCCCACGGATGGTCATCGCGCACCACAGCGATGATCGGATAACGGTGATACAGCCGCGTATGGAAGCGCTCATCGAATTCCGACAAAGCCAGAATCGCCACGTCGATGTCGAAGTTGAACAGCCGCGCCAGGGTGTCCTTTTCCGAGGAAAACGAGGTTTCCAGTTCAATGTCCGGATGTCGCTGCATCAGTTCGTAGGTCAGGTTCATCGCGATTGGCGGCGATACCGCGCCGAGCCGCAGCATGCCGTTTTTGCGTTGCTTGAAACTCTGCAGCAGTTGCACCGCTTCATCTTCCTGGCCGAACAAACCTTGAGTGATTGCGTAAAGCTTGTGCCCGGCGGCGCTCATTTCGATGTAGCGTCCACGGCGATGGAACAGCTCGACCGAGAAGGTGTTTTCCAGCGCGTTGACCTGCTCGCTGACGGTCGGCTGACCGACGCTGAGAAACTCGGCAGCAAGGGTAAAACTGCCGGTCTTGGCCACCGCATGGAACGAACGCAACCACTTGTGATACTGGTACATGCAAGCCCCGTCAGCGTCGAATGAACAAGGCCACTGCCGCGCTGCACAGGCAGGCGCTGGTGACCACTATGAAGATGAGAGACGTGTTTGCCGTGGTGTCAAGCAGACGCCCGATCAGTGGCTCGGCCAATCCGGCGAACAGGTAGGACGAAAAGTTCATGATCCCGGTCGCCGTACCGGCGCGTTTGGCACCGACCAGATCCGGGCACAGCGCCCAGAAACTCGAGGCCGGGCCGTAGACGAAGAAGCCACAAAGGAACAACGCCACCAGGCCGATCACGCTGTGCGGCGGCAGGCTCCACATCCACAGGCTGGTCGCGGCGCCGAGGAACATGTAGAGCATGATCGCCAGATACCGCTTGGAGCCGAACAACTTGTCCGACACCCAGCCGTTGCTCAGTGCACCGACTGCCATGCCGACGGGGAGGGCGACGGTGATCCATTTCGGATCGATCATGCCGTCACCGCTTTTCCAGTCAGCGCCGAGAAAGTGCACCGGTACCCAAACGATCAAGCCGTAGCGCGCCGCGTTTTGAAAGCCCAGTGACAGCGCGGCGATCAGCAAACGAGGATTCTTCAACACGGCTTTATAGCGTTGTGCCGAGGTCTCCACTTCGCCATGCGCGGCTTCCTGATGTTTGTCGTCGGCGTTGGCCACGCCAGTATCACCTACCGGTTCGAAGCCTAGATCCTGCGGCCGTTCACGGGCAACCAGATAGAAAATGATCCCGCCGGCGAGCATCAGCAGCACCGGCAAACGGAAGATCCAGCGCCATTCCAGTTGCAGCACTTCGAGCACGACGATAGAGGTGACGTACGACAGAATCGACGCGCAACCGGCGGCGAAAGTGTAGAAGCCATAGACCTTGCCGCGCTCGCCCGCCGCCCACCAATTCGCAATCAACCGACCGCCCGGCGCCCAGCCCAAGGCCTGAAAGTAGCCGTTGACGCCCCACGGCAGGATCAGACTGGTGAAACCGCCGGCAAAACTGGTCACCCAGTTCGCCGCGCAGGACAGCACTGCGCCGAGGGTCATGATGCGCCGGCCACCGAACTTGTCGGCGAGGTTGCCGTTGATCGCCTGACCAATCGCGTAGGCCCAGAGCATTGCAGCAGACGCCCATCCGAGGGTCTCCTTGCTCAAACCGAACTCGGCCTGAATCCCCGGAATGGCAAAACCGAAGGTCTGCCGCCCGGTGTAGAAAAACAGGTAACAGAACATCGCCGCCAGCAGCATGCGCCACTGCGCGACCCGGAACGAGGCAGAACGGACGGCGAGACCAGGCATTGTTTCGGCACGATTCATGATCTTTTCCTTATTGTTGTGGGTTCCCGCCGTTTGTCGTCGGCGGGTGCACTCTTTTTTGGTGCGGCAGGAAATCACCGCGGCGTTGTACGCCGCCGGCTGTGCTTGGGTCGTTCAGGTTGCGGGCGAGGTCAGGCGGCTTGTGAACCGATGAAGTTCTTGCCGCGCGCGCCCTGCATCGCGAGGTGGATGATGTCTTCGGCGTCCTTGGCCGAGACGCCGTAATCGGCAAACTCGGTCTTTACCCCGAGGCTGTGCAGGAACTCGCGCAATTGCTGTTGCGCAGTGAGCAGATCTTCGCCGAATACCCGTTGCAGGATGCGGTCACGTGTTGCGTCATGACCCCAAGCCAAGCCGAGCACCAACGGCAGGGTGAAAGAGCAGGCGATGCCGTGGGGCAAGCCGTGGCGCAAGGTCATCTCATAGGAAATCGAATGCGCCAGCGCGGTTTTGGTGTTGGAAAACGCCAGCCCGGCCTTGAGTGCGGCCAGTGCCATGCGCGTGCGCAACTCTTGGCTCGACAGGTCTTTGTGCAAACGGGGCAGGCATTCGAGAATGTCCTCAATCGCAGAAATGGCGAAGGTGTCGGAGACCGGGTTGGCGTTGACGTTCCAGATCGCTTCCAGCGCGTGGGACAACGCATCGAGACCGGTGGAAACGGTGACACTGGCCGGTACGGTGAGCATCAGTTGCGGATCAATAATCGCCACGCGCGGCCAGGTGCAGTCCAGGTGCAGCGAGTATTTCTTCTGGCTGGCGCTGTCCCAGATCGTCGCCCACGGCGTGACTTCGCTGCCGGTGCCGGCGGTGGTCGGCGCGGCGATCAACTGTTTGCAGCGTGCCGGGGTGAACGGTTTGCCGGCCGCCAGCAGCGCCAACAGTTCATCGAAATGCCCGGATTCGGTGCCGACGATCAACGCTTTGGCGGTGTCGATGGCGCTGCCGCCACCCACGGCGAGTACCACGTCACATTCGCCGGCGTGCTGCCAGAAATGCTCGTAAGTGCTGCGCAGATGGCCGACGTCGGGGTTGGGCTGGACGTCTTCGACAATGTAGATCAGACGTTCGCCGAGCAAGCGTTGCAAACGGTCCACCAAGCCCAGCCCTCGGGCTTCAGGGAAGGTTACGAGGGCGACGCGCTGTTGCTCGGTGATGGCGGCGAGGTCTTGCAGGCTGCCCCAGCCGAAGCGGGTATCGACGGGGTTCTGAAAACGGGCAGTCATGGTGGATCCTTCTTGTTGTTGTCGTGTGGCCACATACTCGATGGCGGTCGACAACGGTACAAATCGATAAATCGCAGGTTTGAATCGGCTCAGCCGATAGCCGCTTTGCGCTAGCGCGCCGAACCGCTCTGGATAGCCGCGCGCAGGCGACTGGAGATGGCGTCGGCGACGATCACCATGAAGGTGATAACGATGATGCAGGTCGCGGTTTCCTGATATTTGAACAACTTCAGACTGCTCACCAGTTCGAAACCCAAGCCACCAGCGCCGACCATGCCGAGCACCGTGGCCGAGCGCAGGTTGACCTCGAAGCGGTACAGAATCACGGCAATCCACGCGGTGATGACTTGCGGCAAAACGCCAAACACGATCACCTGTAGCGGCCGGGCACCGGTCGCTTGCAGCGCTTCAATCGGGCCTTGGTCGATCTCTTCGATGCTCTCGGCGAAGAACTTGCCGAGCATGCCCAGGCCATGCAGCGCCAATGCCAATACACCGGGGAACGGGCCGAGGCCGACCGCCGAGACAAAGATCAGCGCGAGGATCAGTTCGTTGATGCTGCGGGTGAAATTCAGCGCCTGACGCGTGGTGTGAAACAGCCAACGATTGCGGCTCAGATTACGCGCCGCGAGAAACGACAGCGGAATCGCCAGCAACACGCCGAGCAGGGTGCCCCAAATGGCGATCTGCAAGGTTTCCACCGCTGGCGCGACCAGACGCGGAAGAATGCTCAGGTCCGGTGGGAAGGTGCGTGAAAGGAAATCACCGATTTGCGGCAATCCCGCTGCAAGTTCTCCGAGACTGAGTTGAGCACCTTGCGCGCTCCAGTTCAGTGTCCACAGCACAATCAGGACGACGGCGCCCGTAGTCAGCCAACTGCGCGGGCCACGCGGACGATCGCCGACCCACTGATAGTTTTGCGATTGCATGTTCAGGCCCTCGAGGCAGCGCGGTAGGACAGGGTGGGCGTCGGGATGTCAGCGGAGAACTCTGTGGATTGCCCCGGATAGATTCGCGCCAGATCCGCTTCGGTCATGCTCGACGCTTGGCCATCGAACACCAGACTGCCGTGAGCGAGGCCGACCACGCGGTCGCCAAACTCGCGGGCGTATTCGACCTGATGCAGATTGCACAGCACGGTGATGCCCAGTTCGCGGGTGGCATCGCGCAGGTACTGCAACACCAGTCGCGCGGTTTTCGGGTCGAGGCTGGCGATCGGCTCATCGGCCAGAATCACCTGCGGCCGCTGCGCCAAGGCGCGGGCAATGCCGACGCGCTGCTTCTGCCCGCCGGACAGCGAATCGGTGCGCTCACCAGCCTTGTGCGCCAGTTCGACGCGCTCCAGGCATTGCATTGCCAGCGCCACATCGTCACGGCGAAACAGTTGCAGAATCGAGGCGAGGGTGCCGACGGAACCGAGGCGCCCGGTCAGCACATTCTTCAATACGCTCAGGCGCGGCACGACGTTGTGGTGCTGAAAAATCATCGCGACTTCACGGCGCAAAACGCTGGTATCAGGGCAGGCGAGGGCGTCGATGCCGGCCACGTTCAACGTGCCGCTGTCGGCCTGCGCCAAGCGATTGATGCAACGCAGCAAAGTCGATTTGCCGGCGCCCGACTGACCGAGCACCACGACGAATTCGCCCGCAGCGACGTCAAGGTCGATGCCGCGCAACACCGGGTTGCTGCCGTAATGCTTGGTCAATTGACGGATGCTGATCATTTCATGCTCCGCAAATCGAGATCGAGCACCTTGGCGGTTTCGCGTACCACGTCATAGGACGCGTCGGTGGTGGGCTGGAAGCCATTGAGCACGCCCTGATCACCCCACGGCACGTCCTTGATCGAAGCCAGCGCGTCGGCGATTTTCTTCTTCAGTTGCGGATCGAGCGCCTTGCGCCAGACCATCGGCGATTCGGGGATCGGCCTGGAACTCCAGACAATTTCGAAGTCATCCTGCTTGACCACACCTTTGGCCACGGCGCTGGCAAAGATGCGGTCAGCCACGGCGGCGGCGTCGACTTTCTTGTTCTCGACCGCGAGGATACTGGCGTCGTGGGAACCGGAGAAAATCACCCGTTTGAACAGCGTGTCCGGGGCGAACCCTGCCTGCTCCAATCCTGCTTTCGGGAACAGATGACCGGATGCCGAACTCGGGTCGACGAACGCGAATGTATGGCCCTTGAGGTCGGCCAGCGAATGAATGCCGCTGTCCTTGCGTGCCAGAATCACGCTTTTGTAAGCGCTCTGGCCGGTCTTCTTGGTCACCGCCACCGAGAACGCTTCGACGTCCGCCACCGAGGTCGCCAGCACGTAGGAGAACGGCCCGAGGTACGCGACGTCGAGTTTGCCCGAGCGCAGCGCTTCGATGATGCCGTTGTAGTCGGTGGCCACGAACGGCACCACCGGCATGCCGATTTTGGCTTGCAGATCGTCGAGCACTTGTTTGCTCGATTCGATCATCGCTTGGGAGTCTTCCGAAGGGATCAGGCCAATGGTCAGTTTGTCCTTGGCCCAGACCTGGCTGGCACTCAAGGCAAGTACGGCAAGGCTGGCGGCACGCAGAAACTGGTTAATTGTTTTCATGGCATTCCACGGTGTGGTTGGGAGTTGCCACAGGCTAGGTCTGTCACGTGACAGTCATTCAATCAATTCAATATGGGAAACGGCAGTTAACTATTGATGGAGTCTATGGATGTCGAGCGCTAAGTTGCGGGCCTTTCTCGCCGTCGCCCGCCACGGCAGTTTCAGTGCCGGGGCGCGGGCGTCAGGCTTGAGCCAACCGACCCTGACCACTCAGGTGCAGGCCTTGGAACGTCAGCACAATGTTGAGCTTTTCCACCGGCGTGGGCGGCGGATCGAGTTGTCGGATGTGGGTCGGCAACTGCTGCCTATCGCTCAGCGCATCGCCCTGCTGGAACTGGAAGCGCATAACCTGATGCGTGATTCCGGGCGGCTCGACAGCGGCCAGCTCAAGGTCGGTGCGGTGGGGCCGTTTCATGTGATCGAGATGGTCGACAGTTATTTGCAACAGCATCCGAACATCGACGTGTCGATCCGCGTCGGCAACTCGGCGCAAGTGTTGTCGGATCTGGAAAATTACGTGACAGATATCGCCGTGTTGGCTGGGCGTCAGGATGATCCGGCGTTGAGTTCAGTGCGTTATGCGCGGCACGCAATCATCTTGTTTGCGCACCATGAGCATCCGCTGGCCAATCGTGGCAGCGTGCGGCTGGAGGAACTGGAAGGGCAGCGTTTGCTGCAACGCGAACCCGGCTCGACCACGCGGCTGGTGCTGGAGCAGGCGCTGAATGCGGCGCAGGTCAAACCGCGCATCGCCATGGAAATCGGCAGTCGTGAGGCGTTGCGGGAAGCGGTGGTGCGTGGGTTGGGGTTGGGTGTGGTGTCGGAAGCGGAGTTTATTGCTGACCCCAAAATACGCACGATCAGAATCGAAGGCGAGGAGCTGTTTACGGAAACGTATTTGTATTGTCTGGCCGAGCGGCGTTCCAGTCGGCTCATCTCATCGTTTTTCGACGCGGCGCTGGGTTGATTTGCAATTTCGCATAAGGCTTGGCTAATATACGTTCCA
This sequence comes from Pseudomonas sp. MYb2, assembly GCF_002979955.1. NCBI lineage: Bacteria > Pseudomonadati > Pseudomonadota > Gammaproteobacteria > Pseudomonadales > Pseudomonadaceae > Pseudomonas > Pseudomonas sp. MYb2. The sequence continues at coordinate 401,128 of NZ_PCQC01000002.1, forward strand.
TATACACATCGTATCGGATCCATATATGGGCATCGTAAAGATTTCAGAGGACATGCACGAGAACCTGCGTATCTCCAGCAACGCCCTCAGCCGCTCGATCAACGCGCAGGCCGAGCACTGGATGCGCATCGGCATGCTCGCCGAACTGCATCCCAACCTCGACCACAGCGCCATTTGCCGCTTGCTGATCCGCGCCGAACAGAACGGCGGGCTGGATCTGCAACAACTGACTCAGGAAGCCGTCAGCGCATGAGAAACCAGATCAAGATCAACACCCCGGCCGACATCGCGCAATCTCGCGCTGCCGGCAAACTCGCCGCTGAAGTGCTGGCGATGCTAGTGCCACACGTCAAGGCCGGCGTCACCACTGATCAGCTCGATCAACTGTGCAACGACTACATCGTCAATGTGCAAAAAGCAGTGCCGGCCAACGTCGGTTATCACGGCTTTCCGAAAACCGTCTGCGCCTCGGTCAATGATGTGGTCTGTCACGGCATTCCGTCGGGCACGCCGTTGAAGGATGGCGACATCGTCAACCTCGACATCGCGGTGATCAAGGACGGCTGGTTCGGCGACACCAGCCGCATGTACGTGGTCGGCGAGGCAACACCCGAGGCGCAGCATCTGATCAAGACTACCTATGACGCCATGTGCGCGGGGATTCGCGTGGTCAAGCCGGGCGCCACCTTGGGCGATATCGGCCACGCGATCCAGACGTTGGCGGAAAAGGAAGGCTTAAGCGTCGTGCGTGAGTATTGCGGGCACGGGATCGGCAAGGTCTATCACGATGAACCGCAAATCCTGCATTACGGCTTTCCCGATCAGGGCATGAAGCTCAAGGCCGGGATGATTTTTACCGTGGAGCCGATGCTCAATGCCGGCAAGCGCCATGTGAAGAACATGCCCGATGGCTGGACGGTGCTGACCAAGGATGGCTCGTTGTCGGCGCAGTGGGAGCATATGGTGGCGGTGACGGAGACGGGCTTCGAAATCCTCACTGCATGGCCGGATGAAATCGAAGGCTATTCCCCGATCACCTAAACACCATAAACCCTCTGTGGGAGCTCGCTCGCGAAGACGCCGTGTCAGTCAACATCAACATTGAATGACACAGCGCATTCGCGAGCAGGCTCGCTCCCACAGTTGGAATGCACTCCTGTAGGAGCTGTCGAGTGAAACGAGGCTGCGATCTGTTGATCTTGTTTTTAACAGCAAGATCAACAGATCGCAGCCTGCGGCAGCTCCTACAAGTTATGTGGTGCGTGCAGGGACGCTTTGCAGCCAATCAAGCACCTCATCCCACAACGGCTGTGCGCTTTCACGGAAGTAACCCATGTGCCCGTACGGTTTGCTGCCCAGTGGCGGCTGCAGATCCAGCAATGTCAGCGGCGCATTCACCATGGCTTTGACAAACGCATCGCGCGAACGCGGCGGCGCCCACGGATCATCGACCGACGTGGCGAAAACGCATGGCGTTGTGACCTCGGCGTAGAGCGCATGCAGATGGCTCATCTGGTGGTCGTCGAAGTAGTAGTGGGGGAATTTGCACCAGCGTTTCCAGTCGTTGTAAACGCCCAGCGGCAAATCATCGCCCATGCCTAGCATGCTCCAGGCCATGTAGCCTTTGCGGGCGACAATCACCGGCAGCACAAACGTCCACATCAGACGGATTTTCCAGGCCTCGGTTCGGGACATCCAGCCGCTCCACCCCGCGCCACTGCCCAGGGTGTAGCAAGCTGTCAGGGCGGGGTGATTGGGCAACAGACCAATCGCGTGACCACCAAACGAATGGCCGACCCAATACAACGGCAAAGCTTCCTGGCTTAGCAGATCCACTGCCGCCGCCAGATCCTGATAAGCCCAATCCAGATAAGACATCTCAAAGCCTTTGAGGGAAGCCGGCTTCGATTCACCGATGCCCCGGTAATCGAGGGTCAGGACATTGAAGCCCTGACGCGCTGCATGCTCGGCAAAGCGCCGATAAAAACGCTGTTGCACCCCGGTGGCGCCGGCCATGATCAGGTTGCCTTTGACCGCGCCCGGCGCGCTGTAGCGCTTGGCTGACAACGGATAACCATCGCGGGCAATGAGGGCGATGTCCTGTCTCTGGATCGATTCGGTGAAGGCTGCGGCCATGGTGTTCATGAAATTGTTCCGAGTGAGTTGAGCAAAGCCTTCAGCGACCTTTGAACTGCGGTTCGCGCTTTTGCATCATCGCCATGACGCCTTCGCGGACATCCTCGGTTTTGATCAGGGCCAGCAGTTGTTCATCAAGCTTCGACAGTGCCACATCGTCTCCCTGATCCTGCGCCAGAAACGCCGATTGCAGCGTCGCCTGAATCGCCAGAGGCGCAGCCTTGGCAATGCATTCGGCGTATTCGATGGCGCGTGCCAGAGTCTGGCCGGGTGCGACCACTTCGGTCAGCAGGCGCATGTGCAGGGCGGCAGTGGCATCGAACTCTTCCCCCGTGAGCATGTAGCGCATGGCGGCGGTCCAGCCCGCTGCGCGGGTGAAGCGCACGGTGGAACCGCCGGCGGGTGAGATCCCGCGCAACACTTCCAGATGAGCGAAACGGGCATTGGTGGCGGCAATGCTGATGTCGGCGTTGAGCATCAATTCGATGCCCGCCGTCCAGCAAATGCCTTCAATGGCAACCACCACCGGTTTACGCCTGCGCGGTTTGGAAACGCCCCATGGGTCGATGCCTTCTTCAGGATACTTGAAGGCGCCTGACACCAGTTTTGGCGTCAGTTCCATCAAGTCCAGACCCGCAGTGAAGTGCTCGCCATGGGCGAACAGCACGGCGCAGCGCAGTTCGTCATTGCGCTCATACTCGCCGATGGCCAATGCCAGGTCCGTCAGCATTGCACTGTCGAATGCGTTGCGTTTGCCGGCGCGATCCAGACCGATCAAAAACAACTGACCGCGTTGTTCGCGGGTGACTCGGCCGAGGCCACTGTTGGCTTCGTTCATCTCTGCTCTCCCTGATTTTTTGTCGGCGGCCAGTTACTGACCATCCGTTCGGTAAATAGAAACTAAACGAACAGTTGGTAACCGTCAAATTGAGAAGGGCAGGCTTATGTCATAGAATCACCGCCAGTTATCCGGATCAGGAAATACTCGTGCGACCGTTGAAAATCCCCCGTGAAGAGCTGCTTCTGCGGTGCGCCAATACCTTCAAGCGCCTTGGCTATCATGGCACCACCATGGACGTGCTTGCGTCCGCTTGCGGCTTTACCAAGGCTTCGTTCTATCACCACTATCCGAACAAGGAGGCCTTGCTGCGTGACGTGCTCGACTGGACGCATCAGGTCATCAACCAGACCTTGTTTGCCGTGGCCTTCGACGAAAAACTCACGCCACAAGAACGCCTGAGCAAAATGGGCCGCAAGGCTGCGCGGCTGTTTCAGGATGACTCGATTGGTTGCCTGATGGGCGTGGTGGCGGTCGATGCGGCGTACGGTAAAAGTGAATTGCTGGAGCCGATTCGCGGTTTTTTCGATGCATGGGCCAAGGCGTTTGCGCATTTGCTGGAAGGCGAGGTCGATGAGGGACAAGCCTTGCTGACCGCTCGACAATGGGTGGCGGATTACGAGGGGGCGATTCTGCTGGCGCGGGTCTATGGTGACGCGGCTTACATTGATGCGGTGACGCGTCGGGCGCTGGAACATTTGAGTGCCTGTCAGGCACCGACATAAGGCTTACCCGCTGGGTGTTGTGTCCTCGACAGTTGTCAGTCACGACACACATTGATTTCTTATCCAATCAGGGAGCAACACGATGAGTGTAATCACCCCGGCCGTGATGGCCGATCTCGTGCCCGACGGCGTGCTGCATGCCGCCATCAACTTCGGTAACCCGGTGCTGGCGCAGCGCAGAGCAGATGGTGCGCCGCAAGGTGTTTCGGTGGCTTTGGCGATCGCGCTGGCTGCCGAGCTGGGTGTCGAACTGGAGATGCGCACCTTTGATGCGGCGGGCAAGGTCTTCGCGGCGTTGGAGGAGGGCGTATGGAATCTGGCATTCCTCGCCATCGAGCCGGTGCGTGAGGCGCAGATTGCGTTCAGCGAGCCGTACGTGATCATTGAAGGGACTTATCTGGTCGAGGCGCAGGCCTCGTATCGCAACGTCGAGGATCTCGATCAGCCAGGATTGCGACTGGCCGTTGGCAAAGGCGCAGCCTACGACCTGTTCCTCAGTCGCACGCTGCAGCACGCACAATTGGAGCGTGCCGAAACCTCGGCGGGTGCCGTTGACCTGTTTATCGAGCAACACCTGGATGCCGCCGCCGGTGTCCGTCAGCCATTGCAGAAAGTCGCGGATGCCGACGCGCGTTACCGCGTGTTGGACGGCGCGTTCACGGCGATTCGCCAGGCCATGGCGGTGCCCCGTGGGCGGGAGGCAGGCGCAGCGTATGTGCGGGCGTTCGTCGAGCGCAAGAAGGCTGAAGGGTTTGTCGCTGCAGCGCTGGCCGAGAGTGGGCAGGGCGATGTGACGGTCGCGCCTTGAGAGCAAAAAAAAGAGCCACCGCAGCCCTGAGGGGCAAACACGGTTCAATTGTAGGAGTGAGCCTGCTCGCGATAGCCTCTATGCGAGCAAGCCCGCTCCCACATTTGCAATGCATTCCTGTAGGAGCTGTCGAGTGAAACGAGGCTGCGATCTGTTGATCTTGTTTTTAACGGCAAGATCAAAAGATCGCAGCCTGCGGCAGCTCCTACAGGGGGTTTCAGTGGGAGCCGGCGGCTTTGTTGAGGTCGCTTTCGGTCCATTCGGTGTAGACGCAAGCATCAGCGGTGGCCCAGCGCACTTGCACCGGATCGCCAGCCTTGAGCGGCATGCCGGCGGCTGACAGTGCTTTAACCGTCATTGAGGTGCCGCCCGAGGTGACTACGCTGCACGTCTGGCTCTCACCCAGAAACAACACTTCCACAACCTTCGCTGATACCTCATTCCAACCCGACGGCAGCGGTTCGCTGATTGCTTGCGCCACGCTCAACGCCAGTGCCTTTTCCGGCCGCACCATCAGCAAAACATCCTGATCGGTGTGCAACCCAGCGGTCAGGCGAATCGACAATGACTGTCCTTCAAACGAAGCCGCCGCATTGCCTTGAGCCTTGAGTTTGAGGAAGTTCGAGTTGCCCAGAAACGACGCGACAAACGCATTCGGCGGATTCTGATAAAGGTCGTAACCGCTACCCAGACCGACAATCTTGCCGTGACTGAAAATCGCGATGCGTTGCGACAAGCGCATGGCTTCTTCCTGGTCGTGGGTCACGTAAACAATGGTGATGCCCAGACGGCGATGCAGTTGGCGCAGTTCGTCTTGCAAATCCTCGCGCAGTTTTTTATCCAGCGCACCGAGCGGTTCGTCCATCAGCAAAATGCGTGGTTCGTAGACCAAGGCGCGGGCGATGGCGACACGTTGTTGCTGGCCGCCAGACAGTTGCGAAGGGCGGCGATGCGCGAACTGCTCAAGCTGCACCAGTTTCAGCATCGCATCGACGCGCTTTTCACGTTCGGCGGCCGCCAGTTTGCGGATCGCCAACGGGAAGGCGATGTTGTCGCGCACCGACAGATGCGGGAACAACGAATAGCGCTGGAACACCATGCCGATGTCACGCTTGTGTGGCGGCACATTCACCAGCGACTGACCGTTGACGAGGATCTCGCCGCTGCTCGGCGTTTCAAACCCGGCGAGCATCGACAACGTCGTACTTTTGCCCGAGCCGCTGGAGCCGAGGAAGGTGAGGAATTCACCGTCCTTGATGTCCAGCGAGATGTTGTCGACGGCGGCAAAGTCGCCGTAGTGTTTGTTCAGGTTGCGCAGGCTGACCAGGGGTTTGTCGTTCTGCTGGGAAGCGTCTTTGATCACGGCACTCATGTCGTACTCCTGGGCGCTCAGGCGCTGATTTCGTTGCGCCGGCGCAATGCGGCGGCGATCACCATGACCAAAACAGACAAGCCGATCAGCAACGTCGAAGCGACGGCGATCACCGGTGTCAGGTCCTGGCGCAGGGTGGTCCACATTTTCACGGGAAGGGTTTGCAGGGTCGGGCTGGCCATCATCACGCTGAGCACCACTTCGTCCCACGAAACGAGGAAGGCGAAGAGGGCGCCGGCGACCATGCCCGGGCGAATCGCCGGGAAGGTCACCTTGAACACCGCTTGCAGGCGCGAGGCACCGCAGATCACCGCCGCGTCTTCAATCGACTGATCGAACAGCTTCAGCGAGTTGATGATCGAGATGATGGTGAACGGCAACGCGACAATCACATGGCTGACCACGAAGGCGAACATGGTCCCGGTGTAACCGAGCTTGAGGAACAGCGCGTACACCGCCACGGCGATGATCACCAGCGGCACGATCATCGGCAGGGTGAACAGACCGTAGAGCATTTCCCGGCCGGGAAAACGTCCGCGCACCAGCGCAAACGCCGTCGGCAAACCGAGAGCCACGGCGCAGATCGTGGTCAGTACAGCGACCTTGAGGCTGGCCGCTGCAGCGTTCATCCAGTCGGGATTGGAGAAGAACTGGCCGTACCATTTCAGCGTCCAGCCCGGCGGCGGAAACACCAGCCACTGCGAAGAGCCGAACGACAGCAGCACGATAAACACGATCGGCAACAGCAGGAACAGACCGATCAGCCCGGTGGTGGCATACAAGCCGAAGCGCATGCGCCGGCTCATCGCATTGGGGGTCAGGAGCATGTCGGCTTACCTCGCGTTACTGGCGCCAACCGGGGATTCCGGCTGAAGCTTCAGGTAGAAGTAGAACAGCACCAAAGTGATCGCGATCAGCAACGCGGCGCCGGCACTGGCCAGTCCCCAGTTGAGGAACGATTGCACCTGCTGAATGATGAACTCCGGCAGCATCATGTTCTGCGCCCCGCCGAGCAGCGCCGGGGTGACGTAGTAACCGAGAGACATGACGAACACCATCAAGCCACCGGAGGCCAGACCCGGCCGGCACAGCGGCAGGAACACCCGGAAGAAGTTGGTCCACGGACTGGCGCCACAGATCGAACCGGCCTGCAGAATCATCGGGTCAATGGCCTGCATGGTTGCCTGCAACGGCAGGACGATGAACGGGATCATGATGTAGCTCATGCCGATCACTACGCCGGTGAGGTTGTGCACCATCTCCAGCGGCTGATCGATGATGCCCATCGCCATCAAGGCCTTGTTGATCACGCCCGAAGCTTGCAGCAAAACCAGCCATGAATAGGTGCGGGCGAGCAGGCTGGTCCACATCGACAGCAGCACGATGTTGAGGATCCAGCGCCCCCAGCCGCGCGGCACCAGGGTGATCGCCCAGGCCAGCGGAAAGCCCAGCAGCAAGCTGAACAGTGTCACCAGCCCGGCCACCGAAAAGGTGTTGAGCAGCACCCGGGCATACGCCGAGTTGGCGAACAGTTGTTCATAGTTGCCGAGGCCCGGGGTCGGTTCGAGCACGCCGCGCAACAGCAGGCCAATCAACGGCGCGAGAAAGAACAGGCCGATGAACAGCAGCGCCGGTACGAGGTTGCCGGCGCCGCGCCAGCGTTGTTTGAGGGACGGGGCTTGCTGCATCGCAACCGCCTGGGTTCCGTGGGCCGAGCCGGCAGCGCTGGTCGCGCTCCCGGTGGCAGTGGAGGGACGGGACGCGGTGGCCGCCATTTTCATTTGACCAGCCATTCGTTCCACCGTGTCGCGATGGCCTGGCCGTTTTTGGCCCAGTACGCGAAATCTAGAGTGATCTGATCCTTAGCGTAGGCAGTCGGCAGGTTGGGGGCCAGCGTCGAATCCAGACGCTCCACACTGTCGAGGTTGACCGGGGCGTAGGCGGTCAGGTTGGAGAAGTCGGCCTGGCCCTTGGCGCTGCTGGCGGCAGCGAGAAACTTCATCGCTGCGTCCTTGTTTTTCGAGCCTTTTGGAATCACCAGAATGTCGGCCATGACCAGGTTCTGTTTCCAGCTCACACCGACCGGTGCGCCGTCTTCTTGCAGGGCATGAATGCGGCCGTTCCAGAACTGGCCCATGCTCGCTTCACCGGACGCCAGCAGTTGCTGCGACTGCGCGCCGCCACCCCACCAGACGATGTCTTTCTTGATGGTGTCGAGTTTCTTGAAGGCGCGATCCAGATCCAGCGGGTAGAGCTTGTCGGCGGCCACGCCGTCGGCCAGCAGCGCCAATTCGAGCACGCCGGGGCTTGGCCATTTGTACAGGGCGCGTTTGCCGGGCCAGGTTTTGGTGTCGAACAGGGCGCTCCAGTCCTGCGGTTTGTTGGCGCCGAGTTTGCCCTCGTTGTAGCCGAGGACGAAGGAGAAGAAGAACGAGCCGACACCGTGATCGCTAACGAATCGCGGGTCGATCTTGTCGCGCTGGATGACTTTGAAATCGAGGGGTTCGAGCAGGCCTTCAGCGGCGGCGCGCAGGGCAAAGTCGGCTTCGACATCGACCACGTCCCACTGAACGTTGCCGCTCTCGACCATGGCTTTGAGTTTGCCGTAGTCGGTCGGGCCATCCTGCACGACGGTGATGCCGCTGGCCTTGCTGAACGGATCGGCCCAGGCCTGTTTCTGCGCGTCCTGGGTGCTTCCGCCCCAGCTGACGAAGTTCACGCTTTCGGCAGCCATTGCAGCCTGGCCGGTGACGCTGAGCAGTCCCGCAAAAAAGATCGCGGTTGCAGCTTTGTTCAACACCATGTTCACGCCCTCATTGTTGTGTTTTTGAGCGGGCTTGCGTTGTTGCCCGCCTATCGGGAGCAGTAGATGGACGTTCGTTGGAGTGTCCGGTCTATGGAATATCATATTATGGTATTCCAAACTTTGTGCAAGCACTTTGCCTTACCGGTTATCTGGCGGTTGAGGATTTTTGAGGTGTTAGGTTTGAGAGATGTGGAGAAATTTCAGATCCAGCCCCTCACCCCAGCCCTCTCCCAATGGGAGAGGGGGAAAGGGAGCAGATTTTCATGCTGTTCAAAACCGAGTCCGACCCGGTATTGGAAAGGGAGCCGATCTTTGTGCTGTTCCAAATCTGAGTTCGACTCGGTATCTCAGGTCGGTGTATAGCTACTAAACACCTCGGTCGGCTCCCTCTCCCTCCGGGAGAGGGCTGGGGTGAGGGCAGCTTCATTCAGTGAACGGAATACTCTCTACCACCTCCAGGTCATACCCGGTCAGGCCAGCGTACTTCAGCGGCGGCCCAAGATGCCGCAGCTTGCCCACCCCCAGATTCTGCAAAATCTGCGCCCCAGTCCCCACCTCCGAATAAATCCGCGATTGCGAACGGCTGAACTGCCGCGGCGGCTGGGTCAATTGCGGCACGCGCTCCAGCAACGCCTGCGAAGACTCATGATTGGCCAGCACCACAACAACCCCATGCCCCTCAGCCGCGACCCGTTGCAACGCCGCCCACAGCGTCCAGTTGCTCGGCCCGCTGTACTCGGCACCGACCAGATCCCGCAACGGATCGATCACGTGCACGCGCACCAGCGTCGGCTCTTCACGGCGCAGATCACCCATGACCATCGCCATGTGCACGCCGCCCTCGATGCGATCCTCAAAGGTGATCAAGCGGAAGGTGCCATGCACCGTCGGCAGCTCGCGTTCGCCAATCCGCTCGATGGTGTGCTCGGTGCTCAGGCGATAGTGGATCAGGTCGGCGATGGTGCCGATCTTGATCCCGTGCTTGCGCGCAAACACCTCCAGATCCGGGCGGCGGGCCATGGTGCCGTCGTCGTTCATCACCTCGACGATCACCGAGGCCGGGGTAAAACCGGCCAAACGCGCCAGATCGCAACCCGCTTCGGTATGCCCAGCACGCGTCAGCACGCCACCTTCCTTGGCGCGTAGCGGAAAGATATGGCCCGGCTGCACCAGGTCTTCAGCGCGAGCATTTGGCGCGACGGCGGCGGCCACGGTGCAGGCGCGATCAGCCGCCGAGATGCCGGTGGTCACGCCAACCGCCGCTTCAATCGACACGGTGAACGCGGTGCTGAACACGCTGCCATTGGCCGGCACCATTTGCTCCAGGCCCAGACGCTGGCAGTGGTCGTCGGTGAGCGTCAGGCAAATCAGCCCGCGCGCTTCACGGGCCATGAAGCTGATCGCCTCAGGCGTGCAACGGTCGGCGGCCAGCAACAGGTCTCCTTCGTTTTCGCGGTCTTCGTCATCGACCAGCAAAACCATTTTGCCGAGGCGATAATCTTCGATGATTTCTTCAATGCTGTTGAAGGCCATGCTGGACTCTCAGGGTTCGTTGGAAATATATTGGTATACCATAATACAAAATCAACAAAGAGGTCACTATGAAGGCGTACTGGATTGCTCATGTGGATATAGCCGATGCCGATCACTACGGCCAATACACCCAGCGCGCGCCGGCGGCGTTCGCCGAATTTGGCGCAAAGTTTCTGGCAAGAGGCGGGCGCAGCGAGGCGATGGAAGGGCGCGAGACGCCGCAACGCAGCGTGGTGATTGAATTCGACAGTTATGAGCAGGCGGTGGCGTGCTATCGCTCGGCGGCGTATCAGGAAGCGAAAAGTTATCGCGAGGAATGGGCGAGGGCGGAAATCATCATCGTCGAAGGCATCGCCCCAGCTTAAGCAACACCACAAACCCCGCGTATTGATCGTTCCCACGCTCCGCGTGGGAATGCAGCCCGGGACGCTCCGCGTCCCTTTCAACGCCGAACGCGGAGCGTCCGAAGAGGCATTCCCACGCGGAGCGTGGGAACGATCAGATCGTGATCAGCGGATAAAGTGGATCTTGCCGCTGTCGTCATTGCCCATGTAAATCCCATACACCCCAGCCTGGCGCTCTTCGATATAGCGCTCAAGAATCTGCCGGATCGCCGGGTAATAGATCTGTTCCCACGGAATGTCTTCAGGCGCGAAGAATTTGTAATCCATCGTCTCGGGCCCGTACTGCCCGGTGATCTCCTGCGCGATCGCACGAAAGATGATGTACACCTCGCTGATCTTCGGCACGCTGAAAATCGAGTACGGCGAGACGATTTCCGCACGCACGCCGCTTTCTTCCCAGACTTCGCGGATCGCCGCTTGCTCGGTGGTCTCGCCGCTTTCCATGAAGCCGGCCGGCAGCGTCCAAGTGCCCGGGCGCGGGGGAATCGCCCGTTGGCACAAGAGGTATTTGCCGTCCTGCTCGATGATGCAGCCGGCGATGATCTTCGGGTTTACATAGTGGATGTAGCCGCAACCGCGGCACATCAGGCGCTCGTGCGTATCGCCCGGCGGTATCTGCTGACCGAGGTCAGGGCCACCGCATTTCGGGCAAAAGCTCGGGCTGAACATGTCATTGACCTATGCGTGGTTCTTTCAGCGCGATCGGCAGGGTGATCGCGGGCGTAGCGCCGGTTTCTTCCTGTTTGCGCTTGAGATAGTCGAGGGCCACGGCAGCCGCTGCGCGAACGTGATCGACACAGGCCTGATGCGCCGCCAGCGGATCGCCGCTCTTGATCGCCGCGACCATTTTTTCCATTTCCTGATTACTCGCGCCGCGACGGTTTTCCTGGGACACCGAGGTCGCGCGCAAGTAGCTGATGCGCGCCTGCAACTGACGCAACTGAGTGGCCGCAACATGGTTGCCCGAGCCTTCGAGCAGCACATCGTAGAAGCCCTGCACCGAGTCGATGACCTGTTGCAACTCGCCGTCCTTCAACGCTTTGCGATTGTCGTCGAGGGCTTTTTCCAGGGCTTTGATGTCCTTGGCCTTGGCGCGCAGGGTGAACAGCTGCACGATCAAACCTTCGAGCACGCAGCGCAGTTCGTAGATATCGACGGCGTCGGCCAATGTGATGATGGCGACACGCGGACCTTTGGCATCGGCGAACTCGACCAGGCCTTCGGATTCCAGGTGACGCAAGGCTTCACGCACGGAGGTGCGGCTGACGCCCAGGCGATCGCACAGATCGCGCTCGACCAGACGATCACCGGGCATGAGCTGAAAATTCATGATCGCGCTACGCAGTTTGTCCAGCACGATTTCGCGCAGGGTAACGGGGTTGCGATTGACCTTGAAGCTGTCGTCGAGTGGCTGGCGTTTCATGGGGTCCGCTCTTTAAGTTGGCTGTCCATGCCAGACGGGCATCTAAACAGCCGAGGGGTTAACTGAGGCTTCGGCGTCGGCTTCGGCAAAGGCTTCACGGGCCAGCCGGAAACTGTCCACGGCTGCCGGAACGCCGCAATAAATGCCGACCTGAAGCAGAATTTCGCGTATTTGCTCACGACTCAGGCCGTTACGCAAGGCGCCGCGTACATGCAGTTTCAGTTCGTGCGGGCGGTTGAGCGCCGAGATCATCGCCAGGTTGATCATGCTGCGCTCCTTGAGCGACAGGCCTTCGCGTCCCCAGACGTGGCCCCAACAGTATTCGGTGACCATTTCCTGCAGCGGGCGGGTGAAGTCGTCGGCGTTGTCGATTGAGCGCTGCACGTAGGCTTCACCGAGTACCTGAGTGCGGATTTTCAGGCCTTTTTCGTACTTTTCGTTACTCATAAATCCTCCAGTCACCACAAATCCCTTGTAGGAGTGAGCCTGCTCGCGATAGCGGTGGATCAGTCGACATCCATGTTGAATGTCAGTCCGCCAATCGCGAGCAGGCTCACTCCTACAGGGGGTGGTGTGAATCCGTCAGGCCAGTGTCGGCAACGGCCCGAGCTTGCCTTTGTGGTAAATCATCGGCGTCACCGGTTGCGCGGGCAGGATCAGGTTCTTCACCGCGCCAACGATAATCGCGTGATCACCACCATCGTATTCCCGCCACAACTCGCACTCGATGATCGCCGTCGCCTTGGCCAGAATCGGGTTACCGAGCTCGCTAAGATGCCACTCGATGTCCTTGGCCTTGTCCTTGCCCTTACCGGCGAAGGCGTAGGCCTCGGCAGTCTGGTCAGCTGACAGCAAATGGATCGCGAACTTCTTGCTGTCGCGCAACACCGGATACGTGTCGGAAGCATAGTTGGGACAGAACAACACCAGCGCCGGGTCAATTGATAGCGCGCTGAAGGCGCTGGCGGTGATGCCGACAATGCCGCCTTCCGGGTCAACGGTAGTAACCACCGTGACGCCGGACGGGAACGAGCTCATGACGTCTTTGTAAATGCCGGGTTCGATCATTTCGCAGGACTCCTAGCGCATCACAAACGGATCAGGCATCGGTGCCTGGGAGAGGTTGATCCACACCGTTTTCAGTTCGGTGTAGGCCAGCACCGAATCGATGCCGCTTTCGCGTCCATAGCCACTGTTCTTGAAGCCGCCGATCGGTGCCATCGCTGACACCGCGCGGTAAGTGTTGACCCAGATAATCCCCGAGCGCACATCGCGAGCGAGGCGATGGGCGCGACCGAGATCGCGGGTCCAGATGCCGGCCGCCAGGCCGAACTGCGAGTCGTTGGCGATCGCCAGCGCTTCGGCTTCATCTTTGAATCGAATCACCGACGCCACCGGGCCGAAGACTTCTTCCTGCATGATCTTCATCGAATTGCGGTCGCATTCGAACAGCGTCGGCTCGTAGAACCAGCCTTCGCCGAGATCGGTCGGGCGCTTGCCGCCGGTGCGCAAACGCGCGCCTTCAGCGATGGCATCAGCGACCAGACCTTCGACCACCGCCAGTTGCTGCGCGGTGGCCATCGGGCCCATCTCGCTGTTGTCTTCCTGGGGGTTGCCGATGCGAATGCGCTGGGCGCGTTCGACCAGTCGGCTGACGAATTCGTCGTAGATTTCGTCCTGCACCAGCAAGCGCGAACCGGACACGCAACTCTGCCCGGAGGCGGCATAGATCCCGGCAATCGCGCCGTTGATCGCGCTGTCCAGATCGGCGTCGGCGAAGATGATGTTCGGCGACTTGCCGCCCAGTTCCAGCGACAGCTTGGCGAAGTTCTCCGCGCTGCTGCGCACCACATGCCGCGCCGTCGCCGCGCCGCCGGTGAAGGCGATCTTGCGAATCAGCGGGTGGCGGGTGAGGGCGGCGCCAGTGCTCGGGCCGTAACCGGTGACGACGTTGACCACACCCGGCGGAATCCCCGCTTCGAGGGCCAGCCGCGCCAGCTCAAGAATGGTTGCCGAGGCGTGTTCGGACGGCTTGATCACAATCGTGTTGCCGGCGGCCAGGGCCGGGGCGAGTTTGATCGCGGTCAGGTACAGCGGGCTGTTCCACGGAATGATCGCCGCGACCACACCCATCGCTTCGTGCACGGTATAGGCGAACAGATCAGGCTTATCCAGTGGCAGCGTGCCGCCTTCGAGCTTGTCGGCAAGGCCGGCGGTGTAGTGGAAGAACTCCGGCAGATAACTGACCTGGCCACGGGTCTCGCGGATCAGCTTGCCGTTGTCGCGGCTTTCCAGCTGCGCCAGTTGTTCCTTGTTCTCTGCGATCAAATCACCGAGACGGCGCAGTAACTTGCCGCGTGCGGTGGCGGTCAGGCCGCGCCACGCCGGGCTGTCGAAAGCAGTCTGTGCCGATTGCACGGCGCGTTCGACGTCCGCCTCATCGGCGTCAGGCAGTTCGGCCCAGGCTTGCGCCGTGGCCGGATTGAGGCTTTCGAAGGTTTTCCCGGAGAGGGCGTCGACCCATTCTCCGCCGATGCACATCTGGAAGCGTGCGAGTGTCATGCAACGATCCCCTTTATATGGTTTTGTCGGGAGTGTGCGAATTGGAGAAATTCCAGCAGCGTCTGATTGACCAGACGCGGCGACTCTACGGGCATCATATGCCGTTGCTCGGGCAGCACGGCAACCTTTGCACCGGGGATGCGTCGTGCCAGTTGCTCGGCCATTTCCGGGGTCGAACCGGGGTCGAGTTCGCCCGTGGCGATCAGCGTCGGCGCCTGAATGCTGCCCAGGTCGTCGGCGCGGTACATGTCTTGGGTGGCGAACAATTCGTAGGTGGTCAGGTAACCCTGCGGATCATTATTGGCAAGGGTCTGGCGCAATGCGGCGATCTGCGCCGGATTGGCCGCCTGATACTCGCGGCTGAACCAGCGTGACAGCGCCGCTTCGGCATTGGCGTCCGGGCCGTGTTCGGCCGCTTGCGCGGTACGAGCGATGACACCGGCACGCTGTTCTTCACTGCGGTTGAACACGCTGTTCAACACCACCAGGCTTTGCAGGCGCTGCGGGTAATGCAGGGCAAAGGCCCGCGCGACCAGACCGCCCATGGAGAAACCGATCACTGCGGCCTGTGGCAAATTCAGGTGATCGAGCAGCTCCAGCAACTGATCGGCGTAACCGAGCAGGTTGGTGCCGCTGGCCGGTCGCGGGCTGGCGCCATGGCCGAGCATGTCGTAGGCGATCACTTGATATTGGCTGGACAGGCCGACAATCTGCCCGCCCCACATTTCTTTGTTCAGGCCCACGCCGTGGATCAAAACCACGGGCTGGCCTTGGCCGGTCGCCAGGTAACTGGTGCCAGCCGGGGTGAGTTCAGCGGTGAGCCGAATCATGGAGCGCTCCTGCAATGCCTTTTTATTGTGGTTACTGGGCTTTTTCGGCGGCCAGTTCTTCCAGATCGATGTAGCGGTTGCCGATGCGCGGGTGCAGACGACCACCGTCGGCGCAACCGAGCACGACAACGATTTCGTCGGCACGCGGCGCGTCTTCGATCTGCATTTCCAGGGTGATGTAGTGCGAACGCTGACCTTCGTCGTCCTTGTGCATCATCGGGATCTGGATCGAAGTGCCCGGACCGCCGCGCTTGTTGGTGAAGCTCAGGTAGCTCTTGGCGTTGACGGCTTCGCGGTAGTGGTTGCCGAAGCGCAGGGTGTGGATCACGGCGGAGGCGTGTTCGATCTCGCCGTCAGCGCCGACCACAGCGGCCTTGCCGTAGGCCTCGATCTTTTCCGCACCGCCGATGATGCCGACCAGACGCTCAACCATCAGCGCACCGAGGTCGGAGCAGTTGGCGCGGATCTGCGGCTTGAGGTCTTCGACGAAACCGTTGCCCACCCAAGGGTTTTTCATCACCACGGCGAGGCCGACCATGGTCACCGGCTTGTCAGTGGCTTTGCCGCCTTCGATGAAGGTTTCTTCGACATAGCTGACGATCTTGCGAATTTCGAAACTCATGAGCTGCTCCGTTGAGGGATTGAGAGTGTCTGTGCGTCTGATGGTATACCATAATACCGATCGTGCAAGTCCCCTCGATGACTTTTGCCGCATCACCCCGGCGAATGGTCATGTATTCAAATCCCATAGCCCCCACAACCCCTGTAGGAGTGAGCCTGCTCGCGATAGCGGTGTGTCAGTCAATGATTTCTTACCTGATACACCGCTATCGCGAGCAGGCTCACTCCTACAGGGGGATTGGCCAGTCATGTGGTTAACAAAAGATAACGTGGCGCCGATTGTCAGACGTTTCGAAAGCCCGATAGGATGAGCCAGCTTCCGAAGTGGCTCTGGATTGCGGGTTTCAGGACTATGCTCCTGAGCAGCCATCAGCGGAGCACACTTGCGGCGCCCTTGAAGGCCAGATGGCCTAACAATAATAAATAGGGGAAGGTCTATGAGTCGTTGCCGCCCGCCGGCGTTACGCAACACCGCGTTGTTGGCCACAGCACTCTCTCTGCTGGGCTTTGCCACGTTATCGGCACCGTTGATGGCCGCCGAGGCGCCTGCCGAGGTGGTCTATGCCACCGAATCCAGCAAAGCGGCGAAAAGCCTGATTCTCGATGTCGTCCACGCCGGTGCGCGTCTGGTCGCGGTCGGGGATCGCGGGCACATTCTCTATTCCGATGACCAGGGCAAGACCTGGACCCAGGCCAAGGTGCCGAGCCGGCAACTGCTGACCGCGGTGTATTTCGTCGATGACAAGCACGGCTGGGCGGTCGGTCACGACGCACAAATCCTCGCCAGCGCAGACGGCGGTCTGACCTGGACCAAACAATTCGAAGACCTCAAACGTGAATCGCCGCTGCTCGACGTCTGGTTCAAGGACGTCAACAGCGGCCTCGCCGTGGGCGCGTACGGCGCGCTGCTGGAAACCACCGATGGCGGCAAGAACTGGGAAGACGTCAGCGACCGCCTCGACAACGAAGATCAATTCCACCTCAACGCCATCGCGGCGGTGAAGGACGCCGGTCTGTTTATCGTCGGCGAGTCGGGCAGCATGTTCCGCTCCGCCGACGACGGCCAGACCTGGGAAAAACTCGAAGGCCCGTACGAAGGCTCGCTGTTCGGCGTGATCGGCACGGCACAACCGCAAACCCTGCTGGCCTACGGCTTGCGCGGCAATCTTTATCGCTCCACGGATTTTGGCAGCAACTGGGAGCAGGTCGAGCTGAAAGCCGCGCGCGGTGCGCTGGAGTTCGGTCTGTCCGGCGCGACCCTGCTTGAAGACGGTTCGATCGTCATCGTCGGCAACGGCGGTTCGGTGATCAGCAGCAGCGACAACGGCGAAACGTTCAGCGTGTTCAACCGCCCGGATCGCATCTCGCTGTCTTCCGTCACCGCTGCCGGCGACGGCAACCTGATTCTGACCGGGCAGGGTGGCGTTCACACCACACAGCCAAACGGCGCCGAAGTTAATAACAAGAAGGCGGGGCTATGACTTCCTTGATCACTCCTCAGCAGGACAAGGCGACGTTTCTTGAGCGCCTGATCTTCAACAACCGCCCGGCCGTGATCCTGATCTGTCTGGTGGTGAGCATTTTCCTGTTCTGGCAGGCCACGCTGATCCGCCCGTCGACCAGTTTCGAAAAAATGATCCCGCTCAAGCATCCGTTCATCGAGAAGATGATGGAGCACCGCAACGATCTGGCCAACCTCGGTAACACCGTGCGCATTTCGGTGGAAGCCAAGGACGGCGACATCTTCTCCAAGGAGTACATGGAGACCCTGCGCCAGATCAACGACGAGGTGTTCTACATCTCCGGCGTCGACCGCTCCGGCCTGAAGTCGCTGTGGAGTCCGAGCGTGCGCTGGACCGAAGTGACCGAAGAGGGTTTTGCCGGCGGTGAAGTGATCCCGCAGAGCTACAACGGCTCGCAGGACAGCCTCGACCTGCTGCGCAACAACGTGCTCAAGTCCGGCCAGGTCGGGCGGCTGGTGGCCAACGACTTCAAGTCGAGCATCGTCGACATCCCGCTGCTGGAGTCCTACCCGGACCCGGAAGACCAGGGCAAGTTGCTCGCGCTGGACTATCGCAAGTTCTCCCACGAACTCGAAGACAAGATCCGCAACAAGTTCGAAGCGCAGAACCCCAACGTCAAGATCCATATCGTCGGTTTCGCCAAGAAGGTCGGCGACCTGATCGACGGTCTGGTGATGGTGGTGTTGTTCTTCGGCATCGCTTTCGTCATCACCCTGATCCTTCTGTTGTGGTTCACCAACTGTGTGCGCAGCACCATTGCGGTGTTGAGTACGACACTGGTGGCGGTAGTCTGGCAGCTTGGTCTGATGCACTTCTTCGGTTTCGGGCTCGATCCCTATTCGATGCTGGTGCCGTTCCTGATTTTCGCCATCGGTATTTCCCACGGCGTGCAGAAGATCAACGGTATCGCCCTGCAATCCAGCGAGGCCGACAACGCATTGACCGCTGCGCGGCGCACCTTCCGGCAACTGTTCCTGCCGGGGATGATCGCGATTCTCGCCGACGCGGTGGGCTTCATCACGCTGCTGATCATCGATATCGGTGTAATCCGTGAACTGGCCATCGGCGCGTCGATCGGCGTGGCGGTGATCGTGTTTACCAACCTGATCCTGCTGCCGGTGGCGATTTCCTATGTCGGCATCAGCAAGCGCGCGATCGCCAAGAGCAAGAAGGATGCTAATCGCGAACACCCGTTCTGGCGCCTGCTGTCGAACTTCGCCAACCCGAAAGTTGCACGCATCTCGGTGCTGCTGGCGCTGATCGCCTTTGGTGGCGGTCTCTGGTACAGCCAGAACCTGAAAATCGGTGACCTCGACCAGGGCGCACCGGAACTGCGTCCGGACTCGCGCTACAACAAGGACAACAATTTCATCATCAGCAATTACTCCACCAGCTCTGACGTATTGGTGGTAATGGTCAAGACCAAGGCTGAAGGTTGCTCGCGTTATGAAGCCATGGCGCCGATCGATCAGTTGATGTGGAAGATGCAGAACACCGAGGGCGTGCAGTCGGCGATCTCGCTGGTGACCGTGTCCAAGCAGATGATCAAGGGCATGAACGAGGGCAACCTGAAATGGGAAACCCTGTCGCGCAACCCGGACGTGCTGAACAACTCGATTGCCCGTGCTGACGGTCTGTACAACAACAGTTGCTCGCTGGCGCCGGTGCTGGTGTTCCTCAACGATCACAAGGCAGAAACCCTCGATCGGGCAGTTCACGCGGTGCAGGAATTCGCCAAGGACAACAACAAGGACGGTCTGGAATTCATCCTCGCGGCCGGTAACGCCGGGATCGAAGCGGCCACCAACGAAGTCATCAAACAGGCTGAGTTGACCATCCTGATTCTGGTGTACATCTGCGTGGCGGTGATGTGCATGATCACCTTCCGTTCGTGGGCCGCGACCCTGTGCATCGTCCTGCCGCTGGTACTGACCTCGGTACTCGGCAACGCACTGATGGCGTTCATGGGCATCGGCGTGAAGGTTGCGACCTTGCCGGTGGTGGCGTTGGGTGTGGGGATTGGTGTCGACTACGGCATCTACATCTACAGCCGTCTGGAGAGTTTCCTGCGCGCGGGGTTGCCGTTGCAGGAAGCCTATTACCAGACGCTGAAGTCCACCGGTAAAGCCGTGCTGTTCACCGGCCTGTGCCTGGCGATTGGCGTGTGCACCTGGATCTTCTCGGCGATCAAGTTCCAGGCTGACATGGGCCTGATGCTGACCTTCATGTTGCTGTGGAACATGTTCGGTGCGCTGTGGCTGCTGCCGGCACTGGCGAAGTTCCTGATCAAGCCGGAGAAACTGGCGGGGCAGAAGGGTAATTCGCTGTTTGCGCATTGATCTGAAGGGCTGAAACGACAAAGCCGCAACCTTTGGGTTGCGGCTTTTTTTGTGGCTGAAGATCAAGAGCCCCTCACCCTAACCCTCTCCCCGAGGGAGAGGGGACTGACCGAGGTGTGCGGCTTGATCCATCGACCTGAGATACCGAGTTGATTATGGCTTCACAGCAAATCGTTCAAGTCGGCGTAAATCTCGAATATCCCCCAATCGGTTCCCTCTACCTCTGGGCGGTCCGACGTTTCGGGAGGGCTAGGGTGAGGGTAAGCGGTCTCCAGCCTTAGGAGAGTTCAGCGCCAAGCACAACACTCAAAGCACTACGCGCATCATCCAGCTGCACCAACGTCGCATGCCGAGCACCGAGGGCATCACGATTCTCGATCGCCGTCAAAATCGCCTTATGCCGAGGCAACGCCAACTCATGCAAATTCGGCCGCTGATTCGAATGCTTCAACGCCTCGGCAATCGCCACCGACAACATGTTGCACAGGTTCGCCAGCAAATCATTGTGCGTCGCATCGGCAATCCGGCTGTGGAAATCCAGATCCGGCTGCAACAGCGCCTCAGGCGTCGGCGCTGCTTCCATGCGCTGATAGGCCTCACCAATCGCGGCAATATCCGCCTCTGTCGCATGTTGAGCGGCGAGGGCGGCAGCAGCGGGTTCAATAATGCTGCGCACACTGGTCAGCACATTGAAGAACTCATTCTGCGGGCTGCTTTGCATCAGCCAGTGCAGCACGTCCGGGTCGAGCATGTGCCATTCGCGGCGCGCCTTGACCACCGTGCCGACGCGGGGTTTGGAATACACCAGACCCTTGGCCACCAACACCCGCGTGGCTTCGCGCAAGACCGGCCGGCTAACCGCGTACTCCTCGCAGAGCAAGGCTTCGGCGGGCAGTTTGTCGTCGGGCAAAAAGCGTCCGGAGACGATCTGCATGCCCAGTTCCTGGACGATGCGCGAGTGCATGCTTTTGCGGTCGGAGGGTTTGCGGTAATCCATGGGGAACGGCGCGATCCTGAGCGATGGAGATGCCGCGCATCATAGCAGGCGTGCGGCATTCTTGAGGCTGATGCATAGCAAATGTAGGAGTGAGCCTGCCCGCGATTGCGGTGTGTCAGTTACCAGAGTTATCAACTGACAGATTGCTATCGCGAGCAGGCTCACTCCTACAGGGGGCGGTGGGCTTAGTGAGAGTGGCGCGGTACTTCGGCGCCTCGGCAACCAACGAGGAAATCAAAGTCACAACCCTGATCCGCCTGCAGCACATGATCGATGTACAGCTGACGATAGCCACCCACCAGCAACTGTTGCGGTGGCTGCAGATCGGCCATGCGCGCTGCCAGTTCGGCATCCGGAATGTCCAGATGCAGACGCCCGGTGGCGCAATCCAGCTCGATCCAGTCGCCTTCCTTCACCGTCGCCAAAGGTCCGCCAGCCGCCGCTTCCGGCGCCACGTGCAACACCACTGTGCCGTACGCGGTGCCGCTCATCCGCGCATCGGAAATGCGCACCATGTCGGTCACACCCTGCGCCAACAGCTTTGCCGGTAAACCCATGTTGCCGACTTCAGCCATGCCCGGATAACCCTTCGGCCCGCAGTTCTTCATCACCAGAATCGAATCTTTATCGACATCCAGCTCCGGATCGTTGATCCGCGCCTTGTACATGTCGAAGTTCTCGAACACCACCGCGCGCCCACGATGCTGCATCAGTTCCGGCGTCGCGGCGGACGGCTTGAGCACCGCACCCAGTGGCGCCAGATTGCCGCGCAACACACAGATGCCACCGTCGGCGCGAATCGGATTGTCGAGGGTGCGGATCACCTCGTCTTCGCCGTAGATCGGCGCGTCCTTGGTGTTCTCGCCGATGGACTTGCCGTTGACCGTCAGCGCATTCGGGTTGGGAATCAGATTGGCTTCACCGAGACGACGCAGCACCGCTGGCAAACCACCGGCGTAATAGAACTCTTCCATCAGGAAACGCCCGGACGGTTGCAGGTCGACGATGGTTGGCATGCCGCGACCGATGCGCGTCCAATCGTCCAGATCCAACTCGACGCCAATGCGCCCGGCGATGGCTTTCAAGTGAATCACCGCGTTGGTCGAACCACCGATGGCGGCGTTCACGCGGATAGCGTTTTCGAAGGCTTCCTTGGTCAGGATCTTCGACAGTTTCAGATCTTCGCGAACCATCTCCACCGCGCGCATGCCGGACATGTGCGCCAGCACATAACGTCGTGCGTCCACCGCCGGAATCGCCGCGTTGTGCGGCAGGGAAGTGCCGAGCGCTTCAGCCATGCAGGCCATGGTCGATGCGGTGCCCATGGTGTTGCAAGTGCCTGCCGAACGCGACATGCCGCCCTCGGCCGCGAGGAAATCGTCGATGGTGATGGTGCCAGCCTTGACCTGTTCGCTGAGCTGCCAGACCACCGTGCCGGAGCCGATGTCCTTGCCCTTGTGCTTGCCGTTCAACATCGGCCCGCCAGTCACAACAATCGCCGGCACGTCGCAACTGGCCGCGCCCATCAGCAGCGCCGGGGTGGTTTTGTCGCACCCGGTCAACAGCACCACGCCGTCAATCGGGTTGCCGCGAATCGCTTCTTCAACGTCCATGCTTGCCAGGTTGCGGGTGAGCATGGCGGTCGGGCGCAGGTTCGATTCGCCGTTGGAGAACACCGGGAATTCCACTGGAAAACCACCGGCCTCGATCACCCCACGTTTAACGTGCTCCGCGATCTGGCGGAAGTGCGCGTTGCACGGGGTCAGTTCCGACCAGGTGTTGCAGATGCCGATGATCGGCTTGCCATGGAACTGGTGGTCGGCGATGCCCTGATTCTTCATCCAGCTGCGGTACATGAAGCCGTTCTTGTCGGCCGTGCCAAACCATTGGGCGGAGCGCAGGGTGGGTTTCTTATCAGACATGATCGATTCTCTTATTGTATGACTATAGTGTTCCAGCTACGGCCTAATCTAAGCGCAAAATCCTGCGTTTGGAAGTGTTGTTGGTGAATTAGTATTACTATATAGTCGTTTTCGACGGAGGGATGGCCCTGACGGTTTTCCGTGAGAGGCGTCCCCCGAGGTTCTATAAAAACAACAATCGGAGACCGATCTCATGAGCCAGGAACTGCGGCTGATACGGCGCATAACGCTGAAACTGATTCCCTTCCTGATCCTGCTGTACCTGATCGCCTATGTGGATCGCTCCGCCGTCGGCTTCGCCAAGCTGCACATGGGCGCCGACATCGGCATCGGCGATGCGGCTTACGGCCTCGGCGCCGGGCTGTTCTTCATTGGCTACTTCCTCTTAGAAATCCCCAGTAACCTGATGCTCGAACGCTTCGGCGCACGACGCTGGTTCGCGCGGATCATGATCACTTGGGGCGCCATCACTATCGGCATGGCCTTCGTCCAGGGCCCGCACAGTTTCTACGTGATGCGCTTTCTGCTCGGCGCGGCCGAGGCGGGGTTCTTCCCCGGCGTTCTCTACTACATCACCCAATGGTTCCCGGTGCGCCATCGCGGCAAGATCCTTGGGCTGTTCATCCTCTCGCAACCGATTGCGATGATGATCACAGGTCCCGTTTCCGGCGGTTTGCTTGGCATGGACGGCGTTCTCGGTCTGCATGGCTGGCAGTGGCTGTTCATTGTCATTGGCACCCCGGCGATCCTGCTGACCTGGCCGGTGCTGCGCTGGTTGCCGGACGGCCCGCAGCAAGTGAAATGGATGGATCAGGCCGAGAAAGACTGGCTCACCGGCGAGCTGAAAAAAGATCTGCAGGAATACGGCCAGACCCGTCACGGCAATCCGCTGCATGCGCTGAAAGACAAACGTGTGTTGCTGCTGGCGCTGTTTTACCTGCCGGTGACGTTGAGCATTTATGGCTTGGGTTTGTGGTTGCCGACGCTGATCAAGCAGTTCGGTGGCAGCGATCTGGTCACCGGTTTCGTCTCGTCGGTGCCGTACATCTTCGGGATCATCGGATTGCTGATCGTACCGCGCAGTTCTGACCGCTTGAATGATCGCTACGGGCACCTCGCCGTGCTTTATGTGCTGGGCGCGATTGGCCTGTTCATGAGCGCCTGGCTGTCGTTGCCGGTGGCGCAACTGGCGGCATTGTGCCTGGTGGCGTTCGCGCTGTTTTCCTGCACGGCGGTGTTCTGGACCTTGCCGGGGCGGTTCTTTGCTGGTGCGAGTGCGGCGGCGGGGATTGCCTTGATCAACTCGGTGGGGAATCTGGGCGGGTACATCGGGCCATTCGTGATTGGCGCGTTGAAGGAGTACACCGGCAATTTGGCTTCCGGCCTGTATTTCCTGTCGGGCGTGATGGTGTTCGGCTTGATCCTGACCGGCATTGTCTACCGTGTACTGGAACGCAAACACGTCCTGCCGGTTGACCAATTTGCCGCCAGCGCCCGCGGCGCCACCCGAACCTGAAACCCAACCACCAATCACCACTAAACCTGTGGGAGCTGGCTTGCCAGCGATGACGGCGGCACATCCAACATCAATGTGTCAGACAGATTGCCATCGCTGGCAAGCCAGCTCCCACAGGGTTTTGCAGTGTTTCGAAGTTTTGTAGACAGGAGAGGACATATGCATCTGGTTCAATTCGAATTAAGCAACCGCGAACGCCGCGTCGGCGTGGTCGACAACGGTCTGGTGCGCGAAGTGCAGGACGCCCGCACAGTGCGCGATCTGGCACTCGCCGCCATCGAGGCCGGCAACACCCTTGAGCAGCAAGTGCAAACCCTCGGCCTCGGCATCAGCCATGACTACGCCGAACTGCTGTCGCAACTGCGCATCCTGCCGCCACTCGACCACCCGGATCCGGCGCACATGTTGATCAGCGGCACCGGCCTGACCCATCTGGGCAGCGCCTCGGCGCGGGACAAAATGCACCAGCAAGCCGGCGACGAAGCGACGATGACTGACACCATGCGTATCTTCAAATGGGGCGTGGAGGGCGGCAAACCGGCGGCGGGGCAGGCCGGTGTGCAACCAGAATGGTTCTACAAGGGCGACGGCAGCATTGTTGTCCGTCCAGGCCAACCCTTCCCGGTACCACCGTTTGCCGAAGACGCCGGTGAAGAGCCGGAAATGGCCGGCCTGTACCTCATCGGCAACGACGGCAAGCCCTATCGACTGGGCTTTGCGGTTGGCAACGAGTTCTCCGACCACGTCATGGAACGCAAGAATTACCTGTACCTCGCACACTCGAAACTGCGCAGTTGCAGCTATGGTCCGGAACTTCGCACCGGTGAATTGCCTCAACATCTGGCAGGCA
The DNA here is from genome assembly GCF_002979955.1 of Pseudomonas sp. MYb2. Lineage (NCBI taxonomy): Bacteria > Pseudomonadati > Pseudomonadota > Gammaproteobacteria > Pseudomonadales > Pseudomonadaceae > Pseudomonas > Pseudomonas sp. MYb2. The sequence continues at coordinate 426,333 of NZ_PCQC01000002.1, forward strand.
GCAGCCGCATCCTGCGTGACGGCGAAGTACTTTGGCAGAACGAGTTTCTCAGCGGCGAGGCGAACATGTGCCACAGCCTCGCCAACCTCGAATACCACCACTTCAAGTACAGCCAGTTCCTCCGTCCCGGTGACGTACACATTCACTTTTTCGGCACCGCGACCCTGTCGTTCGCCGATGGCATCCGCACCCAACCGGGTGACGTGTTTGAAATAAGCCAGGCCGAATTCGGTGCGCCGCTGGTCAATGGCATCGTCCCGGTCCCAGCGGCTTATGAACCGGACAGCATCGGCACCCTTTAAGGAGATCCCATGACTCAGATTCTCGGTCACAACTACATCGGCGGTCAGCGCAGCGCCGCTGGCAACGTCAAACTGCAATCGGTCGACGCCACGACGGGCGAACAGCTGCCACACGATTTCATCCAGGCCACGGCTGAAGAAGTCGACGCCGCTGCCAAAGCTGCCGCTGCCGCATACCCGGCCTATCGCAGCCTCAGCGCCGAACGTCGCGCGCAGTTTCTCGATGCGATTGCCGATGAGCTGGATGCCCTCGGCGATGACTTCGTTGCCGTGGTATGCCGCGAAACCGCATTGCCGGCCGGACGGATTCAAGGCGAGCGCGGGCGTACCAGCGGGCAGATGCGTCTGTTCGCCAAAGTGCTGCGCCGGGGCGATTTCTACGGGGCGCGGATCGATCAGGCGCTGCCGGATCGTCAGCCATTGCCACGCCCGGATCTGCGCCAATACCGCATCGGCCTCGGCCCGGTGGCGGTGTTCGGCGCAAGCAATTTCCCGTTGGCATTTTCCACCGCTGGCGGCGACACCGCCTCGGCGCTGGCCGCCGGTTGCCCGGTAGTGTTCAAGGCCCACAGTGGTCACATGGCCACGGCTGAACTGGTCGCCGATGCACTGATCCGCGCCGCTGAAAAAACCGCCATGCCGGCCGGCGTGTTCAACATGATTTACGGTGGTGGCGTCGGTGAGTGGCTGGTCAAGCATCCGGCAATTCAGGCAGTCGGCTTCACCGGTTCGCTCAAGGGCGGTCGGGCACTGTGTGACATGGCCGCAGCGCGCCCACAACCAATCCCGGTGTTTGCCGAGATGTCGAGCATCAACCCGGTGATCATCTTGCCGCAGGCCCTTGCCGAGCGTTCGGAAACCGTCGCCCGCGACCTGACCGCTTCGGTGGTGCAGGGCTGCGGTCAGTTCTGTACCAATCCGGGTCTGGTGATCGGCATTCGTTCGCCAGAGTTCAGCGCGTTCGTGCAGCAGGTTGCGGGTTTGATCGGTGATCAACCGGCACAAACCATGCTCAACGCCGGCACTCTCGGCAGCTACGGCAAAGGCTTGCAGAAGCTGTTGGCACACGCCGGTATTGAACATCTGGCAGGTAATCCACAGCAGGGCAATCAGGCGCAGCCACAGTTGTTCAAGGCCGACGTGAGTCTGCTGATCAATGGCGATGAAGTGCTGCAGGAAGAAGTGTTCGGCCCGACCACGGTGATTGTCGAAGTGGCGGATCAGGCGCAACTCAGTGCGGCATTGCATGGCCTGCACGGGCAACTCACTGCGACTATTATTGGTGAGCTGGCGGACTTCGAGCGCTTCGCAGAACTGACACCGCTGCTGGAACAGAAGGTCGGGCGGATCCTGCTCAACGGCTATCCGACCGGTGTCGAGGTGTGCGATTCGATGGTCCATGGCGGGCCGTATCCGGCGACATCCGACGCACGCGGCACCTCGGTCGGTACGCTGGCCATCGACCGCTTCCTGCGCCCGGTGTGCTTCCAGAATTACCCGGACAGCTTGCTGCCCGAGCCGCTGAAAAATGCCAACCCGCTGCGCATCCAGCGCCTGGTCGACGGAAAGCCCTCGCGCGACGCCCTCTGACACGCTGCCCCTGTAGGAGCTGCCGAAGGCTGCGATCTTGATCTTCCTCTCGGGATCGTTCCCACGCTCCGCGTGGTAACGCAGCCCGTGACGCTCCGCGTCACTGGACGCAGAGCGTCCCTAGAGGCGTTCCCACGCTGAGCGTGGGAACGATCAGATCGCAGCCTTCTGCAGCTCCTACAGGGGGAGTGTGCTTCTTGAGCTATCATTGCCGGTTTCCCCCTGAAAGACTTTACTGCCATGACTGCCCAAACCCTTCTCAACGCCCTCGAACACTGCGGTATGGTCGAAATCGACGGCCTGCATGCCTTCGAATTCGCCCTTGACGAGGACGATAACCTGCACATCGAATGCATCGATGGCCGAGCGGCCAAGCATTGGGAGTTCACCCCGGCTCAGGTTGCAGCGGCAACGTTTGATGACTCCCTGCAAAGCTGGCTGATCGTCGGTTATTTCAATGAAACCAAAGCGGTCGGCGAACACCGCCTGGTCTGCCACGGCGATGTAGTCAGCAGCAGCGACGATGAGGATGACACTGATGAAAATGCGTAAATTCTGGCCGCTGCTGATGGCCGGCAGCGTCGGTGCCATGGGCCTGTCCACGGCTTCCGCAGAAAGCTTCCAATTGCTGGTCGGTTCCTACACCGCCGGCACCAGCCAGGGCATCTATCGAATGAACTTCGACAGCGCTACGGGCCAGATCGACGCGAAACCGTTGCAAGTGGTCAAAAGTGAAAACCCGTCCTGGCTGACCCTGTCCAAAGACCAGCAGCGCCTGTTTGTGGTCAACGAAAACGGCCCGGGCCAGGAAGACCCGGTCGGTCGCGTCAGCAGCTATTCGATTGATCCGAAAACCCACACGCTGACCCTGATCAATCAAGTGCAAAGCCTGGGCAACGAGCCGACCCATTCAAGCCTCAGCGCTGACGCCAGCCACTTGTTCGTCAGCAATTATTCGGTGATGGAAGATCCGGGTGGAACGCTGGCGGTATTGCCGGTCGGTGCCGACGGCAAACTCAAACCTGTCGTGCAGATGAGCGCGCACCCGGCCAGCCGGATCAATCTTGAGCGCCAGGCCTCCAACCACGTGCACTCGACGGTTTCTTCGCCTGACGGCCGCTACGTATTCTCCAACGATCTGGGCGCGGACAAGGTTTTCGTCTACCTGTTCGATCCGAAGGCCAACCCGGACTTGCCGCTGACGCCGGCGATGACCGCCGCAGTGCCCTTGCCGGCCGGCAGCGGCCCGCGTCATCTGCTGTTCAGTGCTGACGGCAAGCACGCCTGGCTGACCATGGAAATGAGCGCGCAGGTCGCGGTGTTCGACTACCACGACGGCGTACTGACGCAAACCCAACTGGTCGATCTGGCCGCCGGTCAGCCGACCTCGGACAAGGCCGGGGCGGCATTGCACACGTCTGCCGATGGCAAGTTCCTTTACGTCAGCAACCGTGGCACCGCCAATCAGCTGGTGGTGTTCAGCATCGATCCGGCGACCGCGCAGCTCAAAGAGCTGCAAAAGCGTTCGGTTGAGGGTGATCACCCGCGTGAGTTCAGCCTCGATCCAAGTGGCAAATTCCTGCTGATCGCCAACCAGAAGAGCAACCAGATTGTCGTCGTCGAGCGCGATGCCAAGACCGGTCTGCTCGGCAAAACCGTGCAGAAACTGCCGATGGACGCGCCGAGCGACCTGAAGTTTCTGCTGCGACAATAAGCCACAGGCCCCGGTTTACGGGGCCTGTCTGCTTGTATTAATTGCACTGATATCGGCTAACGTTACAAAGCATTTCAGGCAATCAACCCTCGAGCGTTAAGTTTGCTTCACAGCCCAACCGGGCAAGCAAGCCAACCGAACACGAGGGTTACCGCCATGAACTTCAATCTCTTTTCCGTGATTGCCGCTTCCGCCATCTCTGCCACCGTGGTACTGCCAGCCGGTGCCAACGTTGAAATCGCCAGCAAAAAATCCCACACCCAGAGCTACACCCAGAAATACCTGCAACAGAGCGCCAACTTCTACGCCGCACTGGATCACAAAGCCCAACACTGAACGCCTGCACCGAACTCCCCTGTAGGAGCTGCCGAAGGCTGCGATCTTGATCTTGCCCTGATCGTTCCCACGCTTTGCGTGGGAATGCCTCTAGGGACGCTCTGCGTCCAGTGACGCGGAGCGTCACGGGCTACATTCCCACGCTTTGCGTGGGAATGCCTCTAGGGACGCTCTGCGTCCAGTGACGCGGAGCGTCACGGGCTACATTCCCACGCTTTGCGTGGGAATGCCTCTAGGGACGCTCTGCGTCCAGTGACGCGGAGCGTCACGGGCTACATTCCCACGCAGAGCGTGGGAACGATCGGCAAAAGCAAAATCAAAAGATCGCAGCCTTCGGCAGCTCCTACGTTTTTGCGCAGGTTGATCAGCGTCATAGGGTTTTTCAAACACGCAGATAGACTGGCTAAATAATCAACGAAGCTGATGTTCACTATGGCAAACCCTGAGTGGTTACCCCGGCTTTTTTGATTGATTCTGTGGACATCGAAACATGCCCACGGGAGAACACCATGGCCAGCGCAATTATCACTTCAGCCAAACGCGGCGCCTACCTGGCCATCGGTCTGTACCTGGCCGTGGTGCTGGTCGTCAGCATCGCCTCGCAGATGGAACACACGTTCGACGCACCGATCGACGTCGCCCACCCCGGCATCCAGTTCGAAGTCCGCTCGCAGAGCGTGATGGTCGACCGGGCTGAACTCGCGGGAGTCGGCGGCGCATGAAAGGCTACAGACTTTGGGTAGTTGCCGGTTTGGCGTTCTTCACCAACGGCGCTTCATTATTGGGTATCGGCCAAGGCTCGGTAGGCGCACTGGCCCGGGCCATAGAGGCCAACCACAACATCGCGCACAACATTGAACGGGCGAATACGCTGGGGCTGATGGCGGGGAATCCACCGGTGAAGGCCGCCGCCAATTTCCTCGGCCCCTTCGAAGTGGATTGCATGGCACTCGGCATGTGCAACGCGCTGGCGTAAAGCGCTTGACTGATCGTTCCCACGCTCCGCGTGGGAATGCAGCCCCGGACGCTCCGCGTCCGATTGGAACGCAGGGCGTCCCTTGAGGTATTCCCACGCAGAGCGTGGGAACGATCAACGCAGGAAGGTAAGGGTTATTTCTTCATGATCGAGGTGAAGAGGTCGGATTCGAGGAAACGCTGCAACCAGGCTTGTAAGCGAACATAAGGCGTCTGCGCAAACCACTCACGATCGACATGCGCAAACTGCCGAACAAACGGCAGCAGGGCGATATCCGCCAGACTCGGATGATCCGCCAGCAAATAATCGCGATCCTGCAGCAACCCCTCCAACCGCTGCAAATACACCGCGCCCTCAGCCCGATAAAACTCCATCGGTTGCTCCGGATAACGCTCGGCATACTTGTAGCGATTGAGATGCACCTTGAATCCCTGATCATTGGCTTCGATCAGCTCGGCAATCCGTGAATCGCCATCAAGCAACCAGTCCTGCGGATCATTCTGCGCCAGTGCCCAGTGCATGATCTCCAGGCTCTCATCGATCACCCGCCCACCGGCATCCAGCACCGGCACCGTACCTTTGGGCGAGATCGCCAGCATCTCCGCCGGTTTGGCCTTGAGGCTGACTTCAACGATGTCCACCGGCACGCCCGAATAGCGCAGGGCCATCCGCGCCCGCATCGCATACGGGCAGCGGCGGAAGGAATACAACGTGTTCATTTCACCTCCAGTGTGCTCAAACCGTTGCCCTGACGCTGCACCTGAATCTGCACGGGAATCCGTTCGTGCATTTCCTGCACGTGGGAAATCACTGCGACTTTTCGACCCTGGGCCTGCAAGCCATCGAGCGCATCCATCGCCAGTTGCAACGACTCCGGATCGAGGCTGCCGAAGCCTTCATCGATAAACAGCGATTCGATTTTCAGCGTGCTCGAGGCCATCGATGCCAAGCCCAAGGCCAGCGCCAGCGACACCAGAAAGGTTTCGCCGCCGGACAACGAATGCACCGAGCGCAGTTCGTCACCCATTTCCGTGTCCATCACCAGCAGGCCAAGCATGCTGCCGCCGCGCTTGAGGCGATAGCGTTTGACCAGTTGGCGCAGTTGCACGTTGGCGTGATGCACCAACAGGTCGAGGTTGTAGGCCTGGGCAATCTTGCGGAAAGTGTCGCCAGTCGCGGAACCGATCAAGGCACTCAGCCGCGCCCAGCGTTGATACTCGGCGTAGGCGTCGGCGATTTGCTGGGCCAGTGCCTGATTGGCGTTCTGCCGACGTTGATCCTCGACTTGCTCGGCGCGCAGTTCGGCGCACTGCTGTTCGCTGACAGTGAATTGGTTTTGCAGGTCAGCCAGAGCTGTAGCGAGTTGTTCGGCGTCGAGATTGCCGTTGCTTTGTGCCTGATGGTCGAGCAATAACCGCTCACGCTCCTGCAACAGGACCGTGGCCTGCTCGATGGCTTTTTCGTTCTGTTGCAAGCGTTGACGCAGTTCGCCGAGTTGCGTGTCATCGACCCGCAGCAAGTCTTCGAGGCCTCCGTCATCCAGCTCGGGGTGACGCGCACGCCAGTCGGCAATCTTGCTCGCCAGATCCTGTTCTTCGCTTTCCAGCGCCTGCAAGCGTTCTTGCTGCGCCTTGAGTTCAGCGGCGATCTGCACAAGTTGCGTGCGCACGCTTTGCAGCTCCTGCGCGGTGTTGGCTTCTGCGTTGCGTGCCTGTTCCACCCGCTGCTCAAGCTGCTGCTGCCACTGTTCGGCGCTGCTGTGCTCGCCAAGCAATTGCGTGAGTTTCTGCTGGCAGATTTGCTGCTGATCGGCCAACGCGGTGAACTGCTGCTGCGCCGTCTGCGCTTGCACGACTCGGGTCTGCTGACGATCCTGTTCTTTTTCCAGGGTCTGCTGGCGTTGTTGCTGCTCGCTCAATTCTTCCTTTTGCTGATCGACTTGCGCCAGGCGTTCGGCGATCTGCCGGTCGAGCTGCATGAAGGTAGCCGCCGGTTCCTGGCGCAGGGCTTCAAGGGTGTCGGCCGGGAGCAGGGTGGCGAATGCCGTCAGTTCTTCGTCAAGGCGCTGGTGGTCGCTGCTCAGTTCGCGTTGCTGGTTGCTCAGCTGTTGCGCGGCCTGCTGATGCGCCGTTTCGGCCTGACGCAATTGCTGGGTCAGACGCGCGGCATCCTGTTGCAGGGTGAGCAGGGCGCTCTGGCGTTGTTCGTCCTGAGCGATGCTCTGGTTCAGTTGCTCATGTTGCCGGATCAGCCAGGCATCGCGCTTGTCGGCGTCCTGATTGAACAACTGCGCGGCCAGCGGATGCGCGTCGAGGCTTGGCGCGAGTGCTTGCTGCTGAGTCGTCAGTTGTTCCTGCTGTTGCAGCAGCTCTTTCTGCTGAGCAATGACCGCCCCCACGTCGGCCCGCAATTCGCTGAGTTTTTCCTTGAGCTGATCGACCACTTGCTGCGCGTTGGCCTGTTCGCTTTCATCGTGACGACCAAGGCTTTGCAGCAGTGCTTCCGGCTGGTGATACGGATGCTCATTGCTGCCACACACCGGGCACGGCTGATCATCCTGCAACTGTGCGCGCAACTCTTCGACACTGGCACTGCGCGCCAGCCGCTGGCGCTCAAGCAGCTCGCGGGTGACGTTGAGGGTTTGTTCGGCGACGGTCAGTTCGGCTTTGCTTTTCACCCCGTCCTGGGTCAGGCGTTCGCGCTCCTGCTGGGCGCTGAGCTGACGCTGTTGCAGTTCGCTGCTGCGCTTGTCCAGATCCTGTTGCGTGGCCCACAGGCGTGACAAGTCTTCAAAGGCGCGCAGTTGTTTGCGGTTGTCCTGCAGCAGCGTGCCGAGGAGGCCGATCTGTTCGGCGACGGCGTCGGGTTCGGCGCCGGCTTCTTTGAACAACACTTCCAGTTGCTGTTTCTGCGTGCTCAATGTATCGGCGCTACGGGCGGCGTTATCTTCCAGGCTCGCCAGCTCGGCCTGACCCTTGTTCAGGCGATTGCCGATCAGCATCAGTTGTTGCAGACGATCACGGTAGGCATTCCACGCGTCGCTCAACGGCGCCAGATGGGCACTTTGCTCAAGCTCAGCGGCGATGCGTTGCAGACGTTCGCCGACCTGAGTCTGTTGTTCCTGCAAAACCTGTATGGCCTTCTGGCCTTCGGCGCAGCCGGTTTGTGCACTGTCTCGGGCTTCAGCGGCAGCCGCCACATCCTTGCTCAGGCGGGCGAGGGTGCTTTGCTCTTCAAAGGCCTGACGCAACAGCGGCGCGTTCTCCCCTTGCCGTTGCTGCGCTTGGCTCAGAGTGACTTTTGCCGCTTCGAGGGCTTGTTCAAGTTGCGTCTGGCGCTCAGTCAGTTCTGTGTGTTGCTGCGTGTGCGCGGCTATTTGCGCAGCCAGTGGCGTCAGCAGCGCATCGAGCTCGGTTTTCCGCGCGAACTGGTGCCGCTGCGGGCCGAGCTGTTCGAGTCGTGTCAGTTTCACCCGCTCGCCGGCCAGACTGTCCGATTGCTGCCGTGCACTGTGCAGTTGCTCGGTGGCGGCCTGTTGCGCGTCCTGCAATACGCGCAAATCCTTGAGCCAGCCGTGCTGTTGCTCAAGTTGTTTGAGCTGCGCCTGCTGCAACTTCAGTTGTTGCTGCGCGGCGTTGAAGCGCTCATCCAGTTCCGCTCGCGCCTCGGGTGGCAACGGGGTGACGCCGGTGGCTTGATCCTGCAGCAACTTGTGCGCTTCGCGAGCCTCTTTGGTCTTGTCGAAGGCGCGACGGCCGAGGCGGGTATACAGCGCGGTGTCGGTGAGTTTCTCCAGCAGTTCGCTGCGATCGTTGTCGTCCGCTTTGAGGAACGCGCTGAACTCGCTCTGCGCCAGCAGCACGGCGCGGGTGAACTGTTCGAAGTTCAGACCCAGTGCCGCTTCCAGCTGGGTTTTGTATTCGCCTTTCTGGCTGGCGAGCAGTTGATCCTGATCGATGTCGCGCAGGCTCTGACGACTGGCTTGCAGCTTGCCGCCTGCCTTCTCACGCGCACGATTGGCTTCCCAGCGCGCCCGATAGCGTCGGCCATCGACACCGACAAAATCCACTTCGGCATAGCCTTCACCGGTGCCGCGCCGCAACAGGGTGCGCGGGTCACCGGTGGCGATTTCGCCGTCGGCATCGGGGACTTTGGCGTCACGCCCGGTGTTGTTCAGGCGCGGCACGGCACCGAACAGCGCCAGACACAAAGCATCGAGCAGGGTACTTTTGCCGGCGCCGGTCGGGCCGGTAATCGCAAACAGCCCAGCGCTGGCCAACGGTTCAGCGGTGAAATCAATTTCGAACGGACCGGCCAGCGAGGCGAGGTTCTTCAAGCGAATGGCGAGAATCTTCATGGCTGCTCACCCTCCAGTTGTACGTCTTGCAGCAGTTCGGCGAAGTCCTTCAGCGTTTGCTCATCGACCTCGTTGCCGTAGTTGTCGAGCCAGGCGCGGCTGAACAGTTCCTGCGGCGTCAGTTGGTCGAGTTCGATCAGTGTGGTGCCTTCCTCCTCGCCGTCAGCGCCACGTTTACCGGCGTATTCGGCGGCAATGCGCACCAGCCGCACGGCTTTGCCTTGCAGGGCATTTTCCACTTGATGGCGCAGGTCTGGCTGCGGCTCGTCGAGGATCACCCGCACTTCCAGCCACGGCTGACGCTGGGTTTCGGCAAGCAGATCGACGTTCGGCAGGTCTGCCAGTTGCAGCAGGATCTCGGCCAGCGGTGCCGGGCCGATACGTTGCAGATTGACCGAACGCGGGATCAGTTTCGGTTCGACGCTGACCAGGGTTTCGCCATCGAGGCTGATATCGAGAATCTGATGCTGATAGCCGATCTCAGAGAACGACAACGGAATCGGCGAACCGCTGTAGCGAATGCGTTCTTCACCGTTGACCTTCTGCGGCTTGTGCAAATGGCCGAGGGCGACATAGCTGATGCTTGGCCCGAAGAGACTGGCGGGCAGGGCTTCGGCATTACCGATGATCAGACTGCGCTCGGAGTCTTCCGATACCGAGCCGCCGGCCATGTGCGCGTGGCTGATGGCAATCAGCGCCTGGCCGGGTTTGCGCTTGGCGTTGGCCGCTTCGATCAGCCATTCATGCACCTGACCGATGCCACGCAGATAGTTGTCGCCCAAATGCGCGCCCGTCACTTCCGCCGGGCGCAGGAACGGCAGCGCCAGGCACCACGCGGCAATCTCGCCTTGTGCATTGGGCAGCGGCAGCAGTAGACGTTCGGCATCGAGCTGGCCATCGTCCAGCCACAACACCCGGCCCAGCGCGTGCGTGCGCAAACGGCGCATCAACGGCGCCGGCAGCTCGATACGCGAGCCGGAATCGTGGTTGCCGGCAATCATCACGATGGTCAGCAGCGGTTGCTGTTCGTGAGCGCTGACGATGAAGTCGTAAAGGCGTTCCTGCGCTTTGACCGGCGGATTGACCGTGTCGAAAATGTCACCGGCGATCAGCAGCACATCCGGCTGCGCCAGTTGCAGTTGGCGCAGCAGCCATTCGAGGAAGCACGCATGCTCGAAATCGCGCTCCTGGCCGTGCAGGTTTTGCCCAAGGTGCCAGTCGGAGGTGTGGAACAGACGCAAGGTGGACTCCGCTACAGAATGAGTTGATGGCCACGGATGGAGCGCGCGGCGAAAAGGGGAGAGTTTACAGATTATTGCGCTGGGAGGGCTTGTCCGGGAGGAGGACGCGCGTATCACGTCGATTGCAAAAATTGACGGCCTGATATCCGCTGCCTACCATCGCGCCACTATATTGATATCGTTTTCGCTGGTGCGAATCGCCGCTGGTTGAACCGGAGTAGAAGAGAAATGCGCGTTGAAAGCTTGTTCAATCAGGCCAGAGGGATGGTCAAAGGGCTTTATTCTCACGCGATGGATGAGCTCGGGTTTCGTCCCGAGCAAGCGTTTGCCTATGCTCAGGATGAACTGGAGCGCCTGATGCGCAAAGACGCACCTGGCCCCAATGCAATCCTGCAGACGGCGATTTATATGGAAGGTCTCCGGCGAGGCCTGAAGTTATCGAAAGACAGCCCCTACGCGGTTGATATGTTGGGTATTTTGATCGATACGTACGGGCAGTGCAGCGTTGAGAGTCTGGCCGAAGCCGGGGCCGATGACGAAGAACTGAAAGCCATTCGGTCGGACATGGACACCGTGCGCAATGTGTTTCTTTCTCAAGAGCTACGGTGAGTCAAAAGACAGCGCTTGAATAGAAAAAGCGTTGGCTAATGCTATGTGACGCTACTTTGATTGGGGAGTGGTAATGAAAGTTGGCGCTTGTGTTGACTTGCAAGGGTGGCTGGTAATTATAAATCATAGATTGTTCCTCGTTCCGGAGAACTACTGCGAAAACTATGAGGAGGGTGATCGCTACGAGATTTCAAGGCCGGAGATAATATTTGCAGTTGCAGAGCTGGTTCTTCCACTCGGTGGAGGGAAGAGCTTTATATTTCACAGGTCGAAATTGTCGGGAATCGTGGTAGGCGACTCTCCGACCAAAATAGATCCCGTGTCTCTGTCTGTTGAGGAGAGAGGGCGTGGATATATTTGCATAGATGTTGCAGCTGCTTCTCTAGATAGATACAGAGAGCGATATGAGGATTTTTGTGAAAAGGGGCGTTCGGTTAATTCAAATGACTGGTTGGATTATTCATAAGAATGTAATCGTCTGTCCTCTGGAAATGACAGGTAAACTTTAAACCTGCGCATCAATCTGCGTGCCGCCGATTGCCTTTGGTCTTTTTTGATCTTTAGCAAAATCAAAAGATCGCAGCCTTCGGCAGCTCCTACAGAGATATGTGTAGAAGTTGCCAAAGCCTGCGATCTTTTGATCTTTTACTTCGGATAAAGCGGTGGCAGGCCACTGTCGCCCACTGGGTCGTGTACGCGCTCAGCGGTCGGAATCGTGCGGATCGCTCGCCACAAATCTTCACCTTGCCAATGCTGGCCGGTTTCGCTGTAAAGCGCGCCGTTGAGCCCGTCGAGGGCGTCCGACAAGGGCACAAACCGCGCCGCCATGTCCGCCAGGGTTTCCGGCTGTTGACGCGCCCACGCATCCAGCGCCTGCCGCGTTGCTTGCGGATCGTTGGCCTGGCTCGCGCGCTTGATGTCATCCATCAAGGTGCGCGGGCTCGGGCCGGTTTGGGCGGCGCGATGTACCGCCGGTTGCCAGCGCGCGCGCCACCAGAGGCCGAAGCCGAGCAGGGTGGTGCAGGCGAGAATCAGCGTGCTGAGCTTCCACCACCACAACACATCGTTATCGACGACACTCGGTTGCAGCGTACCGGCCGGCGTATCGACCTGCAGGCTCGGGTTGTTCGCCACTTGCAGGGTGCGTGCGGGCAAGCTGCTGTGTTCCAGGTGATCTTCGAAGGTGTTCCACCACACCACGTCGACCGTCGGCAGGTCGATTGCGCCGCTACGGCTGGGCACCAGCGCTTCGCGTTCTTCGCGAGTGCCGACCAGGCCGCGGTCGGTGCTTTGATTGCTCAGCACCGGTTGATCGGGGTAGCGGCGCAAACCGTTGACGTCGGTGGCGGGCAGCACTGGCAGTTGCGAACTGGCGAGACCTTCGACTTTCAGGGTCAGGCTGCGGGTCAGCGAGTCGCCCACCTGCGTGTGCTCCGGTTCCGGATTCCAGCTTTCGCTCAACGTCAGACTGCGCGCGGGCAGCCATGGCGCATCGACGGGGTAGGTCAGGGGTTTGGGTTTGACCGTCAACGGGATGTCGGCAGAACTGACACGCATCAGTTTGCCCGGCTTCGGCCCTTGTGCGCTGACGTCCGGGGACGGTTGAGGATCGACCAGCGTGGCGCTGAACGTTTGCGGGGCAATGGTCAGCAAGCCGCTGTGCTGCGGGTAGATTGCATAACGCATTTCGATCACGCCGTGGCGCACGCCGTTGATGTCTTTCTCGTACGTTCGCGTATCGCCCAGTTGCTCGATGCGCGCATCGGCGATCTGCAACGGGGTCAGGCTGCTGTCGTCGTACAGCGACACCGAATGGTAGATGCGCAACGTCAGGATCGCCTGGGCCTGCACATAGACGCTGGACTGATCGAGACTGGCTTCGATGAACACCGGATCGAGGCCGTTGTTGTCTTCGCGGGTAGCGCTTTCAACCACTTGCACGGTGATTGGCTGGCTCTGCACATCGCCCATCTGCAACGGCGGAATCACCACGCTGCCGTTCTCTTTCGGCAACAGCGTGATGATCCAGCGGGTGGTCGCGCGGTTGTCGCCATTAAGCGTGTTCAACTGGTTGACCTGGCGCGTGCCACGCACTTCGAACAGCGGCTCCAGCGGGGTCAGGTCAGGTTTGCCGAACTGGGTGACGTCGCTGGTTTCGAGCGTGAGTTCGACCGTCTCGCCGGAGTTCAGGCGACTGCGATCCACGCTGGCGGTCAACTCGGTCGCCTGGGCGGTGGCCGTGCAGATCAGCAAGGGCAGCAAGAGAGCGGTGAAACGGGTCATCGAGTGTTTTCCTGATCCTGATGTTGTTGCTGTTCGTACCAGAATTTGCGTCGCAGCAGTTCGCCCGGGTCATCCGGGATCTTGCCCAGCCATTGCTCCAGTGCCTGGCGTTGTTCGCCTTCGAGGTTGTCCTCGGTGGGGCGCAGGGTGGGCGCGGTGTCGGTTTCTTCTTCCTCGTCGCTGCCCGGAATCTCATTGGGGCCCGGTTGCGGCGGCGTGGTCGGCGGTGGTTCGCTGGCCGGTTCGGCGGGCTGCGTGTCGCCCTGGGTTTCGCTTTTCACCGCAGGCGGCGGCGCGGTAGCGGGTGGCGGTTCATCGCCGGGCAGACTTTGCTCGGTCGGTTTCTGTTCCGGCTCAACGGGCGGCGGGGTGTTTTTCTGCTTCAGCAGGTTCTCCACCAGGGCCTTGTTGGTCTGTGCCGGGCGCAGATCCGGTTGCAGTTCCAGCGCCTGCTCGTAGGCATCGATGGCTGCTTCCAGCTCACCGCTTTTCGCCAACGCGTTGCCACGATTGTAGTGGGCGCGGGCGTCGCTGCCCTCGGCAAAGCGCTGGGCGGCGCCACTGTAGTCGCCAGCCTCGTACAACGCCACCCCTTGCCACTGATGATCGTCGAAATGCTGCGCGGCTTCGGCCGGGCGCTTTTGCTTGAGCAAATGCAGGCCCTGTTGGTCCGGGCGCAGCCACAAATCTTCGAAGTCGAAAGCGTAGCTCGGCTGTGGCAGGCACAGCAGCAGCGGCAGGCAGAACAACCAGCCGCGACGCCCAGCGCACGCAGCGAGCAACAATAGTGGCAGCAGCAGCCAGTAACCCTGATCGGCCCAAGTGTCCAGGCGCACGGTCTGGCCATCGTCTCGCAAGCTGCGCGGGCCATTGAGCAGGCCGAGGGCGCCGAGGTCGGCTTCGTCCAGTCGTGCCGGGTGGTAGTCGCCGCCGACACTGTTGAGGAAGGCGCTCAGGCCGGGGCTGTCGAGCTGCGGCACACGGATTGCGCCTTGCTCGTCTTTAAGGAAGCTGCCGTCCTCTTGAGCAATCGGCGCACCTTCAGCGGTGCCGACGCCAAGCATCAACAATTGTGCGGATTCACCACTGAGCGCACGACGAATGCCTTGGCGTTCCTGTTCATCAAGTGACGAGCCGATCAACAGAATCCGCCCCTGACCCAGTGCGCCTTGCTTCAACAAGGCCAGCGCTTTGCTCACCGCCAGATCGGCGCGATGACCGCTCTGCGGCATCAGCGATGGCTTGAGCGCATCAAGCAGGTTGCGACTGGTCGCCAGGTCATCCGACAACGGCACCAGCGTGTGCGCGCTGCCGGCGTAAACGACGATGGCGGTCTGCGCATCGCTGCGCGCCTGCAACAGGTCGAACAGCTTGCGCCGCGCCTGTTCCAGTCGCGTCGGCGGCGAATCGGTGGCGAGCATTTCCGGGGTCAGTTCGAGCACCACCACCAAGGGATCGGCAGGTTTCTGACTGGTCTGTTCAACGCGCTCCCAGCTCGGCCCGAGCAGCGCCAGAACGGTCAGCAACCAAGCCACGCCGAGGGCGATCCACGGCAGTTTGCTGTCGCGTCCGTTGCCGCCGCTGAGCAAAGTGGCGTGGAACGCCGGCGGCAGAATCATCTGCCAGCGCCCGGCGCGTTTCTGCCGATGCCAGAGCTGCCAGATCAGCCAGCCGAGCAGCGGCAGCAGCAACAGCCACCAAGGACGGAACCAGTGCGGCCAGAGCGCGATCATCGGCGCCTCCGCAGACGCAGGCGCTTGAGACGCTCGCGCCAGTCAGGCAGCGGACTTTGCAGATACAGCTCCTTGCTGAACAGGCGTTGCAGCGGGTTATCCGGCCACAATTCGCGGGCGACCAGCAGCAGGCTCAACCACAGCGCCAGTGCCAGAGGCCAGTGATACAACGCCTGAGCCGGGCGTGCCTGAGTCGGTTGCTGGGTCACCGGTTCGAGCTGGTCGAGGGTGTCCTTGATCGCTTGCAGTTCTTTGCCGTCGTGCGCACGGAAGTATTGGCCACCGGTGACTTCGGCGATGGCCTTGAGCGCAGGTTCGTCGAGGTCCAGGCTCGGATTGACGCCGAGCAGACCGGTCGAACCGCTGTCTTCCGGATTGGCGCCGATGCCGATCGGATAGATTTTCACGCCTTCGCTGGCGGCTAATCTGGCTGCGGTCAATGGATCGATTTCACCGCCATTGTTGGCGCCGTCAGTCACCAGAATCAGCACGCGGCTTTGCGCCGGGCGCATGCGCAGGCGTTTCAGGGCCAGACCGATGGCATCGCCGATGGCGGTGTTCTTGCCGGCAATGCCGATCCGCGCTTCGTCGAGCCAGACGCGCACGGTGTGGCGGTCGAAGGTCAATGGCGCTTGCAGGTACGCTTGGCTGCCGAACAGGATCAAACCGACGCGGTCGCCGTCGCGGCTTTCAAGGAAATCGCCGAGCAGATGTTGCACCAGTGTCAGGCGACTGACTTCTTCGTCCTGCCACTGCATATCGGGGAAATCCATGGAGCCGGACACGTCCACCGCCACCAGCAGATCGCGGCCACTGGCGGCAATCGGCAACGGCTCGCCGAGCCATTGCGGGCGAGCGGCGGCAGTCAGCAGCAACAGCCACAACAGCATGAACGGCGCCTGTTGACGCCACGCCGGCAGATTAGCCCGGGCGCGACGGCGGGCGAGGCCTTCGAGGTCGGACAGAAAGCTGACTTTCAGCGCCGGTTCGCCGCTGTCGGCCACCGGCAGCACAAGGCGCATCAACCACGGCAGCGGCAACAGCGCAAAGATCCACGGCCAGGCGAACTCAAACATGTTTGCGAATCCACGTGTCGACTGCTTGCGTCAGGCCGGCGATGGCCTTGTCGTCGAGTTTGCATTCCGGTTTGTACGCGCCTTCGACCAGCACCATCCAGCGCGTCAGGCCCGCCGCTGGGCAGCGATTATCAAGGAACGCCAGCCATTTACGCCCGTTGAGGGTGTGGCTCTGGCTGTACGGGTAGTGGTTGCGGCACAGGCGTTTGAGCAGGCCATTGAGTTGTTGCAACCAGGCACCGGCCGGGGCGCCGTCGTAGGGCTTGGGCATTTGCGCGAGTTCGGCGAGGGCGGCGATGCGCACCGGGTCGAGCGGCTGTTCGGCGCGTACGATCGGGCGTTTCTTCATGGGAATGAAACGGCGCAGGCGCCATACGGCGAAACCCAGCAGCGGCAGCAACAGAAGCAGCAGCCACCAGCCCGGCGCCGGTGGCCAGAAGGCAATGGGTGGCGGCGAGATCAGCGGTTGCAGTTGTTCGAGGCCGTTCATCGACCTTTCCCCGGACGCTGCGGATTGAGGAATTCGCGCATCTGCTCGACCATTTCGCTTTGCGTGCTCAGCGGCATCAGCAACACCCGCAGTTTTTGCGCGAGCAGTTCCCAGCGGGCGATGCGTGCTTCGGCCTGGGCGCGATAAGTCTGGCGCAGGTCGAAATTCAGCGTGTCGAGTTCCAGTTGTGCGCCGCGCTCGGCAAACCTCAGCAGGCCGGCAGCGGGGAGGGCATGATCCAGCGGATCAGAGATGGGCAGCATCAGCAGATCGCAATGGCGCGCCAGCAGGCTCAGCTGTTGCTCGGCGCTGTCGGACAACGCGCGTTCGTCACAGATCACAATGGCCAGGCTGCCGGGGCGCAGCACTTCGCGGGCGCGGCGCAGGGCCACGCCAAAGGCATCGCGATCCGGCTCACGCTCGGTGTGCAGCGACTGATTGACCTTCACCAGACGGTTGAGCAGTTGCAGCAGGCTTTGCTTGCTGCGTCGTGGCTTGATTTCGTAATGCTCGTTGTCACCGAATACCAGTCCGCCGACCCGATCGTTGTGGCCCAGCGCGGCCCAGCCGATCAGCGCCGCCGCTTGCGCCGCCAGTACCGATTTGAACATCAGCCCGGAACCGAAAAACAGCCGCGTGCTTTGCTCGACCATGATGAAAATCGGCCGTTCGCGTTCTTCATGGAACAGTTTGGTGTGCGGCTCTTGCGTGCGCGCCGTCACGCGCCAGTCGATGGTGCGCACGTCGTCGCCGGCCTGATAGACCCGCACCTGATCGAAGTCGACGCCGCGACCACGGAATTTCGAGTGATGCAGGCCGATCAGCGGGCTGCGCTGACTTGGCGTGGAAAACAATTGCACTTCGCGCACCCGATGACGCATCTCGATCAGCTCGGCGAGGCTGACGCGGATGCCCGGTTCGGACGGCAGGGGGGCGTTCATGGGGGTCAAGCGACGGCTACGACGTCGAGAATCCGCTGCACCACCCGATCCTGATCGATGCCGGCGGCTTCGGCTTCAAACGACAGAATGATGCGGTGACGCAACACGTCGAACAGCACCGCCTGAATGTCTTCCGGGCTGACGAAGTCGCGACCGGCCAGCCAGGCGTGGGCACGGGCGCAGCGGTCGAGGGCGATGGAACCGCGCGGGCTGGCGCCATAGGCGATCCACTCGGCCATTTCCGGGTCGAACTTGGCCGGCGTACGGGTGGCCATGACCAGTTGCACGAGGTATTCCTCCACGGCATCGGCCATGTACAGACCAAGGATTTCCTTGCGCGCGGCAAAGATTGCCTGCTGGCTCACGCGGCGCTCGGGCTTGGTTTCGCCGTTCAACGCTTCACCACGGGCCTGCTGGAGGATGCGGCGTTCGACGGCAGCGTCCGGGAAACCGATTTTCACGTGCATCAGGAAACGGTCGAGCTGGGCTTCCGGCAGCGGGTAGGTGCCTTCCTGTTCGATCGGGTTTTGCGTGGCCATCACCAG
Source organism: Pseudomonas sp. MYb2 (assembly GCF_002979955.1). Classification (NCBI taxonomy): domain Bacteria; kingdom Pseudomonadati; phylum Pseudomonadota; class Gammaproteobacteria; order Pseudomonadales; family Pseudomonadaceae; genus Pseudomonas; species Pseudomonas sp. MYb2. The sequence goes on from NZ_PCQC01000002.1 coordinate 444,526, forward strand.
AAACAGTGGCGACAGTTCATAGGTGCTGCGACCGACACTGACCTGACGCTCGGCCATGGCTTCGAGCAGCGCCGATTGCACCTTGGCCGGCGCACGGTTGATTTCGTCCGCCAGCACCAGGTTGTGGAAGATCGGCCCTTGCTGGAACACGAAACTGCCGGTTTCCGGGCGATAGATCTCGGTGCCGGTGATGTCGGCCGGCAGCAGGTCAGGGGTGAACTGAATGCGATGGAACTGGGCTTCGATGCCCTCGGCGAGTTCTTTGATCGCTTTGGTCTTGGCCAGACCCGGCGCGCCTTCGACCAGCATGTGGCCGTCGGCGAGCAGGGCGATGAGCAAACGCTCGATGAGTTTTTCCTGGCCGAGAATCTGCGTTGAAAGAAAGGTTCGCAGCGCCAGCAGCGCTTCACGATGTTCCATCGGTGACTGTTCCTGGAAAGGGGTGGCCACAGGCGTTCGGATAACGCCGGGGCTGGGGGCGTTACTTTAATCCATCGCAGGGGGTGGCGACTAACGGCATTTTGCGCAAAGTGCGGGAAATGACTGGGGGATTTGTTGGATTTTTGTAGCCAGGGAGTGATTGGTTGCCTGTGCCGGCCCTATCGCGAGCAGGCTCACTCCTACAATGGATCGTCGTACACCGACCTGTAGGAGTGAGCCTGCTCGCGATGGTGCCAGTCCGGGTGCGATCAAACTTCGTTGATGAACGTGCCAGTCCCATCAAGGATATTCGTCAAGGTCTCGACCACCTCATCCATATCCACCATATCCGGGTTAAAGCTGATCTCCAGCACATCATCCCCATTCAACGCATCAGCATCCGCCGCCGCGATCTCGATCTTCAGCAGCGTCGAAGTCAGCGTGACTTTCACGCCATCGAGAGTCGAAGGCTCGCCATCCAGGGTGATTTCCAGCTCATCCTCATCCGGATAACGGCTCATCAGGAACATGTCGCCCTTGTCGCTGTGGCAGCAGAGCATGGCCATGTTGTCTTCTTCGTCATCGCACGGGTTGACGATCAGTAGGGCGGTGGTCATTTGCATGGTCAATTCCTGCCTCGAGGGGCGTGTTGGTCGCTAATGGGCGCGATTCTGCCAGTCCTCGGGAATTTCTGCATGTGAGAGTGTCAGAGGATGTGTCGTGAACGCGACGTGGGTCAATGGTCATTTCTGGCACGCATGTACCGTAAAAACGGGCATTCAGACCAGCGTTTTGCGCCATGAGTGCTAGTGTTTACCGGTGTCAAACCCTCGGTTTACGTGCCAATGACCGAATATGTCGCAGCACCGCAAGCAGACACATTGTCGCACCCTTTAAGCTGCGCAACGGATGAGCACCCGTAAAGGCATTGTCGGCGACGCTGACAGTCGCTTTTGCAGATGCTCATTCAATGGAAGGTGAATGTGACCTCAGTGTCCCGTCCAGCTTCACCCACCTGTCCCCCTGTTTCCTCTGCCCGAGAATCAGGAACAGGGCGACACAAGCCCCGAAAGGGGTGTTGCACGCGACGCTTTCCATCAATAACAAGCTTAAGCGGAGTACCACAGATGGCGTTCTTCACCGCAGCCAGCAAAGCCGACTTCCAGCACCAACTGCAAGCGGCACTGGCGCAGCACATCAGTGAACAGGCACTGCCACAAGTGGCGCTGTTCGCTGAACAATTCTTCGGCATCATTTCTCTGGACGAGCTGACTCAACGTCGCCTCTCCGACCTCGCTGGCTGTACTCTTTCTGCGTGGCGCCTGCTTGAGCGCTTCGATCACGCGCAACCGCAAGTGCGCGTCTACAACCCCGATTACGAGCGTCATGGCTGGCAGTCGACCCACACCGCGGTCGAAGTCCTGCACCATGACCTGCCATTCCTCGTCGACTCGGTCCGTACTGAACTGAACCGCCGCGGCTACAGCATCCATACCCTGCAAACCACCGTGCTCAGCGTACGTCGTGGCAGCAAGGGCGAATTGCTGGAAATCCTGCCAAAAGGCAGCACTGGCGAAGGCGTGCTGCACGAGTCGCTGATGTACCTGGAAATCGACCGCTGCGCCAACGCGGCCGAACTGAATGTGCTGAGCAAAGAGCTGGAACAGGTTCTCGGTGAAGTCCGCGTTGCGGTCGCCGATTTCGAGCCAATGAAAGCCAAGGTGCAGGAAATCCTCACCAAGCTCGACAACAGCGCGTTCGCCGTCGATGCCGACGAAAAGAACGAAATCAAGAGCTTCCTGGAATGGCTGGTGGGCAACCACTTCACCTTCCTCGGCTACGAAGAATTCGTGGTCACCGATCAGGCCGATGGCGGCCATATCGAGTACGACCAGAACTCCTTCCTCGGCCTGACCAAACTGCTGCGCACCGGCCTGACCTACGAAGACCTGCGCATCGAAGACTACGCTGTTGCCTACCTGCGCGAACCGACCCTGCTGTCGTTCGCCAAGGCTGCGCACCCGAGCCGTGTTCACCGTCCGGCGTACCCGGACTACGTATCGATCCGTGAAATCGACGCCGACGGCAAAGTCATCAAGGAACACCGCTTCATGGGCCTGTACACCTCCTCGGTGTATGGCGAGAGCGTGCGGGTCATCCCGTTCATCCGCCGCAAGGTCGAAGAAATCGAAACCCGCTCCGGCTTCCAGTCCAAGGCTCACCTGGGCAAGGAACTGGCGCAGGTGCTTGAAGTGCTGCCGCGTGATGACCTGTTCCAGACCCCGGTCGACGAACTGTTCACCACCGTGATGTCGATCGTGCAGATCCAGGAACGCAACAAGATCCGCGTGTTCCTGCGCAAAGACCCGTACGGTCGTTTCTGCTACTGCCTGGCCTACGTGCCGCGCGACATCTACTCCACCGAAGTGCGCCAGAAGATTCAGCAAGTGCTGATGGAGCGCCTGAAGGCTTCCGACTGCGAATTCTGGACGTTCTTCTCTGAGTCGGTGCTGGCGCGCGTGCAGTTGATCCTGCGTGTCGACCCGAAAAACCGTCTCGACATCGACCCGGTGCTGCTGGAAAAAGAAGTCGTGCAAGCCTGCCGCAGCTGGCAGGACGACTACGCCGCACTGACCGTCGAAAGCTTCGGCGAAGCCCACGGCACCAACGTGCTGGCCGACTTCCCGAAAGGCTTCCCGGCCGGCTACCGCGAGCGTTTCGCAGCGCATTCGGCCGTGGTCGACATGCAGCACCTGCTGAGCCTCAACGAAAAAAATCCGCTGGTGATGAGCTTCTATCAGCCGCTCGGTCAGGTGTCCGGCCAGCGCGAGCTGCATTGCAAGCTGTACCACGCCGACACGCCGCTGGCGTTGTCCGACGTGCTGCCGATTCTGGAAAACCTCGGCCTGCGCGTACTGGGTGAATTCCCGTACCGTCTGCGTCACACCAATGGCCGCGAGTTCTGGATTCACGACTTCGCGTTCACTGCCGCTGAAGGCCTGGACCTCGACATCCAGCAACTCAACGACACCCTGCAGGACGCCTTTGTCCACATCGTTCGTGGCGACGCCGAAAACGATGCGTTCAACCGACTGGTACTGACCGCCGGCCTGCCTTGGCGCGACGTCGCGCTGCTGCGTGCTTACGCGCGTTACCTGAAGCAGATTCGTCTGGGCTTCGATCTGGGTTACATCGCCAGCACCCTGAACAACCACACCGACATTGCTCGCGAGCTGACCCGGTTGTTCAAGACCCGCTTCTATCTGGCGCGCAAACTCAGCGACGACGATCTGGAAGACAAGCAACTGCGTCTGGAACAAGCGATTCTGACCGCACTGGACGACGTCCAGGTGCTCAACGAAGACCGCATCCTGCGTCGTTACCTCGACCTGATCAAAGCCACGCTGCGGACCAACTTCTATCAGACTGATGCCAACGGCCAGAACAAGTCGTACTTCAGCTTCAAGTTCAACCCGCACGCGATCCCTGAACTGCCGAAGCCAGTGCCGAAGTTTGAAATCTTCGTTTACTCGCCACGCGTCGAAGGCGTGCACCTGCGCTTCGGTAACGTAGCCCGTGGTGGTCTGCGCTGGTCCGACCGTGAAGAAGACTTCCGTACCGAAGTCCTCGGCCTGGTTAAAGCTCAACAAGTGAAGAACTCGGTCATCGTGCCAGTCGGCGCGAAGGGCGGCTTCCTGCCGCGTCGCCTGCCACTGGGCGGCAGCCGTGACGAGATCGCGGCCGAGGGCATCGCTTGCTACCGCATCTTCATTTCCGGTCTGTTGGACATCACCGACAACCTGAAAGACGGCGCGCTGGTGCCGCCATTGAACGTGGTTCGCCACGACGATGACGACCCGTACCTGGTAGTGGCAGCGGACAAGGGCACTGCAACCTTCTCCGACATCGCCAACGGCATCGCCATCGACTACGGCTTCTGGCTGGGTGACGCGTTTGCATCCGGTGGTTCGGCCGGTTACGACCACAAGAAAATGGGCATTACCGCCAAAGGCGCGTGGGTTGGCGTACAACGTCACTTCCGCGAGCGCGGCATCAATGTTCAGGAAGACAGCATCACTGTTGTCGGCGTCGGCGACATGGCCGGTGACGTGTTCGGTAACGGCCTGTTGATGTCCGACAAGCTGCAACTGGTCGCTGCCTTCAACCACATGCACATCTTCATCGACCCGAACCCGAATCCGGCGACCAGCTTCGTCGAGCGTCAGCGCATGTTCGACCTGCCGCGTTCGGCCTGGACCGACTACGACACCAGCATCATGTCCGAAGGCGGCGGTATCTTCTCGCGCAGCGCGAAGAGCATCGCGATCTCCCCGCAGATGCAGGAACGCTTCGACATCAAGGCTGACAAGCTGACCCCGACCGAACTGCTGAACGCCTTGCTCAAGGCACCGGTGGATCTGTTGTGGAACGGCGGTATCGGTACTTACGTCAAGGCCAGCACCGAAAGCCACGCCGATGTCGGCGACAAGGCCAACGATGCACTGCGCGTCAACGGCAACGAGCTGCGCTGCAAAGTCGTGGGCGAGGGCGGTAACCTCGGCATGACCCAACTGGGTCGTGTGGAATTCGGTCTGAATGGCGGCGGTTCCAACACCGACTTCATCGACAACGCCGGTGGCGTGGACTGCTCCGACCACGAAGTAAACATCAAGATCCTGCTGAACGAAGTGGTTCAGGCCGGTGACATGACCGACAAGCAACGCAACCAGTTGCTGGCGAGCATGACCGACGAAGTCGGCAATCTGGTGCTGGGCAACAACTACAAGCAGACTCAGGCCCTGTCCCTGGCGGCGCGCCGCGCTTATGCGCGCATCGCTGAGTACAAGCGTCTGATGGGCGATCTGGAAGGCCGTGGCAAGCTGGACCGTGCCATCGAGTTCCTGCCGACCGAAGAGCAACTGGCCGAGCGTATTGCTGAAGGCCACGGTCTGACCCGTCCTGAGCTGTCGGTGCTGATCTCCTACAGCAAGATCGACCTCAAAGAGCAGCTGTTGGGCTCGTTGGTACCGGACGACGATTACCTGACCCGCGACATGGAAACGGCGTTCCCGCCGTCTCTGGTCAGCAAGTTCTCCGAAGCCATGCGTCGTCACCGTCTGAAGCGCGAGATCGTCAGCACCCAGATCGCCAACGACCTGGTCAACCACATGGGCATCACCTTCGTTCAGCGACTCAAAGAGTCGACCGGCATGAGCCCGGCGAACGTGGCCGGTGCTTACGTGATCGTGCGCGACATCTTCCACCTCCCGCACTGGTTCCGTCAGATCGAAGCGCTGGACTACCAGGTCAGCGCTGACGTGCAGCTGGAGCTGATGGACGAGCTGATGCGTCTGGGTCGCCGCGCCACGCGCTGGTTCCTGCGTGCCCGCCGCAACGAGCAGAACGCTGCCCGTGATACCGCGCACTTCGGTCCACACCTGAAAGAGCTGGGTCTGAAGCTCGACGAACTGCTGAGCGGCGAAATCCGTGAAAACTGGCAGGCGCGTTATCAGGCGTACGTCGAGGCCGGTGTACCGGAATTGCTGGCGCGTATGGTCGCGGGCACCTCGCACCTGTACACCCTGCTGCCGATCATCGAAGCGTCCGACGTGACTGGCCAGGATCCGGCCGAAGTGGCCAAGGCTTACTTCGCCGTCGGCAGTGCGCTGGACATCACCTGGTACCTGCAACAGATCAGCGCGCTGCCGGTTGAAAACAACTGGCAAGCCCTGGCCCGTGAAGCGTTCCGCGATGATGTCGACTGGCAGCAACGTGCGATCACCATCTCCGTCCTGCAACAGGGCGACGGCACTCAGGACGTGGAAACACGCCTGGCGCTGTGGATGGCGCAGCACGAAAGCATGATCTCGCGCTGGCGCGCCATGCTGGTGGAAATCCGTGCGGCGAGCGGCACGGACTACGCCATGTATGCCGTGGCCAACCGTGAACTGCTGGATCTGGCGTTGAGCGGGCAGGCGGTAGTGCCTGCGGTTGCTGCGAATGCCGAGCTTGAACTGGCATAAGTAAGCGCTGAATGAAAAAGCCCCGGTGTCGTGAGATGCCGGGGCTTTTTTATGTCTGAGGGTTTTGTAGTGTTAGGTCTGGCCCCTTCGCGAGCAGGCTCGCTCCCACAGGGGAATGCATTTCAAATGTGGGAGCGAGCCTGCTCGCGAAAGGGCCCTTACATTCAATACAACTTCTGACCTTGTTTACTATCCAGCATCGACACTTTGTCCGCAGGCCGCGCGACCAAATTATTGAGCGACTGGTCAAACTTCTGCAGCGCCCGAACTTGCACATCCTGCTGCTGATTAATATCGGCAACTATCTCTTCTGACCGCTTGAAGTCCGCCCATACTGGCATCAACTCTCGCGCCTCTGAACCTTTCGCCGTACCGATATAGTTCAACTGCGTATCATAAAAATCGGCACTGACATCGGCTTTGATGTCGGAACTGCGCGAGGTGATCAATTGGCTGTGAGTGTCGACAATCGCCACCACATCCGGTTTAGCTGCTCGCAGGCTCTGCATGTCCGGATACACCGTCACTGAGCCAAACTGACGTTGCAGGGAGGCGTTGACCCAGTCCACCGCCATGTCCGGTTTCGAGCTGGCGACGTAGGCGTCGTGGATCGGCTGCACCAGCAGGCTCTGGCCGAAACCGGTGCCGGCGTTGGCCTGGTAGTCGCGCAGGTATTCGCGGTTGGTCTGGGTGCTTGGGCTGTAGACCACGCCCAACGACACGCCGGGACCGCTTTTTACCTGGGTGGCGCTGCTGCGGCCGGTGGGATGAGGGAGCAAGGTGTCGAGCGAGGAAACTGCCTTCGGCGCGGTGGGGACTGAACAGGCTGACAGAGCTAAAACCGATATCGCCAGTACACTGGTGAGCGCAAGTTTCATGGTGTTTCTCCCGTGAAACAACATCAGTCGGAAAGTTTGGAAATGCCGTCGGCGACGACAGTTAATTCAGACTAAACCCGCCAACCTGACAATTTGCTGAGTTAAAACGTGTTGGATAGTTTCATTTGCTGTAACCCGGCGCGGTTAATTGCGCCGGGAAATAAAAAGGCGCGAAACGATGATTTGCGCCCGTTTATTTATGGTTGGTTAAACAGCCATCAGTTTTTCAGCGGGATCAGCACTTGCTCATCCGGGGCCAAGACCATGAACACCAGCAACTTCGCAGGTTTGCTTTGGCTGGCATTTTTTGACACCAGATGCTCGGAGCCGGCCGGTTCGTACCAGAACTGGCCCTTTTTGTAGGTGATCGCCTGTTCGCCCTTCACCTGGGAAATCACTTCGCCCTCCAGCACATAAGCCATCGCCGTGCCATCGTGTTTATGGGCGATGGAGGACTGGCCGGGTTTGTAGTCGACCTCGATCATCATGGCTTTTTTGCCGGGGGCGTTTTTCAGCATCTGGTCTTGGAGGACGGTGACTTTTTCCGAGGGATCGTGAGCGAAGGCGGCCGAGGTGCAAAGGCTTAAGGCGAGGGCGGCAGCGAAGAAGGGCAGGGCTTTCATGGCGGGTTACCTGTGATAATCGGGGTGTTGCTGATCACAGTAGTCCGCGGGGCGGGGCATTCAAACGGCCAATATTCGGGAAGATCAGGTGACCAATCGGCGAGGGAGGCAGGAAGGTTATCGATGTGGCGCAATACGCTTTCGCGAGCAGGCTCGCTCCCACAGGTTCTGCGGTTGCTCACCTATCTTGTGAACAACCAATAACCCTGTGGGAGCGAGCCTGCTCGCGAAGGCGTCAGATCAGACGATAGGGAAACTGTTGAAATCCACGCTATTGGCCAACCGGCTATCGATCAAGTCAATAAACCCCTGCGCCTCAGGCCGGTTGAAATGCGCCTGCATCGCCGCTTCCGACTGCCAGCGGGCACTGACCGTCCAGCGGTGGCTGTCCTCGGGGCAGCGGTCGACCAGGTAGGAATCGCAGCCCGGCGTCTCGCGCAGGGTTTCGACGATCTTCTGCAGTTGCCTGCCCAGTTCATCCGAGCGGCCGGCGGCAGCCTGCACCTGGACCGTATTGATCACTTCGTTGGACATTGCTCACACTCCTGAATCAGGCCGGACGAATCCTGCTCATTGAGGGATAACGCCTGTGCAGGATAGGCCTGCCGTCGTGAATCACCAATAACCAATCGGCAGTAAATGCGTTATACCAAAGGCTCATGACAGCTGTTCGAGGATGTCACGCAGGCGATCCAGAGCGATATCGATGTCCAGCGTTTCGATGGCGCCGAAGCCGAAATACAGGCCGTTCTTCGCCGGTTGCTGATGATAGAAACCGTTGATCGAGTACAGCCCGACTTCGACCTTTTTCGCCAGTTCGATCACCAGCGGCAAGTCGATCGGCACCTTGCAGAACACCGCCATATGAAACCCGGCGCTGGCCGGCACTGCCTCAAGCCATGGCGACAAATCATCCGCCATGCGCGCGAGAATCCGCTCACGGCGCTGCGCATAAATCGCATGACAGCGGCGGATATGCTTGAGCAGGCAGCCCTCGGCGATGAACTTGGCCAGCGCCCATTGCGGCAGGGTCGAGGCGTGCAGATCGGTGAGTTGCTTGGCGCGGATCACCGCCTCGAGAATCGCCGGCGGCAGAATCGCATAGCCCAGACGCAACTCCGGCAGCAGGGTTTTCGAGAACGTGCCGACGTAGGCGACGATGCCGCGCTGATCGAGGTTGTACAGCGAATCGGTCGGCCGGCCTTCGTAGCGAAACTCGCTGTCATAGTCGTCCTCGATGATAATCGCGCCCAACTCATGAGCGCGGGCCAGCAAGGCTTCACGGCGCGCCTGACTCATCGGCATGCCCAGCGGAAACTGATGCGACGGCGTGACATAGATGAGGCGCGTGCCATCGGGAATGTGCTCGACCTGAATGCCCTCGGCATCCACCGGAATCCCGACCACCTCGGCGCCATGGGTGCCGAACAGCAGACGTGCCGGCGGATAACCGGGATCTTCCATCGCTACCAGACTGCCCGGGCGGATCAGCACGCGGGTGATCAGGTCCAGCGCCTGTTGCGCGCCGTTGCACACGACGATGTCTTCGTCCTGACAGTTGATCCCGCGGGAAAACGCGATGTGCCGGGCAATCGCATTGCGCAGCGCCGGCAGGCCTTCGGCGACACTGTAGAAACCCTTGGACTGACTCATCTGGCGCATCGCATGGGCGACGCAGCGGCGCCAGTCATCCTGCGGGAACTGGCCCTTGCTGGTCGCGCCACCGATGAAGTCATAACGCAGCGAGCCTTCCAGCGTCGGATGGCGCAAAAACACCGGCAGATTGCGCCAACTCTCGATCACTTCGGCGCTGGCCAGTTCGCTGTGGCTTTGCTTGCGTTGGATCTGCGCCGGGCGCGCGTTGACGTAAGTGCCTTTGCCGATCACCCCGGTGAGGAAGTTTTCGTAGGTCAGTTGCGCGTAGGTGTCGGAAATGGTCTTGCGCGAGATGCCCAGTTGCTCGGCGAGCAGACGGCTGGGCGGCAATTGCGTGCCAGCGGCCAGACGCCCGGATTCGATGGCGCCGCGCAACTGCTGATACAACTGACCGGCAAGATCCTTGCGGCCGTTGATCACGACGTGAAGTTCCATACCGACGAGGCTCCCGAGGCTAATTGGCGTGCGCGCCAGATTACCGTTGTTACGTGATCGGCAATAGTTGCCTACCCGAAAAACCCAAAATTGGCCTAGATCCCTGTAGGAGTGAGCCTGCTCGCGATGACGGTGGCACATCCGACATCAATGTTGCCTGACACACCGCTATCGCGAGCAGGCTCACTCCTACAGGGATTTGTGTTTGGCAGGAGGATTGATCGTTCCCACGCTCCGCGTGGTAACGCCTCCTGTGACGCTCTGCGTCACAGTGGACGCGGAGCGTCCATGGCTGCATTCCCACGCGGAGCGTGGGAACGATCATCGTGTATATCCGCGATTCAGTGGTGTACCCACAATTCGACAAATTGGGGCTGTAACGCATCGCTGTCGGCGTTTACGGTGAACTCATTATTCCGTTTACCGAGACCCGCCATGCCCCCGCGCCTGGATTACTACAACGCTTCGCCCAAGGCGATGAGAGCGATGATTGCCATGGAGGCGCTGACCGCCAACCTCAGTATCGAGCAGCCGCTGCTGCAGTTGATCCGGATCCGTGCTTCGCAACTCAATGGCTGCGCATTCTGCACCGACATGCACTCGGTGGATGCGCGACGGGCCGGGGAGAGTGATCGGCGGCTGTATGCGATTGCGGTGTGGCGCGACAGCAACTTCTTCAACCCGCGTGAGCGTGCGGCGCTGGCCTGGGCGGAGGCGGTGACGTTGTTGGCGGAGAGCCGTGTGCCTGATGAGGTGTATCAGCAGGCGCGCGAGCAATTCAGCGAAGGGGAGCTGGTCGACCTGACCATGGCCGTCACCACCATCAACAGCTGGAACCGCCTCGCGGTGAGCTTCCGCCAAACCCCAAGCGATTGAGCCCGCCCTGATCGTTCCCACGCTCTGCGTGGGAATGCCTCAACGGACGCTCCGCGTTCGGCTCCGGATGTGACGCAGAGCGTCCCGGGCTGCATTCCCACGCGGAGCGTGGGAACGATCGGTAAGCGACTGAACACCACAGGATCGTTCCCACGCTCTGCGTGGGAATGCCTCAGCGGACGCTCTGCGTTCGGCTCTGGATGGGACGCGGAGCGTCCCGGGCTGCATTCCCACGCGGAGCGTGGGAACGATCGGTGGCGTGTCATTGCGGTGGGCGTTGCGGTTTCACCGAGGTGCCAAAGGTATTGCCCATCCGCGTACTGGTCGCCGCCGGTGTCGCCAGGCCAACCTGATTCGGCGGCCGCTTGTTCACCGGCACATTCATCGCCTGCTGATTCTTCTCCGCCGCCGCAGCGCTTTCCGGGTTATTGCCCATCTGCTGACTCAAACAATCGTAATTCGGCGCCTTGTAACCACCGACCGTCACCTCGACACAGCCCAACGGTTCCTCGGCATAAGCGCTCGACAGCGCCATCAACATCAGCCCGCCAAGGCTCAATCGCCACAGTGTGTTCATGCTCGCCTCCTGGCCGGCCCGACGGGGCCGCGCTTTGGCTTGAGTCTAGTGCAAGCCGTGCGCAATTCCCGTGATGGTTTTTTTGCACCGCCCGTCACACCAGATTCATAAACAGCCCTCAGGATGACGATTTCCAAGGATTCGTCAGCCGTGCAGCGAGGCAATTCCACGGACGGTTTTCAGCGTTCAACGAGGCTTGTGCGCCGGATGTGTCTGGGGTGGCTGCTTGGCTGTGCGGCGGGCCATGCCATGGCCGATGCGGTGCCGGCGGACCTGCGCATGACGCTGCACATTCCGGCACAGGATCTGGCCCGCGCGCTGGATCAGTACAGCCACGCCACGGGCGTTGCGGTGCTGGTCGACAGTCAGTTGAGTCGGGGTCGACGTTCGCTCGCGGTGGACGGTGAATACACCGCCGCTGATGCCTTGCGTCGATTGCTCGGCGGCAGTGGTTTGATGGCGCGGTATGCCCGCGACGATGCGTTTACGTTGCAAGTGGCGCAGGTCGAAGACGTACCGGCACCATCGCAAAAACAGACGCCGGAAAGCGTCGCGGTCAACCGCAGTTACGCCACGGCCGTGCAAGCGGCGATCGAGCGCAATCTGTGCCGCTCGCCGCTGACCCGTCCGGGCAGTTATCGCGCGGTGTTGCAGGTCTGGGTCGGCCGCGATGGTTTGGTGCAGCACAACCGGTTGGTCACTTCGACCGGTGATGTACGGCGCGACAACGCGTTGGTGGAAAGTTTTCGCAACCTCAAAATCGACCGACCGACGCCCAGCGCATTGCGTCAGCCGGTCACGTTGCTGTTGTTACCGGAGTCGTCAGGAAAACGCATGGAATGCACCAAATGGGAAGGAGTTTCCGGGGGATGAAAGACACCGGACAAGGTTCGATGGTCCAACTGTTCCTGACGTCCTACGAGGACTTTCGGGTGCGCCTGCGCAGGCGTCTCGGTTCGGAAGATCTGGCCAACGACGTGCTGCACGAAACCTATCTGCGCGTCGATCGCATGGAGACGCCGCCGAACGTCCTGCGGCCGAATGCCTACCTCTATCGCATGGCTCTGAACATCGCCGCCGACCGCCGCCAGGCCGATGCGCGCCTGCTCACCGGCGAGGAAGTCGAAGAGCTGCTGCAAATCGGCGACGAAGCCCTCGATCCCGCGCGAGTAGTCGGTGGGCAGAAGGAAATCCAGTCGCTGCTCAGTGCGTTGTACGAGCTGCCCGCACGGCGCCGGAAGATCTTCATCGCGGCGCGTCTGGAGGAGGCGCCGCATCTGGAAATCTCGCAGCGCTTCGGCATTTCCACGCGCATGGTCGAGAAGGAAATCAAAGCCGCGTTGGGCTTCTGCGCCGCGAAACTGGAAAGAAAAGTGTTTCAGCGGTTCGGTCGCGGGGCCGGAAAACCGTCTTCTGAATAGTGCCCGATCAATTCGTTGAGAATCTGCGCGTTTGAACATCTTTCGACTGACACCTGCCGAGCCATCGGCGGCCGACAATCTGCACAGCGAAGCCCGCGACTGGCTGGTCCTGCTGACCTCCGGCCGCGCCACCGTGGCCGACGCCCGCGCCCTGCGCGAATGGTGCGCGCAGAGCGCTGAACATGCGCAGGCGTTCGAGCAGGCCAAGCGGTTGTGGCAGCAACTGCAACCGGCCGTGGAGCAAATGCAGGCGCCGCGCGGGTTTGGCCGTCGTGCTTTTCTCGGTGGGGCGATTGCTGCGTCGGCGGCGTTTTTGCTGGTGCGCGGGACGATTCCTGGTGGTTTTGAAGGGCTGGGCGCGGACTACATCACTGAGGTCGGTCAGCAGCGTCGTTTTGAACCGGTGCAGGGTGTGAGTCTGGAGCTGAACACGCAGACGCGGATTAATCAGCGTGCAGTGTCTGAGGGTGTGCAGGGTTTTGAGCTGGTTAGTGGTGAGGTTGAGGTGCAGACCGCGCGCTTGCCGTTGGCGATGCAGGCTGGGGGAGGGTGGTTGCGTGCGAGTCAGGCGCGGTTCAACTTGCGTAACACGGATCAGAAAGTTTGCGTGACCTGTCTTGATGGCGCGGTTGAAGTGGATGTTGAAGGTCGTAGTTTGCGGCTTGAGTCGGGGCAGCAGGTGACTTACGACGCGCGGCAGGTTGGCAGTGTGCAGAGTGTCGACACGGCGGCGGTGATGAATTGGCGTCAGCAAGTGTTGGTGTTTAACGGCGCTACGCTGAGTCAGATGATTGATGAGATCAACCGGTATCGGCCGGGGATGTTGTTGCTGCTTAATCGTGAGCTTGGGCAGCGGCGGGTGCAGGCGCGCTTTAGCCTTGATCAACTTGCTGGTGTTGCGCTGCTGATTCGGGATGCCTATGGCGTCAAATGCACTGAGCTGCCGGGTGGCGTCGTTGTTTTGAGCTAGTGGGTTTGATTGGGTACATATCCGTTGCTGCGGTAACGGCGGCTTAGGGTTCCGCCCTTACGGCGGGTCACTTTTGACAAACGCCTCAAAAGTAACCAAAAACGCTTGCTCCTACGTCCGGCCCGCTCGCTAAAGCTCGGGGTTCCTTCGCTCCGGGATCCATCCGGGCGCATCGCCTACGGTTTGCTTCGCTGCACCTCCTCTCGATGCATTTGGCTGCGCCAAACGGTCGCTGCGCTCCCACCCCCGGATGAATCCCTCCACTCAGCCTTCCGACGTCGCCCGTGGATCAAGATCAAGAGCTGCAGCCGAGCTAACGCTCATCCTGTCGAGTGGGGCGGCTTTGCCGCTTGGGTTGTACGCACATTAAAACGGTGGGAGCGAGCTTGCTCGCGAAGGGGCCTGCCAGCCAACCTATCCCCAACTGACTCCACCCATTCCCACTGTGGGAGCGAGCCTGCTCGCGAAGGCGGCCTGCCAACCAACCAATCCCCAACTGCCTGCCCCGAATACCTGCGGGAGCTGGCTTGCCAGCGATGGCGGCCAGCCAGCCCATCTCTCTTGGGGGCTGTCGTCATTCAGCGTGATGGACGCGGCCTTCGATAATCTGGTCAGGAGGACAGGTTAGCCCGAAACAGATCTACCAGCTCTCGAAGACCTGGCGGCATTTGTCGACGTCCAGGGTAGTAAATATAAAATGCGGGTTCGATGGGAGCCCAGTCCGGGAGCACAATTTGTAGCTCGCCGCGAGCGAGGTAAGCACTGACACGTTCTTCGAGGCAGTAGGTGATGCCTCGATCGGCTAGTGCCATCTCAATTCCGAAAGTGGTTTCGTTCACGCATAGCTGTCCAGGAACATCGATGGCCTGATGGTCGCCATCCTTTTCAAAATCCCACCGGTAGATGACACCGTTACCCGTTCGAATCTGGATGCAGTTGTGGTTCTTCAAGTCCTCGGGAATCACGATACGAGCATTATCGTTCAGGTATCTAGGCGAGGCCACCGCTACCCATCGCAACTCTTCGCTAAGTCGCACGGCAATGTAGTCTTCGGGAATCGTGTTGCCGAAACGGATGCCGGCGTCGAAGCCTGCCGAAACGATGTCCACCATCCTGTCGTCAACTGCGACTTCTACTGAGACCTCAGGATAGGCCTCCAGAAATAACGGAAGAAACTTCGTGAACAGTAGGCGTGCGCCGTCAGCCAAGACGTTGAGCCGAAGTCGGCCGGAAGGTCTGTCTCTGTGGCGATCCAGCGCTGCCAGAGCGCCGCTTATCTCGGTAAAACCCACGGTCAATCGCTTTGCAAGCGCGGCTCCTGCGTCGGTTGGAGACACCGTCCTGCTCGTCCGATTCAGCAGCCGAACGCCGAGCCGACTTTCCAGATTGCGGATGGCATGACTCAGCGCTGAGGTCGTGATACCGAGTTGGACCGCCGCATGGGTAAAGCTTCGCATCCTTTCAACGGCGAGAAAGGAATTCAGATCGGCGAGGTCTGCACGAGAAAGCCGTGCGGTAGGCAGTACAGGCATGACGTATCCATGGTTGAGCTGAATTCAAAGGCTGATGCAATCTCGCTAATCAATTGCGCGATTCATCTCGGTTACTATTAATTTCACTCAACGATCGCTTCGTCAACCCTAAGGGTGGTGTCCGTACTGTGTTCCATATCTACCTGACCGTTGCTTACCTCTATGTTCTTTGGCGCTTCATCGTCCCGCTACCTGTCGGTCGTGGTTGGCGTGCGCTGTTGGCGGTAGGGCTGCTCATCATTTCGAAGTACCACCTTATTCTCATCGCCGTTTACGGAACGATGTTTTCCCCTGAGGTGCCTCGTGCAGCGGTCTTGGTTGCAGGCTGGCTGTTCTGTGCGTTTGTACTGGTGATGGTGCTGACGCTGGTCACCGATTTGATCTGTGCAGCCCTTGCGATCAGGCGCACGGTGGTTATGAAAGACGTGTTTGATGGACGACTCCGTTCCGCAATCGCACTAGCAGCGCTCCTGCTTTCAGCCGTGGGTGTTTATCAAGCAGTGCAGGTGCCTGGCGTTCATCGCGTTGAAGTAACGGTGCAGCACCTGCCTCGATCACTGGATGGCTTACGGATCGTCCAGTTGACTGACTTGCACATCAGCCGCCTATTCCAGGCTGATTGGGTTGAAGGAGTCGTGTCTCGCGCCAATGCACTGAATGCCGATGCCATTCTGATCACCGGTGATCTCATAGACGGCACCGTCGAAGCTCGTAAGAACGACGTCGCACCGCTGAGCAAGCTCACTGCTCCACTGGGTGTAATTGCCATTCCTGGCAACCACGAATACTACTTCGACGCAGACCAATGGATCGCGGAGTTCAAGCGTTTGGGCATGCAGGTTCTGGTGAATGAGCACGTCATCCTGCGTAAAGGCGCAGACCAGTTAATCGTCGCAGGCGTAACTGACGAGGCTGCTCCAGCTTATGGCCATAAAGGCCCGGACTTGGCTGAAGCCCTCGCCGGCGCTCCAAAAGATGTGCCCACGATTCTTCTAAAACATCGCCCCCAAGGTGCACCGGATTCGGCGGCTGCTAGCGTCGGTTTGCAACTGTCCGGACACACCCATGGGGGCATGATCACCGGCTTGGACTTGGTAGCCGGATATGCCAATCAGGGTTTTATCTCCGGCCATTATGACGTCGGCAAGATGAGGCTTTACGTCAGCAATGGCACTGCCTTGTGGAACGGTTTTCCAATCCGCCTCGGTGTGCCCGCCGAAATTACTGAGATTGTCCTGCGGGCCAGTCCGACGCTTAACGAACATCCAGTCAGGAGAACATTCTTGTGAATCATCCAGCCATTCGTAGCGGTGCCGTTGCGGTCATTACCGGGGCTGCAGTTGGCATTGGTTACGCCATTGCGCGGCGGGTTGCCAGCGAGGGAATGAACGTCGTTCTTTTTGATCGCGATGCGTCTGCATTGGACGTTGCGATCAAGACATTACGCAATCAATTTCCTGACGTGAACCTGCTGGTGATCAAGGGCGATGTCACGTCCGAAAGCGATCTTCACCATCTCTACGAAAGGTCATGTGAATTCGGTGAAGTATCCCTACTGGTGAATAACGCAGCCATCAACACGGGGGCGGGGCCATGGGAAGGCCTGGCCCAATGGCGAATGTTGATGGAAATCAATTTCTGGAGTGTGTTGACGCTACAGCAGCTTTTCGTAGATACGATGTTTTCCCAAAGCGGCGCAGCCGCCATCGTCAACCTTGGCTCGAAGGAAGGCATCACTACTCGTCCTGGAAACGCGGCGTACTCGCTTTCAAAAGCTGCGGTCAAAGTCCTTACCGAGCAGTTAGCCCATGAGCTACGCGAGAAGGTGGGTGACCGTGTAACCGCTCACCTTCTGATACCTGGATACACGTTCACACCTATGAATTTCCCAGGTATGACCCGTGATACGCAAAAGCCGGACAGTCCATGGACAGCCGATCAAGTCGCAGATCGCATGGTCGAGAAAATGGCTGAGGGCGACTTCTATATTTTCTGTGAAGACAACGAAGCCAGCTGGGAACTGGATCAGCGCCGCATGCAGTGGGCAGCAGATGACATGATCCAGAACCGTCCAGCGCTTTCTCGCTGGCACGAAGATTACGCAGATGAATTCACCGATTACATCGCGGATATCGTCCACAAGTAGGCCGGCGACTACTACCCGGTAAGCCCATTCTTGGCACCTCATCCAGACAGGTGCCACTGCGTTGCATTTTTAAAGCGTGCCTTCGGTATCGCTTCATCGGAGGCATTGTTCATGACCAGTCAATCCAGTATCGATACGAGCACTTCACAGTCCCGTCCGGCCATTGACGTCCCACACGGCACAGGCACGGCCATCGCCATACTTGGCCTCGGCGGCCTATTCATCGGTACGGGTGAGTTTGCGTCCATGAGTTTGCTTCCCGGTCTGGCGTCGAGCACGCACGTTTCCATACCGGTTGCAGGCGGTTACATCACGGCCTACGCCCTTGGCGTTGTGGTCGGCGCGCCGCTCATTGCAATCCTCGCCGCACGCTGCCCTCGCAAGGCTCTATTGATCGCATTACTTGCGCTTTTTGCGATTGGATATGGGGCAAGCGCCGTCGCCTGGAATCATGCAACTTTGCTAGGTGCGCGTTTCCTGGCCGGTCTGCCGCATGGCGCTTACTACGGTGTCGCCTGCCTGGTTGCCGCGACCATGGTCGCTGAAAATCGAAAAGCTCAAGCTGCCGGCTATGTTATGGCGGGATTGGCGGCGGCCAATGTCGTAGGTGTTCCAACTGCCACGTGGATCGGTCAGCTCTTCGGATGGCGGGGCGCGTTTGCGCTGCTCGCTGCGGGTGGAGTCATTGCCATCGTTCTGTTTTGGATATTTATCCCGACCATCCCCCGCGACGAGTCTGCGAGTCCGAAATCCGAACTCGCTGGTCTCAAAAAGCCTCAGCTTTGGCTAACGCTGGCTACAGCTTCAATCGGTTTCGGCGGGATGTTTTCGGTGTATAGCTACATTACCCCGACCTTGACTGAAGTGACTGGTTTTACATCCGGCCAGGTGCCAATGGTCTTGGCGGTCTGGGGCATAGGCATGATTGTTGGCAACCTGATTGGCGGCTGGCTGGCTGACCGCGCGCTGGTTCCTGCGATCTTCTACATCATGATCTGGAACGCGGTGTTCCTGGCGGGCTTCTCCGTTTTCGCATCCTCTGGGATCGGCACTCTGGCTGTACTGTTTTTAATCGGATGCGGCTTCGCACTGGTACCCGCACTCCAGGTACGTCTGATGAATGTTGCCGGTGAAGCTCAAACACTTGCCGCGGCCCTCAACCACAGCGCATTCAACATATCCAACGCGGTCGGTGCCTCGCTTGGTGGCCTCGCCATTGCCGGCGGACTCGGCTGGGCATCAACGGGCTGGGTTGGCGCAGGCCTGGCCGTTCTCGGCATCATGTTTTTCGCTGTTTCGATTGGTGTTGAAAAGCGTTCCATGGCGACCAGCGCTGCAACATCGTCAACGTGAAGGCCGGATCTTATGCGGTGAGTCCATTGCGTCGAGCCATCGTCCGAACAGGAGATTGATTCACGGTAAAGCCACAGATGACCATTCAACTATCTGACGCACAGCGAACTGGTTTACCAGCGATGGCGGCCTGACAGCCGGGCAGTTTGTCCTGATGAGCACAGATCTCGTTGAAGTTGCCGTAGGCGGAACGGCTCAATTAAGTGGGCCAATCACCTGCCGATATTTCTCCACCCCCTGTGGCGTCTGCCGAGTCAACCGAATCTCCAGCCCTTGTGGATCCTCCTGCCGGTTGCCGCTCAGTTGTCGCCAGCCTTTATCGATTTCCCAAACGCGTACTTGCGCATCGCTGACTTCGTTCAACACCGCCACCCCAGCCGTTGGCGCGGGCAGTGGATATTGACTGCGCGCCGGGGCCACCGCGCGGTACAAATTGTCGCCCTTGACCCACCACCGCACCCGCTGCAACGCCCCCGGCTGATCCGCCGCCGTGCGAATGATGTCCAGCCGAAACCCCTTACTGTCGCTACTGCGCACAGTCAAAGCGGGCGGGGCGCTCGGCGGTTCATCATCCACCCCAACCTTCCTCGGCTCAGTCAACTCAACCCCCGCGCGCATCTCCACATCCCGCTGCAACTGGTTCAACGCTCGCAACAAACCGTCACTCTGCTCACTGCTCGCCTGCAAATGACTGTCCGCCCGCGTCACACTGTCCAGCCCCCGCCAGGCAATCAGACTCACCACCGCCATCAACAAAATCGCGACCATCACCTCAATCAACGTAAAACCCTGTTGGCGCTTCATTGCAGGCTGATCCTTCCACTGCCATCGCGCAGCACACTCAAGCGATTCAACCCATCCGACAACGTCAATTGCAGCGGCGGATTGATCCACTCAGCGTTCAGCACAACCTTCTGTTTCGGCTCCACCCGCAACTCCATCTTCGGACTCTGCCAGGCACGCGGCCGCAACTGCGGATCCTGAGCGAAATGATCAAACCCCTTGCCACTGTCACTGCGCCGACTAAACCGAAACCCCTTGGCATCACTCACCCACACAATCGGCCGGCCATCCGCGCGCGCCTCCGCCTGCGCCACCTGCAGCAACTGCGCCACACGCTCGGCATCCTTGCGCAGCAACTGCAACGGATCCGGCTTGATACTCAAGCTGATCGCCGCACTGGCGATGCCGATGATCACCAGCACCACCATCAACTCGATCAGCGTAAAACCCTCTTGCCTGTTCATCGCGCGCCGCTCCTTTGCGTCCTGCGCCATCGTGCACGGCCAACATGTAAGGCGTGTGAAATAAAACGGAGAGAATTGCCGCGTACGCTGACAGCAGGGATAAAAAGGAGATTCAACCCATGACCTTCACCGCACGCGTTTCCCCACCCCAAATGGTCCAGGCACTCGCACTGCTCGCAGCGCTGGTCGGCGTAGCGACGTGGTCGTCGCTGCTGCTGACCTCCGCCGAATCACACACCCCAGCAGCGGCCCCGCAATTGCTGGCGGCTAGAAGTGATAGCCCGGCGTTGCAGTGGTTTTCCAATCAAACGGCGCCGGTGGATATCAAGGTGAGCGGGGTGATGGCGGGGAGTCGGGGGGCGGTGGCGATACTG